>NZ_KV816934.1:0-1376 GCF_001814535.1 Actinomyces sp. HMSC065F12
ACCAGCATGACTGATACTGATCGAACGAGGATGGTGTATATTGCGCATAAAATGAACATCTGCACAATCCGCCAGCTTCGACAGCTCCTCGAAAAACGGCTCATCAAGACTCGTGAGCGTCAATATTGCATCATCCCTTATTCTTAAGACATGTGACGGAGTCTTATCCTTCATTATACGGTCTGAACATATGAGAGCCATCCAGCTCCGGGTGGAGCCTCCGCTCTCAGAGTTTTCTTGCGTTGGCTCTAAGGGGCAAGGAATTGGGAAAGCGAAGGTTCTCCGTTTGCGTTGGTCACTGAATCGACCAGGTCGTGTACCTCTATGTCATGAATGTGAGAGTAGCGCACGCATTGGGAGACGTCATGTACAAGGTCGTCGCTCATCTTCATCGGCAGAAGTTCGCCATCTGGAGCTCGCAGAGTCGAAAGTGTGCGCGTCAAGCGGTGGAGAGCATATCCTTCCCGTATCTGACTAGTTCGGTGAGGAATGGAGAACTGCAGGTAGGCGCGAGCGTATCGATAGGGGAAGCTGGCGTTTAAGATAAGCCAGCGTAGGGCAATCTGTGCGTCCATAGTGACAAGTGAGAAGGAAATAGGACCACCTCGACCGCTTGAACCGAATGCGAAAGATCCGTCGTTGTGGTGTACCACGTGGAGGGCGGGGTCGCCATAGTCGTAGCTCAGCGTGACAGATTCATGTGCTACCTCGTTGAGTGCAAATCGGGCCCATCGGCATTCAGCTAAAGGCCGTAACTCATCGAAACTCAGTGTATCCATTCGAGGAGAATTCCTTTCTCTATGCACTCTGCAATTGACACCATTTCACCTCGTTCATTTAAGAAGATGAATTGCTTACCTCCGCCTTCAAATCCTAATGCGGGGGCGATTGTACCCTCTTCAACAGAGTAGCCACGAGGCAGTTCACCCAGCTGATAACCGTAGAGACGGTCATGAGCTTTCGGAGGCGGCATTGATCGCTTTTCAAATGGAATATGACGGCCTTCAGGTGCCGATGCGACGAATTGTCCCCCTGGATGACCGATCCGGTCGACGAATCGTCCATACTTTTCCTTGATTTGTTGAAGGCTGCTATGGCGCACAACTGAGTCAGGCAAGGCGCCGTTTGTATCTTGAAATCTATAATTCGGAACACCTCTCGAGTTTAAATTCTTTGAAGCCCACGCGTCGTAGGTCGGATACGGCTCTCCGTGCGCGTTCTTCCCAAATGGTGCGGGGCTTGTGTCCCAATGGGGGGTTGCGTCGGAGCGATGCAAGGAAAACTCGGTATATTGAGCTGGGTCTACGTGAGGGGCAGAAGCGTTGATGCGTGTCGAGGGTGTGTCTGCGCCTTTGCGGAGGAGCCTGTTGAGGGTG
>NZ_KV816935.1:0-32910 GCF_001814535.1 Actinomyces sp. HMSC065F12
ACCCCACCAAGTCCTCACCGACCACGCCGAAAAAGCCCACGGACACTAACCCACGAGAAGAGAACGCCAAGCCAACAGGGAAAAGCAGCGACTGAGCGGAGGAGAGGGCTAGAGAACTAGAGAGTCTGCACATCTGCTTAGTGACAGGTGGCACTGGTGCTGCATGTACAACTAAGTCGGCAGCATGCCAACATGACAAGACTGCAGCTTGGCCGGCCACAGCACCGCGGCACGCCAGCACAGACGGACAGTGAAAACGTCGAATACAGTGCGGGTAAACCGTCGGCTACAGCGGCCACTCAGTGTTGATGTGCTCCACACGCCCCTTCGAGCGCAGGAATTCTTCAAAATGGATCGCCCATTCACGGTGCGCACGCTTCTCAAAGGCATGGACCTCGGCGCCACTCATGGTCGTGATCTGCGGGTACGCACGAGCGATCGCTGCCAACAGATCTAAGGTCATGGCAACATCAACTTCCGCAGTGTGCGCGTTTTCATCCAGCGGCACCCCGTATGCCGGTGCGAGAATAGCCAACGTTCGTTTGCCCCTTCGATAGCGATTGAGCGCCCGATCCAGCACGAGCGGATCCAGCAACGGCGCGGGTTCGCCCCCTAACCGTTCCGCGAGTGAGCCCGCACCATGACGCCGCAGCTCAGCATCAAGCAAACTCACGTCATACGAACCATTAAACGCAACAACCGGGAAGCCGTTCGACCAGTGATCGACCAGCGCAGAGGCTACCTCGTCAAGCACTTCGACGATCGGGCGGCCATGCTCGCGCGCATACGCGGTCGAAATCCCGTGAACCTCCGACGCCCTCGCGGGAATCTCGATGCCAGGATCGGCCAGCCACGTGCGCACCTCGTCTCTTCCAGCGTCCATCACACCGTGCTCGCGACGTACGAGGGCGGCCGTGACAAGTCGGTCTTCATCGACATTGACGCCGGTTGTTTCGAGGTCAAAGCCAAGCCACGGCTCATTGGTCCACGTCATTTTCTGCTCCTTTTCTTGTGCTGCCCTTGGCGAGCTGATCCACCCACTGACAGGTCGATCTGTCAGTCGCTTAGCTGTGCTGCCTGTCGATGTCCAGTGTGCACTGAAGCGTGGGCATTTGTGAACTATCCCCGTGCTGAGCTGCACTATCATGACAGCGCTCATGTGAATCGAACACTACATCCACCCGGACAGCTAGGATCGAAGTGTGAGCTATGAAGTTGAAATCGGCAGAGGAAAACGCGGCCGGCGAGCCTATTCGCTCGATGACATCGCACTGATCCCAGCCAGACGCACCCGCGATCCTGAGGACGTCAACGTCGGCTGGCAAATTGACGCGTACCACGTGGATATCCCGATCATGGCAGCGCCCATGGACTCGGTGATGAGTCCGAAAACCGCGATCGAGTTCGGCAAACTCGGTGGAATCGGCGTGCTCGACCTCGACGGCCTGTGGACACGGTATGAGGATGCGGACGCCGTTCTCGAAGAAATCGAACAGCTGGATGAAGAACACTCGATTGCGCGCCTGCAGCAGATCTACTCTGAGCCGATTAAACCTGAGCTCATCACTGCACGCCTACAAGAAATTCGCCAGGCCGGAGTGGTAGTCGCCGGTAAATTGTCGCCCCAGCGCACTCAGCGCTACTGGCGCTCAGTGGTCGAGGCAGGTGTGGATCTCTTCGTCATTCGCGGAACCACCGTTTCCGCCGAACACGTGTCCTCTCACCGTGAGCCGCTCAACCTCAAGCGCTTCATCTACGAGCTGGATGTGCCGGTCATCGTTGGCGGCGTGTGCACCACGACCGCTGCCCTGCACCTCATGCGCACTGGCGCAGCGGGAGTTTTGGTCGGCTTTGGTGGGGGAGCGGCACATTCGACGCGCCAGTCGCTGGGTGTTCATGCTCCCACCGCAACGGCAATCGCTGATGTCGCGGCCGCGCGACGCGACTACATGGACGAGTCGGGTGGCCGATATGTGCATGTCATCGCCGATGGTGGTATAGGGCGCTCAGGCGATATGACCAAGGCGATTGCCTGCGGCGCTGACGCAGTGATGCTGGGCGCAGCTCTGGCCCGCGCGGAGGAGGCTCCGGGCCGCGGATGGCATTGGGGCTCCGAGGCCACCCACCCGGATATGCCGCGAGGCCACCGCGCCTACGTCGGCACAGTCGGCTCGATGAAACAGATCCTCTACGGCCCTTCCACCAGGGCGGACGGTTCACTGAACTTCGTAGGCGCGTTGCGGCGCACGATGGCGTCGACCGGATTTTCGGAAGTCAAGGATTTGCAGCGTGTCGAAGTTGTGGTCAGCCCCTATACGCCCTCGTAGCCGCCCGCGGGCCGCCAAGAGATACACGCGCCGCACAGTGGGCGGCCAGCTCCTACGCCCCTCGCAAACGCCTGCGTGTCGTTATTAAGGCCTGCGTACAGCAGGCCGACCCTTGCATAACCTCGTACACCCCTCCGCTGCTTGTTTCAGACAACAGGTATCGTTTCTGGACAGCAAGTTGCCCTCGTCAGTAATTGACGAGGGCGACTGCGTGAGCTCGCCGGGCGAAAAACTCACATGTGAGGCCCCTGAGGCACGGCGAGCGCTCCGCGAAGGAGCTTAGGGATTAGTGTGAGCGGCGACGCGTGTACAGACCTGCGCCAGCGCCGAGCGTGACGAGCACAGCAGCTGCGGCCGCGAGCGGAATTGCGGTTGAGCCGGTGCGTGCCATTCCCGGACGGCTGGCAGCGTACTTCTTGTCGCCAGCATCGGTGCCTTGGCCCTTACCAGTGGTGTCGGGCTTGACCTGACCCTTACCGCCGGCAGGATCGGTGCCCTTTCCTTTGCCTTGGTCAGGGGTCTCTGACGTGGCGACGAATTGATTATCGACAGCCAGCGGCGCGGAATCAAAGCCAAGAGCATTGATCATCGTGTAGTACAGGTCGGACTGGTCGGTGCGACCCACAACGTTCTCAGCACCCGGGCCGGAGGCTGCGACGCGCAGCTGTGCACCGGTGTGTCCCTGGCCGCCGAGAGCCACGTCATCGTCGTTGCTTCCAACGTTGGCGTAGTTGATCACCATGTCGGAGCCATCGGCTGTGCGCAGCTTGGTGGTGCGGCCGAATGTCTCGGTGCCCCCGCTGGTGATCTGGCTGGTATGCGCGTGATCAGCGGTTACCACAATCAGGGTTGGCTGGCCGCTGGCGGCGACCCAGTTCTGTGCCACCTGGATGGCCTGGTCGAGGTCGTCGAGCTCGCCGATCTGGCCGCATGCGTCAGCAGCATGATCGGCCTTGTCGATCGAGGCTGCCTCCACCTGCAGGAAGAAGCCCTTGTCGTTCTGCAGCAGGTTGATGGCCTTCTTAGTCATTGCTGCCAGTGTGGGGATCTCCGCGGTGCGCTCCGGGTTGAACTCACAGGACTGGGCCGGAAGCGAAGCGCCATCCGTGGTCGGAACCGTCTCGTTGAACATGCGGGGCATGTTGCCGGGGGAGAACAGTCCCAGAACAGGTGCATCCTGGTTGGCGTTGGTGACAGCATCAAGCTCATCGGCGGTGGTGACCACCTGGAAACCGTTGTCCCTGGCGTTGTCGACGACGGACTTGCCGGCAGTCCACTTCGTGGTGTCGCCCCATGTGCCGTCAACCTGAACTGTCTGGTCGAAGGCCTTTGCGCCACCGCCCAGTGTCACGTCAGCGCGCACGTCCACGAGCTGCTCGGAGATCGATCCGAGTCCGCCGTTTTCACGGAACTGCTTCAGGTACTCATCACCCTGGCAGGAGCTGCTGTTCTTGTCGTATTCAGGTCCGTAGCACTTGCGGTTCAGTGCGTGAACGGCAGCGCCGGCAGGTGTGGCGTCCTGGATTTCAGAGGTGGTGACGTTACCGGTCTTGTACCCGGCCGCTTTCGCCTTCTCCATCAGGTTTGACACAGCATTTCCCTGCAGGTCCACACCGATCGCGCCGTTGTAGGTCTTGGTACCTGTTGACCATTCGCTGGCGGAGGCAGCCGAGTCGGTCACGTAGTTGACTGTGCCGTCCTTATTGAGTGCGAAGTGCGTGTAGGAGCCTGTGTAGTCGAGATTGTCGACTCCGGGCAGGCGTCCGTTTGCACCGTACAGGTAGTTGCGCGCGGAGGTGATTTCCGAATCGCCCATGCCGTCTCCGATGAACAAGATGACGTTCTTGGCTTCGCCTTCAGAACCTGAACGCTGCGGGCCGTCTGCACCGTACTGTGAACATTCGCCGGCTGCGGGCACGTGAACCGTGCCGTCCTTTTCAACAATCCTGCAGGTGGTGAATGCATCCTGAGCGGGAACGGGCTTTGGCAGCGTTCCTGTGGGCACTGCGGTGCGGGCGCTGGATCCGTTGCCTGCACTGTTCAGGTATGGGTTCATGTTCAGAGCATTGGCGATGGTGAAGAACAGGTCGGTTTGGTCGGTCTGACCCAGAACATTTTCTTCACCCGGACCGAAAGCAGCGATGCGCAACTGAGCGCCCGTGTGCTGCTGCGACCCGCTGGCATTCGTGCCATACGCGATGCTCATGGTGGAATTGTCAGCGGTGAGCAGGCGCGTCACCGGGGAGACGTTGTCGGAACCATCAGCCACGATCTGGCTTGTGTGAGAGTGATCAGCAGTGACGATGACCAGCGTCTGACCATCCCGCTTGGCGAATTCGAGGGCAGCCTGGGTTGCCTGGTCAAGGCGCTCGGTCTCACCGATCTGGCCGCATGCGTCTGACGCGTGGTCGCGCTTGTCGATGGAGGCAGACTCGATCTGGAGGAAGAAGCCCTTATCGTTGTCCTTGTTCAGGAGTTCGATAGCCTTGTCGGTCATGGCTTCCAGTTCAGGCTCAGTGCCGATGTCCTGCTTCGTGCACTGGATGGCCTCGCCCTTCGCTCCGCCAATCGTGGCCTGTGACGGCGCGAAGGTGGTCGTCATGTTGCTTGGTGCGAAGAGGCCCAGAACAGGGGTATCTTGGTTAGCTACGGTCACCTGATTCAGTTCGTCAGCGGTGGTCACCACCTGGTAGCCATTGTTCTTGGCATTGTCGAGGACGCTTGCGCCCTTCATCCAGGTAGTGTTGTACTTCGCGCTACCGGTCAGGAACGGGTTCGTGTTGCCGGAATCAGCCATGACCTCTGTGTCGAAGAATGATGCGCCACCGCCGAGGGTGATGTCGGCGCGGGTATCGATGAGCTGCTCAGAAATGGAACCCAGGCCGCCGTTAACGCGCTGATCTTCGGGGCACTTCGCTTTCTTCTTGCCGGATGGGGCGTAGCACGAGCGAGCAGTTACGTGAGCGCCCATGACGGCAGGTGTTGCGTCCTGGATCTCTGACGTCGTGATGTTACCGGTGCGCATGCCCTTGTTCTTCGCCACTTCGATGAGGTTGGCGACGGGCTGACCCTTGATGTCAACGCTGATCGCATTGTTGTAGGTCTTCGTGCCTGTTGCCCATGCGGTACCCGATGCAGCTGAGTCGGTGACGTAGTTGAACGAGCCGTCCTTGTTGACCGAGTGGTGAGTGTACAGTCCCTCACTGGTCAGCTCGTCGATTCCTTTGAAACGGCCGGCAGCGCCGACGAGGTAGTTACGAGCAGCGGTGATTTCCTGCTGGCCCATGCCGTCGCCGATGATGAGAATAACGTTCTTTGCGTGAGCGTCAGTGCGTCCCTGACCCTCCACACCGTATTGCGCACAATCGCCCGGCTGCAGAGCAACAACGTTGCCATCGGAGTCGAATGCAGTGCATTGTTCTGGTTTGTTGGTCTCATGCGTCGTGGGGGAGTCGGCGACACCTGCCGCCATGCACAGGGGTGTCAGAACCAGAGCCAGAGCACCGGTTCCACACGCCAGACCCACGCGCCGATTACGACGTGAATGCATCTTCCTGCCTTCATCTGGAGGTGTTACTGGATGTTCTTCGCTGCGCACGCAAGGAAAGGCAGAAGCGTAACGACGAACTATCTGTAGCAAAGCAGCCCAACGCAACAGTTCGGTGACACCGTGTAACAGAAAGGTAAACACTTCAAAACTATGCAGGTCACCAAGTGCCGCCTGACGAATCTGATGACGCTATCATTCAAGAAAGAACGCTGGTCTCGCGTCCAGATGCCGTCTGTTCGTGGCGGTCTGGACCCCTCGACCGTCGACGATGATTGATCAATCACATGCGGTGCGCGCGGTCAAGGGTGAGATGACTGAAAGGACATGAGATGCCGGTTCGTCGCAAGCGCGCGTCAATGGCTGATGTCGCCAAACTTGCGGGTGTTTCCCCGCAGACCGTTTCACGCGTCTCAAACGGCGAACCCTACGTTGTCGACGACAAACGCCAACGAGTCTTCGAAGCGATGAAAGAACTGGGATACAGACCCAACAGTGCGGCACGCGCCATGAAACGCGGCTCGTTCGACACCCTGGGAGTGGTGTACTACTCCCTGCATGACGTTGGGAACTACCGTTCCCTTGAAGCCATTTCAGAGGCGGCAGCTGAGCGCGGATACGCCACCACGTTGATACCGCTTCAGGCGTCGACTCGGCGCGCCACTGACGGCGCATTCACCAAACTCGGTGAGATGACTGTGGACGCTGCCATTGCCATTATCCCGTCACAATTCCAGGATGACGCGGCTCTCCACCTGCCGCAGGGCATCCCCTTGGTCGTCCTCGGCCCACGCCTGTGGGACGAGGCAAGCGCCGTTGACTTCGAACAAACGTCAGGCGTGAGCGACGCCATGCATCACCTGATCGATCTGGGACACCAGCACATTGACCATATCAGCGGACCGACGGACTCCTATTCCGCGCAGGCGCGACGCCGCATCTATGAAGCGGTACTGTCCGAATCTAAACTTCCAGCAGGACGCATCTGGCGCGGTGACTGGAGTCCACAATCGGGCTATCTGGCGTGCAGCGCGTTGCTTGACGCGGTGTGTGAGAAGCGCACAGACATGCCGACCGCCATCTTCGTGGCCAACGACCAGATGGCGCTGGGAGCATTTCGCGCCCTGCTCGAACGCGGTCTGCGCGTTCCCGAGGACGTTTCGCTGATCGGTTTTGACAATATTGACGAGGCAGTGGAGTTCCCGACGCCGCTGACCACAGTCATTCAAGACTGGGACAAAGTGGGAGCCAATGCTGTTGACCTTGCTATTGAGATGCTCAACGGTGGTGCACCGACACTGCGTTCAGTCCCAACCCGCCTCATCGTCCGCCAGTCAACGTCAGAGCCAGGTGGACACGGCCGCCCTCGTCAATAGCCTGTGCGCGACGGAGGAGCAAGCGTGCGCGGGCAGGAACGATCCGCGCGACGGCAGACTGTGCGAGGCGCTTCACCGACAGTCCCACGAAAGTCCCTCGCCGAAGCGGGCAATATGACGGACAATAGGAACGACATAGTTTTCCACCCAAGGAGCTTTCATGACTGAATACCGTATCGAGCACGACACGATGGGTGAGGTTCGCGTCCCCGCCGACGCACTCTACCGCGCGCAGACGCAGCGAGCAGTGGAGAACTTCCCGATCTCGGGTGAGCGGCTGAACTCCCACCACATTGCGGCTCTGGGCGAAATCAAGCGCGCAGCGGCGCTGGCCAACCTGGAGCTCGGCGTGATCGACCAGGAAACGTCGGATGCCATCGTTGCCGCCGCCGATGAGGTCATCGCCGGTCAGCACGACGACAACTTCCCGATCGACATCTTCCAGACCGGCTCGGGCACGTCGTCAAACATGAACACCAACGAGGTGATCGCCACGCTGGCAACCCGTGCCTCCGGTAAGGAGATTCACCCGAACGACCACGTCAACGCCTCGCAGTCCTCCAACGACGTGTTCCCCTCTTCGATCCATATCGCCGCATATCAGGCGGTCGTTGAGGTGCTGCAGCCAGGACTGAAGAAACTGCACGCCTCGCTGGACGCCAAGGCGAAAGAGTTTGCCAATATCGTCAAGTCGGGACGCACCCACCTGATGGATGCCACACCGATCATGCTGGGCCAGGAATTCTCCGGATATGCAGCACAGATCTCGCATGGCCTGGATCGCATTGAAGCAGCGCTGCCCCGCCTGGCTGAATTGCCGCTGGGCGGTACGGCCGTAGGCACCGGCATCAACACGCCGGAGGGCTTCTCGGCTCGAGTGATCGAACTGATCGCCGAGCACACCGGTTTGCCATTGCGCGAAGCAGACAACCACTTCGAGGCTCAGGCCGCTCAGGATTCGCTGGTCGAACTGTCGGGTGCGCTGCGCACGGTTGCTGTGTCGCTGGTGAAGATCGCCAACGATCTGCGGTGGATGGGCTCCGGCCCGCGCGCCGGTATTGGTGAGATTCACCTGCCCGACTTGCAGCCAGGCTCCTCAATCATGCCCGGCAAGGTCAATCCGGTTCTGCCTGAAGCAACTGTGCAGGTTGCCGCTCAGGTCATTGGCAACGATGCGGCGATCACGTTTGCCGGTTCGCAGGGCAACTTCGACCTGCTGGTGATGCTGCCCGTGATGGCCGCCAATCTGCTGCAGTCGATCAACATCGTGGGCAACGTGACGGCAGTACTGGCCGAGCGCTGCATTGACGGCATCGTGGCGGACGAAGAGCGCTGCCTGACGCTGGCGCAGTCCTCACCGTCAATCGTGACGCCGCTGAACCGCCTGATCGGATACGAAAACGCTGCCAAGATCGCGAAGCACTCCGTCAAGAAGGGCCTCACAGTGCGTGAGGCAGCCCTTGACCTGGGATTCGTGGAGCGTGGTGAGCTGACCGAAGAACAGCTGGACAAGGCTCTGGATGTTCACTCAATGACCGGTTCATTCTGATTCGTTGGTGAATCACACTGACTGAAGTCAGGAACGAGGGCGGCTCTGCTGAGTCGCCCTCGTTTTGTTGTCTGCGCGGCAGCTGAATCGCCGAGTGGTCGCATGCAAGCGACCACTCGGCAACACCCCCGGCACCATCTGGCGTCATCCCGGTACTATCCCGGCAGCATCAGGAGACGGTACTGTGTCCGATGAGCATGACGAAGCGCCATGATTTCTCGCGCCTGCCCTGCGAAAGGATTAGCATGGAACGCGTCCTACCGACAGGTCAATTACCGTGCGGGTCTTGAGGAGAACACGTGCCCCCAACGAATCAGAAAGTGACATTCCAGCAGGCACGAGCAGCCCGCCTGGCTGTCGCCGCGCTGTTCTTCACGAACGGTGCCCTTTTTTCGAACCCGATACCCAGGTACCCTGAAATCAAAGACATCTTCGCGCTGTCTGATTCAATTTACGGTCTGACCATCGCACTGTTCCCACTGGGAGCAATCTGCGCAGGACCACTGGCGGGAGCGTTCATCCGCCGCTTTTCATCCGCTCGCACAGCATGCCTGGGAACCGTGGGGATCGGTGTATTCCTCTCAATCGTCGGACTGATCGCCACGTGGCGCGCATCCCTTGGCGCGCAGGCAACCGGAACAACACTGGCCACTGCCGTCTACATACTGTACGCCGTCATGTTTTTCTCTGGCGGCGCGTTCGACTCCGTGACCGACGTGGGACAAAATGCCCACGGCCTGCGTGTACAGAAACTCTATGGGCGTTCCATCATTAATTCCTTCCACGCGGCGTGGTCCATCGGTGCAGTGGCTGGCGGCCTCATGGGCTCCCTCGCCACCTCGCTGCACATTCCGCTGGGCTGGCACCTGACCGGCTCATCACTGATCTTCATCATTGTCGGATTCACTGCGTACCGCTTCACCCTTCCCGGCAGCGATGACGTACCGGAGCGTATCGAACGCATCACCGACGCCGAATCAATGACATTGTCGGGACGCACAACACCGGGAGGCCCCGATATCGCCAGTGACCAAGCGGAATCAACTCAGACGCAGCAGGTACGTCCGGTGGCCATCAGCACTCTTGTTGCCATCACAACGCTGACATTCCTGTCGATCTCAGGAACGCTGGTTGAAGACGCCGGAAACGCGTGGTCCGCTCTGATTATGCGCGACTATCTGGGGATCCCCGGTGGAGCTGCAGGACTCGCGTTTGTCGTGCTGCTCTTCTCGCAGGCCATCGGCCGAATCGTTGCTGACAAGGTGATCGACGCGATCGGTGCGCGCGGGACGAGTTTCATAGGCGGTGCCATGGTGCTTGTCGGCGGTGTTGTTGCCTTCGTCTACCCGCATGTGGCCACGATGATCCTCGCGATGGTTCTTGCCGGTGCGGGATGCTCGGCAATTGTGCCAATCGCCATGAACGCGGCAGACAACATTCCCGGGATGAAAACAGGTAGTGGCCTGACAATCGTGACGTGGTTGATGCGCTTGGCGTTTCTGCTGTCGCCGCCGATCATGGGCATGATTGTTGAAGCTACTTCGTTGCGGGCAGTCCTGGCCGTGCTTGCCGTCAGTGGCGCATTGACATTGGCGACGGCGTGGATCATTGCCCCTCGCGATCGACGAGGGCGACTGAGCTAAGCCGCCGCACTTCCAGCGAAGCGCCTGTGCCTCGCAGTGGGCAGCAGCGCTGGGCGCGGCTCAGTCAGAGTCAGAATCCACGTCAGATTCTGAAGCCACAGCTGCGCGTGCCGCAGACTTCGCTCCAGCACGCGCCAACCATTGCACCAGTGCAGCGGTGAACAGACCCATGCAGATCAGGATCAGGACAAAAGAAGAAAAATCGTCGCCCATAAACAACAACGTCATGATGATTGCAATGGAGTGGACGGCACAGATGATACCGGCGGCACCGACCAGTGGCCACGCTGCACGATGAGCGGCACGCCATGCTCCTTCGCTGACGCGCGCTTCTTCAATCGGGATACCCCACGATGATCCCATGGGGAGGTCAGGGCGTCGAATACGCCGGGCCTGGTTGATAAGGTAGCCGCCGGCAGCCAGCAAAATAGCCGCGCTGACCCACGCGAAGATGGTGAAAACAGCTAGAGCCATGTCTCCGTACTTTCTGTATCAATGCGCAGGGCAGCGATCACATCTGTGCGCAGCACCATCGGTTCATCGTTCCTCCTCCGAATATCAGAGGAAGGGAATCCGGTCACGCCCCGAGGAGCCAGATCCGAGAGGAATACCTCAGACATGTCTCCTCAGGAGCGCTTCCGGGAACCTGTTCTTTCAGTCGTGCTGAGCCAGGCTCAAAGCCTGACGTGCAATCGCCAGCTCCTCGTTGGTGGGGTAGCACAAAACGGTGACTGACGAATCAGGGTGTGACAGGACGATCGGAGCCTTGACATGCCAGTTTTCCCAGTTCAGATCATGGTTGATCTTCACACCGAACGGTGCGAGGGCATCACATAGCTCTTCACGCACGCCCGGATCGTTTTCGCCAATGCCAGCGGTAAACGTCAAGGCGTCCAGTCCGCCCAGCTCCGTCCAGTACGCGCCCACATATTTTACCAGGCGATGAATGTACACATCCATGCCCGCGCGTGCGCGCTTGGAAATCTCCTCAGGACCGTTTTCAATGAGCTCCCAGTTGGTGCGCATGTCAGCTTCGCCGGTCATGCCCTTCATGCCGGAGCGCTTGTTGAGGAATTCGTCAACCTGATCAACTGTCATACCTGCTTCGCGCTGCAGGTGGAACACAACAGCTGGATCGATGTCGCCTGAACGAGTGCCCATCACCAGGCCCTCCAGAGGCGTCAACCCCATCGAGGTGTCGATCGCGCGCCCGCTGTCCACGGCCGAGGCCGACGCGCCGTTGCCCAAGTGCAGCACAATCTGCTTGAGGTCATCGCGGCCCAGCATCTTGGAAACCTCTTCGGAGACGAACTGGTGAGACGTGCCATGAGCACCATAGCGGCGGATACCGTACTGGCGGGCAACATCGCGGTCAATCGCATACATTGCCGACGCCTCGGGCAGATGCTGGAAGAACGCGGTGTCAAAGACTGCCACGTGCGGTACGTCGGGCATCAGCTCACGCGCAACATCGATGCCTTTGAGGTGTGCAGGGTTGTGCAACGGTGCCAGCGTGCACAGCTTTTCAATCAACGCGCGCACATGATCGTCCACCAGTGCGGGCCCATCGAAGTAGGATCCGCCCTGCACGATTCGGTGGCCAACGGCCACAATCCCAGCTTCAGCAAGCGTGGGGCCAACCTCGTCAAAAATGGCGAGAACCTTCTGCAGCCCATCACCGTGATCGGGGACCGGCTCTTTACGAACGAGTTCCTCGCCCGCATGCTTGTGCGTGATGATGCCGACCGGCTCACCGATTCGTTCGACGATTCCTTTGGCGAGGACGTCTCCCGACACGGGGTTGATCAGCTGATATTTAATGGAGGACGATCCGGAGTTGATGACCAGAACTGTGGACACGCGGGTGGCCTTTCGTTGGAAGTTTCCGTAAATAGTGACAAATGGGATCTGGTGGTGCGCCTGGAGTGGCGGCGCACCACCTGACTACTGCTCAGCCTTGTGCCTGGACAGCGGTCAGAGCGATGGTGTTGACGATGTCTTCCACCAAAGCTCCTCGAGACAAATCGTTGACGGGCTTGTTCAGCCCCTGCAGCACCGGGCCGACAGCCACGGCGCCAGACGAGCGCTGGACGGCCTTGTAGCCGATATTGCCGGCATTCAGTGACGGGAAGATGAACACGTTCGCCTGTCCGGCAACATCAGAATCGGGCGCCTTCTTGGCGGCAACCGCCGGATCCACCGCAGCATCGAACTGAATCGGGCCTTCGATGGCCAGCTCGGGGGCCTTTTCTCGGGCAAGACGCGTGGCCTCCACAGTTGCGTCGATATCGGGGCCGGAGCCGGACGTGCCCGTCGAGTAGGACAGCATTGCGACGCGCGGTTCCACGCCGAATTGCTCGGCAGTCTTAGCTGATGAAATCGCGATGTCAGCGATCTGTTCTGGCGTGGGGTTCGGGTTGACGGCGCAGTCGCCAAAGACCCACACGCGATCCTTCATCAGCATGAGGAACACGGAGGAAACGATCGACACGCCCGGTGCCGTCTTGATGATTTGGAAGGAGGGCACAATCGTGTGAGCCGTGGTGTGAGCTGCACCGGACACCATGCCGTCAGCATCGCCCATGTGCACCATCATCGTGCCGAAGTAGGACACGTCGCGGATCTTCTCGCGGGCCTGCTCAATGGTGACGCCCTTCTTAGCGCGCAGGCGAGCAAATTCTTCGGCGTACTTTTCGACCAGTTCAGCATCGTCGAGTGCCACGACGCGCGCGGCTGCGATGTCAAGGTTGAGCTGCTGTGCGCGCTCGCGGATGGCAGCTTCATCGCCCAGCAGAATAATGTCGGCAATGCCCAGTTCGAGCACCTCAGCAGCCGCCTGCAGAACGCGATCGTCATCAGGCTCAGGAAGGACGATGCGCTGGCGATCGGCGCGGGCACGATCAATGAGGTCAGCCTGGAATGACACGGGGGTCACGACACCTGCCAGTTTTGCCGAGGTAATCTGCTCCACGGTGTTCTGGTCGAGGCGGTCCGAAATGACGGGGATCTGCTCGCATGAAACGGATTCGGTGCGCACGCCCGGAACGATCAGCGCCACGACTTGTGCGTGGTGGGCTCTGGCGCGAGCGCATGCCGCCTGGGCCTGCACGCTCACGAGGTCAGCAGGGACGCCCTCGGCATCGAGGACGAGGATGACGCGCGCACCTACGGAGGCTGCGACGTCAAGGCTCCATCCGATTGAATCGAAAGTGGGCACTGCGGAAAAGTCTGCATGTTCGAGCAGGGTTACGTCGGATGAATCGGCGCGAACGGCGTTGATGACGTGAGCGAAAGCTGAAGCGGAGTCCTGCGCAACCTCTGTGATGGAAGTGCCCAGGAGGGTGTCCGCACGGGTCACTGAGTGGTCCTTTTCCAGTGCAGATACGAGGTCATCGCATATCTGTGTAGCGTTGACGGTAGGTTCGGGTTGAATGACGAGGTAGCGGTCGGTCACTGTCTCTCCTAGCTCTACTACGAGGAAGTCCCTCACCGGATTCGCGACGACGGGACACTGGTTTCATGGTATCGCCGCGAGCGTGACCCATGCCGTAATCTTGGGGCAAAACGTTGTGGATGTGCCCACGTTTGGGGCACTTCAGTGGTGTGCGTCTCCTTTTGAGGTCTTTGTGATGGATGGGTGCGCGACGCTTGGATGGTTCGTGTGTGCTGCCTTGTTCAGGTGGCGTGCACGGTGCCGACTCTGTCACTTGATGTGGCGCAGTAGGTGTGACGAAGCAGAGCCGATACAGTAAAGGCAATGAGTACATCTGAAGCCGGCTCCGAGCACGGTCGGACGCATCCGCTCGATCGTCGCGTGAACGCGATACTGCGAACCGCGACGATTATTTTGACGTGCCTTGGCGTGGTGACGATGGTGGTCTTCACGCTGTTCGACCATCCACATCGGGCGGTGGTTGTGCTGATTGTGATGTTGTATGTCTTTGCTGTAACGCGGGCGATATGGCCAACTCCTGTGTGGTTCGGCTCGCGTCGCCGCTTCTTCGACGTCGCGTTGTACGCCGGTTTGGCGAGCGCCATCTGGTTCCTCTCGCCCTTTACTGCGACCGTCGCCAGCTAGGTGTGGCGAGCTCCGCCAGTCGGACTCCTTCGCCACCGAAAGCTCGGGTTCTGCAGCCCTGGCCAGCTAGATTTGATGCGCCCCGTCGGCTCACTTCTGCAACTGTCTCCAGCTCAGGCCCAGCATCCCTCGGCAAAATCTTTGCCTGCCCAGGCCCTGCACTCATCGTCACAATCTTCGCTTGTCAAAGCCCTGCATCCCTCGCCAGAAATCACACCAGCCCGGGTGCCACGCGCGAAGCCGGCCATCGAGAGCAAAAACCTGCCAGAGTGCTGAAAGATATCTCGATATCGAGTAATCTTCTTTTTAGGTGAACCACATCACCGCGCGCGCTGCAGATGGCGTGCTGATTGCGAAGATCTGAAGACCGTAAGGAGCAGTCCGACAATGTCAACCATTAAGGTACAAGGACCAATCGTCGAACTTGACGGCGATGAAATGACACGGATCATCTGGCAATTCATCAAAGATCGCCTCATCCACCCGTACTTGGACGTCGACTTGCGCTACTACGACCTGTCGATCCAGAACCGCGATGCCACCGACGACCAGGTGACGATCGATGCAGCGCACGCTATCCAGGAACACGGTGTCGGCGTCAAATGCGCCACCATCACTCCTGACGAGGCGCGTGTCGAAGAATTCGGTTTGAAGAAGATGTGGCGTTCTCCCAACGGCACGATTCGCAACATCCTCGGTGGCGTCATTTTCCGCGAACCCATCATCATCTCGAACGTTCCGCGCCTTGTTCCCGGATGGACCAAGCCAATCGTTGTGGGACGTCACGCATTTGGCGATCAGTACCGCGCAACAGACTTCAAAATCCCCTCGGCCGGCACGGTCACGATTACTTTTACCCCTGAAGACGGATCTGAGCCCATCGAACATGAGGTCGTCAAGGTGCCCGAGGGTGGCGGCGTTGCCATGGGCATGTACAACTTCAACGAATCGATTGCCGACTTTGCGCGCGCCTCATTCGCATACGGACTGCAGCGCGGATACCCCGTCTACCTGTCAACGAAGAACACCATTTTGAAGGCCTACGATGGGGCATTCAAAGACATCTTCCAGGACATTTTCGACCACGAATTCAAGGCCGAGTTTGAAAAAGCAGGACTGACGTACGAGCACCGTCTGATCGACGACATGGTCGCCTCGTCACTGAAGTGGGAAGGCGGGTACATCTGGGCGTGTAAGAACTATGACGGAGACGTCCAATCCGACACCGTTGCACAGGGATTCGGCTCCCTGGGCCTCATGACGTCAGTTCTGCTCACCCCAGATGGCAAGACGATGGAGGCCGAGGCCGCTCACGGAACAGTTACGCGCCACTACCGTCAGCATCAGGCTGGCAAGCCGACTTCCACCAACCCGATTGCCTCGATTTTCGCGTGGACCCGAGGCCTGGCACACCGCGGCAAGCTGGACTCAACGCCGGAAGTGACCGAGTTTGCGCAGACCCTTGAAGACGTCGTTATCAAGACTGTCGAGGGCGGCCAAATGACGAAGGATCTGGCACGACTGATCGGACCGGATCAGCAGTGGTTGACAACGGAAGAGTTCCTGACAGCTCTGGACGAAAACTTGCAGGCGCGATTGAAGTAGCTCGTAGCTGTTACCTGAAGGAGCGGCGCAGTGTCCACGGCAGATGCTGCGCCGCTCTTTCATGCGGTGTGTCGATGTACGCGGCGGCCTGTCGTGTAGGTGTGCTTAGTCGGTGTCCTGTGCTGGTGTGCATAGTCGGTGCACTCGCGCGCAGCCTCGCAAAGCGTTAACCGCACTCAGGCCCATCGGCTAAGTGGGTGCACTCGCGCGCAGTCCTCGTCTACTACGCATTGTTGGCGCCCTCCCATATACCCACCTGTCGATCTGATGCGAGACCATTCCACCCATCCCCGCCACTTACACAACTGTCGATCTGGGCGGCTGAGCTGGTAACTCTTTTTCAGGCGAACCGCTCTGAACTGCATCGATGGTGATGAAAACTGATCAGGTCACCCTCGTACCTCGTCCTGATCGACAGAAGGGGGCGAAGAGGGCAAAGGGGGCGAAGAGAAGGAGAGGGGGAAAAGGCAACGACGTGAGGGGGCAGGGGAATGAAGAGGGGCGAGGGGGGAAAGTGAGGGGGAAAGAAACGGGCGAAGGGAGGAACGCGTGTCGCAATGGTGAAGCGAGAATTCACTGGCGCCGCGTTGGCCGTCACTGACACGATGAGCGGGCAATTGCGAGATGCCCCATGGGGCCAATTGACGGTAGTCTAGTTACGGGCATGCTGAACTTCGTGACCTGCGAGGCCAGCAACGCAGACGCACCGGTACGATTTTGGAGGAACTTCATGTCGACTGAGCCAACCAGCACCGAGGCAATGACCCTCGATAATTCGTCGAATACGCATGATCCCAATACGCCGCAGGTCGACACAGATCCTGATGCTCCGCGAATCGGCGTCCTCACGTCTGGTGGTGACGCTCCAGGAATGAACGGAGCCGTGCGCGCCGTTGTTCGCAGCTGCCTGGCCCGCGGGGCGCACCCCTACGCCATTATGGAAGGGTGGGCAGGTGCTGTCAGCGGCGGAGACGCCATCAAGGAAATGGGATGGTCAGACGCGTCAGGCATCCTCGCTGAAGGCGGAACCATCATCGGCACAGCGAGGTGCGACGAATTCCGCGAGTACGAGGGGCGCCACCGCGCAGTCCTGAACCTTGTCAGGAACGGAATCGACCGGCTCGTCACCATCGGCGGCGACGGCTCCCTGTCAGGCTCAGAAGAATTTCAGGACGAGTGGCCCCAACACATCCGTGAGCTTCGCGACGAGGGGGAAATCAGCGATGAGGACGCCCGCCGCCATGAGTACCTTCGGGTGGTCGGCCTGGTTGGATCCATCGACAACGACCTGGTCGGCACAGATATGACGATCGGTGCGGACACCGCGCTGCACCGCATCATCGACGCCATCGACCACATATCCTCCACCGCGGCATCGCACCAACGTACCTTCATCATCGAAGTAATGGGCAGGCATTGTGGGTACCTCCCGCTCATGTCGGCAGTGGCAGGCGGCGCGGATTATGTATTTACGCCGGAAAACCCGGCAGGCCCCGGCTGGCAGGAAGACATGTGCTCCAAGCTCCTCGCAGGACGCGCAGCCGGACGACGCGAATCGATGATCCTCGTCGCAGAAGGAGCCACCGACCAAGACGGCGAACCAATCACCACGCAAAACGTGGCCGACGCGTTACGTGAAGGAACAGGCGAAGACCCCCGCATCACAATCCCGGGCCACACTCAGCGAGGCGGATCACCCTCGGCATACGACCGTTGGATGTCGACACTGCTCGGATACGCAGCCGTCCAGGAACTTGTGAAAGCAGGCGACGATTTTTCCCCATGTGTGCTGGGCGTGCGCCACAATCGCGTCACTCGTATTCCGCTCACCAGAGCAATTAAACGCACACGCTCCGTCAAAGCGATGATCGCGGCTGGCGACTATACGGCAGCGCAGCAGGCGCGAGGTTCCTCGTTCTCAACCATGCTGGAAGTCAATGAGATACTGTCAGCGCCTCCGGTTGACATCACGATTGCAGACGACGCGAAACGAGTCGCGATCCTGCATGTCGGCGGACTGGCACCTGGTATGAACACTGCAGCTCGCGCAGCGGTTCGTCTGGGTATCGCACGAGGCTGGCGGATGCTGGGCGTTGACGGATCATGGTCAGGCCTGATGGATGGAAGAGTCCGCGATCTCACGTGGTCTGACGTAGAAGGCTGGGCCTTCCACGGTGGTGCGGAGCTGGGCACTCGCCGCGCGATTCCGACAGTGGAACAGTTCTATGAGATTGGCCGTGCAATCGAACGCAACCGCATCGACGCCCTCGTCATTATCGGAGGACTGAACGCGTACCTGGCAGTCCAACATATGACTGCTGAGCGGGTACGATACCCAGCGTTCAAGATTCCGATGATCCTGGTGCCGGCCTCAATTGACAACAATCTTCCCGGCGCGGAGCTGTCTATTGGTGCTGACACCGCGCTGAACAATGCTGTGTGGGCGCTGGACCGTATCAAGGAATCGGCTGCCGCATCGAGGCGCTGCTTTGTTGCCGAGACGATGGGCAGGCGTTGCGGCTACCTCACCCTCATGGCCGCGATGGCAACCGGCGCCGAATACGCCTACATCCATGAGCGCAATTTCGACCTGGCCGATCTGGACAAGGACGCCAAGCGCATGCGCAGAGCGTTCGAAGAAGGTCGGCGCCTGTTCCTGGTGGTTGTCAATGAAGAAGTGTCCGCGCATTATGACCGAGAATTCCTCGCCTCAGTGTTCGAAGCTGAAGGTCAAGGGCTTTTCGACGTGCGTGACTCCGCCCTCGGCCATCTGCAGCAGGGAGGAGCACCGACTCCCTTTGACCGACTGCTCGCCACGAGGCTCGTGTATTACGCATTGAAGCACCTGGCTGAACAGTTTGATGCTGATGACCACCGCGCGGTCTATATCGGGATGATTGAAAACGACATTGAGGCGCGGCCGGTAGAATCAATGTCAGCTGATTTGGACTCTGAGAACCGCAGGCCAATTGAACAATGGTGGCTCGAACTGCTGCCCGTGCTGTCTGCCGTATCCTTGGAGCATTCAGATACACCACTGACCGACGTGTCGATCTCGCTGGCTGAGCCTGTTCCAGCTGATGGCGAGTGAGCGCTGCGGCACTGTGACCCAGACATACGCTCTATGAAGGAGGACGCAATGGGGATGGAAGCTCCCGTTAATCCGACAACAACCTCAGCTTGGGGACAACTCGACGAGCTGGCAGAAGTCTTTGTTCCTGACTTGCGCGGATGGTTCGAGAGCGAGCCGAACCGTGCCCAGCAGTGGACGCGACGCGTGGGTGACCTGCACGTGGATCTGTCGAAGAACCTCATCACCTCCGACGTTCTGGAGCGCCTCCTTGAGCTGGCGCAGCAGTGCAACGTGGGGGAGCGGCGCGACGCCATGCTGCGCGGCGAGCACATCAACGTCACCGAGGACCGCGCAGTGCTGCACACCGCCCTGCGCCGCGCACCCGATGACGTTTTGGAAGTTGACGGTGTCAACGTGGTCAAGGATGTGCGCGCAGAACTCAAGAAGATCTACGCCTTCGCGGACAAGGTTCGTGCAGGAAAGTGGCTGGGCGCCAGCGGAAAACCGTTGACGACAATTGTCAACGTCGGCATCGGCGGATCCGATCTCGGTCCCGTCATGGCATACGAGGCGCTCAAGCCGTACGTCCAGGATGGCATCGAATGCCGCTTCATCTCCAACATCGACCCGACCGATGCGGGAGAAACAACGAAGGACCTTGACCCTGAGACCACGCTGATCATCGTGGCCTCGAAGACATTCACAACCCTTGAGACAATCACGAACGCCAAGGTCGTGCGTCAATGGCTGCTGTCCGGGTTGCGCGAACGCGGCATCATTGCCGAGGGTGGCTCTGCCGAATCGGCGGGCGCCGCTGGTGAGCAGAGCGCCGGAACGGTGAGTGAAAGAGAAGCGATCTCGCGCCACTTCGTTGCGGTGTCGACTGCTCTGGACAAGGTCGAAGAATTCGGCATCGATCCTGCCAACGCGTTTGGTTTCTGGAACTGGGTCGGCGGGCGCTATTCGGTGGACTCCGCGGTTGGTACGTCCCTTGTGGTGGCAATTGGTCCGGAACGCTTCGAGGAATTCCTCACCGGTATGCGCACGGTTGACCAGCACTTCGCGACCGCCAAACCTGAAGACAACGTACCCCTGCTGATGGGTCTGCTCAACGTGTGGTACGGCAACTTCCTGGGTGCTGACACTCACGCGGTTTTGCCATATTCACAGTATCTGCACCGTTTCCCTGCTTACCTGCAGCAGCTCACGATGGAGTCCAACGGCAAATCAGTGCGCTATGACGGGGCTCGGGTGGACTACGACACGGGTGAAATCTTCTGGGGTGAGCCTGGCACGAATGGTCAGCATGCTTTCTACCAGTTGATTCATCAGGGGACGCGCATGGTGCCGAGCGACTTCATCGCATTCGCCAACCCGACGTGGAATCTGCGCGACGAAAGCGCCGGTGAGAATGGTGCCGACATGCATGAACTGTTCCTGTCGAACTTCTTCGCTCAGACTCAGGCGCTGGCGTTCGGTAAGACCGCTGAGGAGGTGCGCGCGGAAGGTACTCCCGAGGAAATCGTGCCGGCACGCATCTTCGGTGGAAACCGTCCAACCACGTCGATCATGGCACCCAGCCTGACACCGTCAGTTCTGGGGCAGTTGATAGCTCTGTACGAGCACATCACCTTTGTCCAAGGCGCTATCTGGGGGATTGACTCCTTCGATCAGTGGGGCGTGGAGCTTGGTAAAGTGCTCGCCCGCGGCCTGATGCCTGCCATTACCGGCGATGAGGACGTCTTGGCGTCGGTAGACTCTTCGACTCGCGCGCTGATCGAGTACTACCGCGCCTACCGGCGGGACTAAGCAACCGATGGGTAAGCCGACGGGGTGACTCAGCGCCGTATATCTGAATGCTTGCCAGTGGCTGCAGGAACTGAGATAGTTCCTGCAGCCACTTTTGTGTGCGGTGAGCTAACGACGGTGTAGCTCATGGTAGGACTCGGGCGCTTCAGTACGAAGATTCTAAGTGCCGACATTCGGTCGCGGTCGGCATTTATAAGAGAGGTAGAAACTCTGTGGACGACATGGTAAGAAAAGCAAACACACTGGCACATAAGTCGGTGCAGATAAAATCTCAACAACACGGCAGTAGGCCAAGGAGATGTTCCCCGAGTTCTGACATCCTAGAGGGGGAATCTCAAGAAAGCCGAAATGGAGGCAGACGTCGAGGGATGGAGTCCGTGATGATTGTCGGGTTTATTGTGGCTGTAGTTCTAATCCTTCTGATCGCCGCCGCAGCGGTGGTTGCGCGGCGAAAAATGCCGAGCAACCGGACCGACTACTTCACCGCCAAGTACGGCGGTTCAATCGACCGCATGTTAAGAGAATCTCCCGTTGATAAAGACTCACTGCGCCTCATCCGCGACACCGATAAACGCGGCGAAATCAGGGCAACGCGGGCCCTCATCGAGCAAGATCCTGTCCCGCTTGAAGTTGCAGTGGAGTTTATCCGCCGCCTGTAAACGACGCGAAGGGTACTTCCCGCCAGTAAACGTGTGGCCGCCCCGGAAGGGGCGGATGCCTTCTCCGATGGCTCAAACTGCGGAGCGCCTGACGGCCCAAGCCCCGCGGCGCGGGCACACTATAAGAATCACCGTGAGCACGCCCGTGCATCTACCGCGCTCATCGTGCTCTGACAGTTAGTTGTATCGGAACGCGTCAGTGGACAGGCGAATCTGATCCGCATCATCACCTGAATGAGCGGACTGTGAGTCATCAGAGTCACCCTCGTCGTCGTCCTCGTCCATTACCGCGAGGGCGTCGAGGAACTCTTCATGCGAATCTGAACGCTCGAACGCAAAGCGAGCCAAAGCCTCCGGCGACGTCGTCTTCTCCAAATCAACAAGCGCCTGGTCAACATCGAAGTCGGCCTGAGGCCACGACGGATTGATGTCGATAAGCGTGCGGCGCAGAATCTCCGAAACCGCCAACCGCGCATACCACTTGCGATCAGCGGGGACAACATACCACGGTGCGTCATCAGTGGAGGTCCGCGAAATCACTTCCTGATACGCCTGCTGATATTGCGACCACTCATTGCGCACCACCAGGTCGCCAGTCGAGAACTTCCAGTGCTTGTCACGACGGTCGAGGCGCTCACGCAGCCGCTCCCCCTGCTCTTCAAAAGAAATCGCAAGGAAAATCTTGATGATATGAATACCCTTTTCCAGGGTGCGCTTTTCGAAACGCCTGATGGCGCGGTAGCGATCTCGAAGGGTCTTGTCGTCGACGACCCATGAGCGCCCATGCTCATCATCGTGATCCACCAGTTTTTGCGCCGTCGGCACCAAGACATCCTCATAGTGGGAGCGGTCAAACACGCCAATCATTCCAGGTTCGGGAAGCTCGCGGCGAATGCGCCACAGAAAATGGTGCTTGAGTTCTTCTTTCGTGGGGGCTTTGAACGCCGCCAGAGACACGCCCTGCGGGTCCACCAACCCCATCACATGCCGCACAATGCCGCCCTTACCGGCGGTATCAAGCCCTTGGAGGACGATCAACACTGCTTCAGAGCTGCCGTTATCGCTGTGAGCCTGCGCAAAGAGTCGTTCCTGCAGCTCGGCCAGATCAGTTGCCTGATCTTCCATAGCTTTCTGGCCGTCCTTCTTACCCTCGTCCCAGCCGGGAGTCTTGTCACGGTAAATGGTTGCCAAATCCAGCTCTCCGTGAACGGCAAGCAGTTTGCGCGGATCAGTTGTCCAGCCTCGCTGCCGGGAAGAATCCATCGTCGAGGCACGTGTAGGCACGGCATCTGCTCGGTCGGCGCGCTTCTTTTTCTTCTTCGAACCCATGGGTGACATTTTAGTGACGAGGGCAACTCTTTTACACCTTAGAAACGCCTATAAATGCGGAAAAGATCGACCGTTTTGCACAGAGTCGTCGCAAACTTGGGACTGCTTTCCCTAGTAAAGGACAAAATTGCGCCGTAGGCTTGTCATGAGAGCTCGGAGCACGGATCCGGGCCGGAACGCGAACCCTACCGGGAACGCTCGATCATTCAATCAAGGAGTTCCACATCATGGCTCAACCCAAAATCGTCACCGTAACCGGTGCCGCTGGAAACATTGGATACGCGCTGCTTTTCCGCATCGCATCCGGCGCAATTTTCGGACCCGACGTTCCAGTCAAGCTTCATTTGCTGGAGATCCCCCAGGCTGTCAAGGCAGCTGAAGGCACAGCCATGGAGCTCGACGACTGTGCATTTCCGCTGCTGGCCGGCGTCGACATCTTCGATGACGCCACCAAGGCATTCGAGGGAACCAGCGTTGGCCTGCTCGTGGGTGCACGCCCGCGTTCGAAGGGCATGGAGCGCGCTGACCTGCTCGAAGCCAATGCTGGAATCTTCGGACCTCAGGGTGCCGCAATCAACGCTGGTGCAGCCGAAGATGTGCGCGTCCTGGTCGTGGGTAACCCCGCCAACACGAACGCCGTGATCGCAGCCAACGCTGCGCCCGATGTGCCAGCCAACCGCTTCACCTCCATGATGCGTCTGGATCACAACCGCGCCATCAGCCAACTGGCCCACAAGACCGGTGCAGCTGTCAGCGACATCAAGAACATTGTTGTGTGGGGCAACCACTCGGCCGACCAGTACCCGGACGTCTCCTACGCCACCGTTGATGGAAAGCCGGCCACCGACCTGGTTGACGAAAAGTGGCTCGACGAGGAATTCCGCCCTGTCGTTGCCAAACGTGGCGCCGCCATCATCGCCGCACGTGGCGCGTCCTCAGCGGCATCGGCAGCCAACGCCGCAATCGACCACATGCACACCTGGATCCACGGCACGCCCGAAGGTGAATGGGTCACCGCTGGTGTCCATTCAGATGGCTCGCACTACGACGTTCCTGAAGGCTTCTCCTTCGGCTTCCCGGTGCGCGCAGTGAACGGCGAATACCAGATCGTTGAAGGCCTCGAAATCTCCGAAGCCACCCGCGCCGGCATCGACCACAACATCAAGGCTCTGCAGGAAGAATACGACGCAGTGAAAGCCCTCGGCTTCATCAAGTAGTTCTCGCCAGCAGGACAGTCCAGAAGAACGCTGGAACGCCCTCCCTGACTTGCTCCACGAGCAATAATTAGGAAGCGTGTCCAGCGTTCTTTTTGTGCTGTGACTGGCATACTTAGATTTGAATGCGCCATCCCTGTTTTCAGAGATAGAGTTTGTTATCACTTCAACGATGCAGTGTGGAAACAATATCGAAAGGATTCTAATGATTGGGTTCCTCATAGCGACTGCCACGACCGTGGTTGTGGCGTATCTGATTTTTCACCGTTATCATCCACAGACCGTCCTGATTTTTTCCGGTCTATTTATGCTGCTTTGCGCTATTCCACTGTCAATGAAACCATTGATGGATGAAGACCAGACCACTGGCTCGGCGTTCCTGGATGTCTTCGACCAGATCACTCAGACGTTCGGGAATCTAGGTGCCAAGCTCGGTCTGATCATCATGGCGGTCGGCGGTTTCTCGCTGGTCATGGACCGAGTCGGTGCATCATCAGCACTGGTCGCCATCGCAACCAAACCGCTCCAGAAGATCAACAAGCCCTACGTTGTTCTTGCCTCCACCTACATCCTGGCTCAGACACTGTGCTTGATCATTCCATCGGCAGCTGGCCTGGCGATGCTGCTGATGGTGACCGTCTATCCGCTCCTGCGATCCCTGGGAATCTCGAAACTGTCTGCCACGGGCGTCATCGCGACCGGCAGCTGTCTGGACCTTGGCCCTGCTTCCTCAAACGCCAATATGGCGGCCCAGACGTCCGGCATGACCGTCCAGGAATATTTCATTCAATACCAGCTGCCCGTCGCACTGGTGGTTGTCGCATCGGTGTTCATCCTCCATTACTTCGTCCAGCAGTACTTCGACCGCAAGGCCGGAACTACTCCCGACAAAGCAGACTGGGATGAAATCAAGGCTGAGCTCGCAGGTATTAAAAGGTCCTCGGGCGGAAAGTCGGCCCTGGCACAACGCGCTGCAAATGGTGGGTCCGACACCGCCGCCAAGACCAAGGCGGACACCAAGGAAGCTGAACGTGTCGACAAGCCGACCCCGAAGGCATACGCGCTCCTTCCATTTACGCCACTGGTCCTGCTCATTGTTTCTCGCCTTTCGTGATCACCAGCATCAAAATGAACGTGGCAACTGCCATGATTATTTCCGGAATGCTCGCCGTTATTTGCGAAATGATTCGCTACCGTTCATTCCAACGTGGCGCGGACGCTTTCTCCGTTTTCTTCGAGGGCATGGGTCGCCAATTCGTCAACATCGTGACACTCATCGTCGGCGGCCAGATGTTTGCTGCCGGTTTGACCCAGCTCGGGTTTATTTCGTTCATTATTGATGGCGCCGAGCGATTCAACATGGGGGCAATTCCGATCACCATCATCATGACGTTGGTGATCTTCCTGTCAGCGGTCCTGATGGGCTCCGGCAACGCACCGTGGTTCGCGTTCTCAGAACTTATCCCCGACATTGCCAAACCCCTGGGCGTTGACACCGTGTTCCTGGCTCAGCCAATGGAACTGGCATCAGGCATCGGTCGCTCCATGTCGCCTATCGCAGGCGTCGTGATTG
This sequence comes from Actinomyces sp. HMSC065F12, assembly GCF_001814535.1. NCBI lineage: Bacteria > Bacillati > Actinomycetota > Actinomycetes > Actinomycetales > Actinomycetaceae > Actinomyces > Actinomyces sp. HMSC065F12. Next base: position 25,783 of record NZ_KV816935.1, read on the forward strand.
CAGTTGCCGGACTTGGTGATGTCAGCCCGGTCGACCTCGTCAAACGAACAATCCCCGTCATGATCCCCGCTTACGTGATCATGGTCACTTCGTCGATCGTGTGGGATTACCTGCTTCGAGCCCTCATTTAAGGAGGAAACATGGCACTTTTACCAATGCAGATCGCTGAAACACTCACATCGAATGTCGACGCCATGACCGATGACCTGGTCCAGTGGCGCCGCGACTTCCACGCACATCCTGAACTCGGATTCCTCGAGTACCGCACCACGTCGATCATCGTCCAGCATCTGCGCGAGTGGGGCTATGAGGTCCTGCAGGGAAAGGACGCGTGCCTGTCTGAGGAGCGAATGGGACTTCCCAGCTCCGAAGAAGATGAGGCCGCAATCGCCCGCGCGATTGACGAGGGTGCCGACGCCGACTTTGTTCACTCGATTGCCGGAGGACACACGGGTACTGTGGCAATTCTCCGCAATGGGGACGGCCCCACTGTCGGCATGCGCTTCGACATTGACGCGCTGCCGCTGCAGGAATCCTCAGAGAAGGGGTACTACCCGGCGGATGAGGGTTTTAACTCCATTCACGCCTCCACCATGCATGCGTGTGGACACGACGCTCACATCACGATGGGGCTGGGTGTTGCCCGCACAATGGCACAGATGAAGGACTCCTGGTCAGGAACGCTGAAGATTTTGTTCCAGCCCGCTGAAGAAGGCGTTCGCGGAGCGAAATCGATGGTGGCCGCCGGCCATGTCGATGACGTCGACGTCATGTTCGCGCAACACGTGTGGCCACACGACTTCGAAGAATCCGACTACGCGCCCGGATCCGGCGGGGCTCTGGCCACCACGAAGTACGACGTGAATCTGAAAGGACTGGCAGCTCACGCTTCAGGCGCGCCGCAAAAAGGCAAGAACACGATTCTCGCCGCGTGCACCGCAGTGTTGAACCTATATGCGATTTCGCGCCACTCAGAAGGGGCGACCCGCGTGAGTGTCGGCAAGATCGTTGCCGGCGATACCCGCAATATTGTCGCAGATCATACACACTTTGAGATGGAAGTTCGCGGTTCAACGACCGAGATCAACGAGTACATGGAGCACCGAGCCCGCACCGTGATCGAAGCGGCTGCACAGATGTATGAGTGCGACTACGAGATCGTGCGCATGGGAGAGGCCATCTCCCTGGATTCCGATCCGGACCTGATGGACCGAATCGCTGAAGCTGGCGAGTTGGTGGGCGTACGCGCCAATGACCCGAAGTGGGTGGAAATGACCGCTTCCGAAGACTACGCATTCATGATGAAGCGAGTCCAGGACAACGGCGGAAAGGCCTCATTGCTGCTGATCTTCACTCCGTCGAAGGGCGGCCTGCACTCCGTCGAGTTCACGGTGGATGAAGCTGTCCTGCCCAAAGGAGTGCGCGTCATCAGCGCAGCCGCCATCGCGGAAATGCCAGCCGCACACTGACCGAGTTCACATCGTTATGTCGCCGAGTGGTCGCATACGTGCGACCACTCGGCGCACACCACGTATCAGAAGCGGTGGACTGGATTAGGCCGGAGTGCCTGTGAATCATTAACCTTAGGACTATGGAACATGATTCGACAGCGACCCCCTCGACAATCGACAAGCTTGTCATCACCCTTTCCTGCCCGGACCAGCCAGGAATTGTTCACGCAGCCTCCGGCATCATGAGCGACATCGGCGGCAACATCATTCAGTCGCAGCAATTCGGTGACCCGGATACCGGCCTGTTCTTCATGCGAATGGAAGTTGAATCACCTGTCGGTCGAGGTCCTGTCGAAGAAGGCCTGACACGAATCGCCGACAAGTTCAACGCCACCTGGCGCGTCGACCAGTTGGGGCGACCGCTCCGCACCGTCATTATGGTTTCGCGCGAAGGACACTGTCTCACGGACCTGCTCTATCGGCAGCGCTCTCAAGGTCTGCCTATCGAAGTGGTTGCAGTTGTCGGTAACCACCCTGACCTCGCGCCGGTCGCACAGTTCTACGGCGTCCCCTTTCTCAGTATTCCGGTCACCAAGGATTCAAAGGCGCGCGCCGAGGCAGAACTTCTTGACCTCATCAAGTCCGAGCAGGTTGAATTGGTCGTCCTGGCCCGCTATATGCAGATCCTGTCTGATTCGGTATGCCGTGAAATGGCCGGACGCGTCATCAATATTCACCACTCATTCCTGCCTTCGTTCAAAGGCGCGCGCCCATACGCCCAGGCTCACGAACGCGGCGTCAAACTCATCGGCGCAACCGCGCACTACGTTACAGCCGACCTGGACGAGGGGCCGATCATCGAGCAGGATGTCACGCGAGTTACGCACGCCGATTCCACCCGCGACATGGTGGAGCTGGGGCAGGATGTTGAACGCCGAGTCCTCGCGCAGGCAGTGCGTTGGCATGCCGAACGCCGTGTCCTGATGAACGGCAACCGAACCGTTGTGTTCTCACGCTAGTGTCCGCACTGGCGGTTTCCGCAGCGGAACACAGTTGATAAGATGAATCTGTCGCAACTGGCGAACAGGTGGGATGACCACCGGGGAGCGAAATAGGGTTGTCGCGGTCGCCCGCCTGGGCCACGCAACCGAGCGAGGAACGGCTGGGGCCATCCTCGCCAATAGTGAAAGCCAGACAAGCGAATTGAAAACTGGAGCAGCAATGAGTGATTCTCTCAACTCCCATACGTTGGCCGAACTCGATCCTGACATCGCAAAGGTGCTGGATGATGAGCTGAACCGTCAACGCGCCACCCTTGAAATGATCGCGTCGGAAAACTTTGTCCCGCGTGCCGTTCTGCAGGCTCAGGGATCAGTTCTGACCAACAAGTACGCCGAAGGATACCCGGGACGCCGCTACTACGGCGGGTGCGAGGCAGTGGACGTTGCTGAAAGTCTCGCAATTGAACGCGCCAAGAAAGTGTTCGGTGCCGATTTCGTCAACGTGCAGCCACACTCAGGCGCGCAGGCCAATGCCGCCGCGCTCATGGCGATGGCAAAACCGGGGGACACGATTTTGGGTCTGTCCTTGGCTCACGGCGGCCACCTGACACACGGAATGCGCATCAACTTTTCCGGCAAGATGTACCACGCCACCGCATACGAAGTTGACCGCACAACAATGCGTATCGAGCCCGATCAGGTGCGTGAAGTGGCGCTGCGTGAGCGTCCCCGTGTGATCATTGCCGGCTGGTCGGCCTACCCTCGTCACCTTGACTTTGCTGCTTTCCGCAGCATTGCCGACGAGGTTGGCGCTGCGCTGTGGGTTGACATGGCGCACTTTGCCGGCCTCGTTGCAGCCGGACTGCACCCAAGCCCACTGCCCCACGCCGACGTGGTGACCACGACGGTCCACAAGACACTGGGGGGTCCCCGCTCCGGCATGATCCTGTCCGCGCGCGGCGAGCAGTGGGGCAAGAAGCTGAATTCTGCTGTGTTCCCAGGTCAGCAGGGTGGCCCGCTGATGCATGTGGTGGCTGCCAAGGCCGTAGCAATGAAAGTGGCTCAGACCCCGGAGTTCAAGGACCGCCAGGTCAGAACTCTTGCTGGCGCGCAGAAACTTGCAGAGCGTCTGGGACGCGACGATGCGAAGAAGGTCGGCATCAAGCTGGTCACCGGCGGCACCGATGTGCACCTGGTGCTCGTTGACCTGGTTGATTCAACTCTTGACGGCAAGCAGGCTGAGGATCTGCTGCACGAAGTCGGCATCACGGTCAATCGCAATGCTGTGCCGTTTGACCCGCGCCCACCGGCAGTCACATCCGGTCTGCGTATCGGAACGCCGGCGCTGGCTACGCGCGGTTTTGGTGATGAGGAGTTCACCGAAGTTGCCGACATCATCGCGACCGCACTGGTTCAGGCGGCCTCCAAGGAGACAGTGGATATGGAGGGTCTGCAGGCGCGCGTGCGTGCACTGACTGATGCCTTCCCGTTGTACGACGGGCTGCAGCAGTGAGAGCGCCGTGGGAAGGTGCCGCACAGGTACTGGATGGGAAAGCCACCGCTGCTGCTATAAAGGGCGAGCTTGCTGAGCGCATCTCACGTCTGCGTGAAGCCGGTGTTCATGCAGGACTGGGAACAATCCTGGTGGGTGAAGATCCCGGGTCAGTGACCTATGTTGCCGGCAAACACCGTGACTGTGCGGAGGTTGGCCTCGAGTCGATTCGCATTGACTTGCCCGAGTCGGCCTCTCAGGCTGATATCGAGCAGGCTGTCGACCAGCTCAACGCTGATCCTGCCTGCACGGGTTTCATTGTGCAGCTTCCGCTACCCGTCGGGGTCGATTCCCAGGCCGTGTTGGAGCACATCGATCCGGATAAGGACGCTGACGGCCTGCATCCGATGAACCTGGGCCGCTTGGTGCTGCGCGCAAAAGGTGACATCACCTCGCCCCTTCCGTGTACGCCGCGCGCCGTCATTGAGCTGTTGGAGCGCTACGGCGTGGAGCTCAATGGCGCGAATGTATGCGTGGTTGGCAGGGGAGTGACCGTCGGCCGTTCGATTGGATTGCTGCTGACCCGTAAGAACATCAACGCGACCGTGACGCTGTGCCATACGGGCACGCGCAACCTCGCTGAACAGGTGCGCAATGCTGACGTGATTGTGGCTGCGGCTGGCTCGCCGGGACTGATCACCGCTGACATGGTGCGTGAAGGCGCGGCGGTGCTCGATGTTGGCGTTTCTCGCGTGACGGAAGCTGATGGCCGGGCGCGGCTGCATGGAGATGTGGCCGACGGAGTTGATCGTGTTGCGGCATGGCTGTCACCGAATCCCGGTGGCGTCGGGCCGATGACGCGTGCCCTCCTGTTGGCGAACGTGGTTGAAATGGCTGAGCGACAGGCGGGTTTCTCCGCTCAGGTGTAGATGCGCAGGTGTGAGCTTAGTGCCTTAACTGTTCATGTTCGCGGTGCTGTGGGCTTTCCAACTGGAACGTGGAATGCGTGATCGTGACGGGGAAGTGGTCCTGTACGCAGCTGGCGAGTGTGTGCAAAATGTCGGATCGCTCGTGCTCGTTCAACTCGGGTTGGACGGTGACGTGAGCCGTCAGGGCTATCACTCCTGTCGCAATGGTCGAGGCATGCAGGTCATGCACGTCTTCGACTCCTTGAACATGGAGCATATGCTCACGCACCGTTGCCAGTTCCAGGCCGGGTGGTGTTTCCTCCATCAGGATCGCCACCGAGCGGCGTAAAAGCGTGATCGCCCTCGGAGCCATCATGCACGCGATGAGCAGTGAGGCAAGGGCATCCGCTTGGAGCCATCCGCTGAAATGGGCGACGACCGCACCGATGATGACCGCGACCGACCCTAACGCGTCGGTGGCAACCTCGAGGAACGCTGCGCGCATGTTCAACGAGGAACTGCGGCCCCCCATCAGCACGAGTAGGGAAGCGACGTTTGCAGCCAGGCCGAGGATACCGACGATCAGCATGATGCGGGTGTCGAGTTGCTCGGGGTTCATGAAGCGGCCGATGGCTTCATATGCGATCATCACGCAGATCGCGGCGAGCATACCTGCCTGCAGTGCCGCTGCGACAACTTCGGATCGTGCGAGACCCCATGTGAATCTGTCGGTGCGCGGGCGCAGCGAAAGGTGAGCCGCGATCAGCGCAATCACCAGCCCGGTGGAGTCCACCGCCATGTGGCCGGCATCTGCAAAAAGTGCGAGTGATCCTGAAAGTGCGCCGCCGATTGTCTCGACGAGGAGGACAGTTGCCGTAATGGACAAGGCTGCAATCAGACGCCCTCGGGAACTGGCAGCATGCGAGTGCGAATGTGAATGCGAGTGGTCGCTTGCAAGCGACTTCTCGGCGGATGTGGGCCTGCTGTGGGGTGATGATTGCTCCGACTCCTCGCAGCAATCGCGATGCTCGACATCGGGCGACATGGCGTCCTTTCGCTAGGTGACAACGAAAATCAATACCCCAAGGGGGTATCCTTGGTTGGCTATAGAATAGCCATTTCTCGCTGCCTTGCCAAGTCCGTGATGTCGAGTGGTCGCTTGCAAGCGACCACTCGGTGAAGTTTCGGGCACAATAGAGGCATGCTGAACGTCACGACTGTCAACCTCAACGGGATCCGCGCTGCCGCTAAACGAGGACTGAACGACTGGTTGAATCGCCAGCACCCCGACGTCCTCCTGATGCAGGAGGTGCGCGCGCCGGAAGAAGTGACGCGTGAGATTCTGGGGTCGCAGTGGCATGTTGTGGCCGTGCCGTCGCGGGCGAAAGGGCGTGCGGGCGTAGCAGTCGCTGTCCCGATTGAGAACGAGGCGCTGATCGGAGACGTGCGGACAACGCTGGACGACCAGGAAAGTGATGTGGATTCGGGTCGCTGGCTGGAAGTGGACCTTGAATTTGCCACTCCACTGACGCTTGTGTCGGCGTATTTCCATTCGGGCGAGAAGGATACGCCGAAGCAGGACGCCAAGATGGCGCACCTGCCGATGGTGTCAGCGCGCATGAGCGAACTGTTGAAAGCTGCGAATTCGGCGAAGGGGCGTCAAGCTCTCGTTGCTGGAGATTTCAACATCGTTCGCTCCAAATTGGACATCAAGAACTGGAAGCCGAACCACAACAAGCGTGCCGGAGTGCTCGACGAGGAAATTGCCTTTGTGTCGTCATGGGCCGAGGGTGGCTGGTGCGACACCGTCCGCGAGCTTGCGGGGGATGTCCAAGGCCCATACACGTGGTGGTCGTGGCGAGGCAAAGCATTCGATAATGACGCCGGGTGGCGCATTGATTATCAGTTCGTGACGGCGGATCTGGCGCAAAAGGCACGGTCCTTTTCGATTGATCGCGCCGCCTCTTACGATGCGCGCATGTCAGACCATGCCGCTTTGACCGTGTCGTATGAGATCGATTAATTGCAATCACATCCGTTGAAGAACAGCAGTGTGTGCGAGCCGGATCTCCTGAAAAAATAAGCTCTTTCCGATCTGATGACGCTCGCCAGTCTTCTACCTCATGACCCTGAATCGCCCGCACGATTGTGCTGAGTTTCAAGCGTTCACGCGTGGTGCGTTGCTAGTTTTGTTGAATAGTGTTGCGTTGCTTGTGATGTTCGTTTGCGACTGTCCTTCCTAGTTAGTGTCCGTGGGTTTTTTCGGCGTGGTCGGT
>NZ_KV816936.1:0-19829 GCF_001814535.1 Actinomyces sp. HMSC065F12
AACTGCCCGTAGCCGCGCGCAGCTTGTCAGCCGTGAGCGACGCTACCGCCTCACTTCCCACAGGGCTTTTCACCCACCGCGAGCCGTCCCAACGCCACTGCCCGACAACCACCCCGCCACCGGCAACCTGCCACCACACGTCCCCAACAGCCGCACCGTTACGATCAGGAGCCTTGTCAGAACGAGAAATAGTGTTCTTACTGTCCGCCACTTTCCGCGCCGACTCAGCCGCCTCACGCGCGCGCTGCGCAGCACTTTCTGCCGCGTTGATATTCTCCTCGGCCTTATCGAGAGCTTTCTGCGTAGCCGTCCCCTCCACCGTGACAGAGACGGCAGACGTCCATGTTGACTTCTTGCCCGGCACGCTCACAGCGCGCAGCGCCACCTCATAGTCGCCTGGAATGAGCGACAGTGTTTTCGCGCCTGCAGCAGTAATTACACCGACGGGCTGGAGACTGCCTTTCGTGCCGATACCAATTTCAACACACTTGAAATCCAACGGGGCACGCTCAGCCTGCGAGAAGGCTCCGTCCCATGTGACAGTCAGCGCAGGACCGCCCTCGACCTTTGGAGCCGACGGGACAGGCGGGACAGGGCCATCAAGCGGGACGGTCGCGTACGTACCGTCCTCGTTCTTGCCGACAGTGCCGACAATCTGCCCGTCCTCGTTGCGGATTTCGATCGTCTCGCCCACGTCCAGCGACGTGCGCCGAGAATCTTGTGCAGTTTCCAAGCGAGTGATGCGCCTGTCCTGCGCGCCCAGCAGTGTGCTCAGGTCGCGCGCCGCTTTGCGTGCACGCCAGTCCTCACCCAGCCCCATCACGCTTACTCCTTTTCCACTTCAATAACCGCACTGTCCGATTCCAAGACACGCTCACAGCTCGTGATTCTTCCCCACTGGGAAAAAGCCCCCCACTCCGTCACACCGCTGACCTGCACCCAGTCCCCCACGCTGATCAGTGAGAGCGGGATCCCCGGCGTCTCACGCATGATGAAAGTCTTCACGCGCGTGCCGCCCCTGCGTAGCGCCAACTCACTGCGCGCAGTCTGAGACGCCTTTTTCGCGCTATCCGCCCCCTTATCGGACACCGCCACGCACCGACGCAAGCCACCACTCTCCTTGGAAAGCGTCGGGCTGATCACCGTGCGCTCCCCCTCACCAGCACCCACACAAAACACGTGCGTCGCATACGGCAGGCCGCCCTCCAGCTCAGGCATAGGATGCACATTCAGCCCGACCTGCAACACAATGTCATGCCTGCGAGCGCCAAAACCCTGCGAGTACTCCACTGTGTGGTCCACGCGGCCCGTGTCCTGGTTCAGGCGGTGGGTTTCTCGCACCTCCCATACGGCTTCTACACGAAGGTCGTCTAGTGTTTTGCCGAGGTCGTGGGTTTGCCATTGGTTTAAACGCCACGGGCCTGCGTCGAAAGACACGTCCTCACCGGTGGACGTGGTGAACTCCTTGTGTTCTTCTGGTTTTCCGACTGTCACAGTGGTGGTGGGGATTGTGACTGTGACCGGTAGGCTGGATCTTTCGATGAGGTGTTCCCAGATCATGCGCACTGCTTGATGCACTGGCACGTGTATTCCGTCGTAGCGTGGTGCGTCCCATGCTTGGCCGACAGGGTAGGAGAGCCACCCACCGCACTCCAACCGCAAGTCCCCTTCGCTGGTGATGGTGGGTGCTTGCAGGAGGATCCCGCCTGCCACGATCTGCGTGCCGTTATCAACCCAGCAGGCGCACCCCCACTCGCGCAAGAATTCGAGTGCCAGCCCTGAAGCCAGTGCTGCTGCTGGAACAGTCACGTCCAGCGACCACGCTTTATTGAGCTCGAATTTTGGCGACGGACTCACAATCGGGATGCCGGTGGCGAGGATTTTCCCGGATGGGAGTTCTTCGACGATCAGGCTGATCATCAGATTGCCTCGCCCTGGAACGTGTACTTGATCGTGCCTGCGCTTTGGTAGTCGACTGCGACTTCGCCGCCTGTGCTCATCAGCCCGGTCATACCGATCGTGATCGTTCGACCTTGCCACTTGGACACGTCGAGCTTGCCGCTCATCGCGACCGTCTGGCGCAGATTCCAGTTATTCGACGCTGCTTCCTGCGTCACGATTCCGTTTTCACTTTGGTGGTCAAGAGGCGGCCGGCCATTATTGAAATTGTCGGTAGCGTATACGCGCACGCCAGCAACCAGCACGCCGCTCGTGAGCCCGAACCGCACGCCGTTCATCGTGACCTCCACGATGCACGTTGTCGCCCACCCCGGCACCGTCACAGGCGTGTGTGTGAGCGATTGCGGTGCGCTGCCTTTCGGCGCAAACTTCGTGCCGCTCGTAGAACTGCCACTCGGATTGGACTGCACAACACCCGATTCGACCAGTGGGCGCGCCACGCGACGCAGGCTCCGAATCATCGCCCCTGTGACCGCCTGACAGTTCGCAGGCAGGTTCACCTCGGCAAGCAGCACGGTTGGGTTCGCCCGCTTCAACACGCTCTCAGGCGTCAGGCCTGCTGGGCCCGCCTGCACGACAGTGATCCTCGAGTACTGGCGGCGCGTCGGATCATCCCCCTCAGGAGTGGTCCCATACTGCGGGTCGCGGATCTCAACGACAATCAGGTCACGCCTGCCCTGCGCTCCGGTCGGTGCGAGTTCCACGCGCTCCACACCCACATTCTTCGCAATGTACGTCTCCGACTCGTGCCCGGCATACGTTGACGGCACGGCGACCGTTCCGCCTGCTACCTGCACAGCCAGCCCGGCAGGACTTACCGGCGTGACCTTCAAGTCGCCAGGCAGCCCGACACCGTGCACGGGAGCGCTGAAAAATGCGAGCGAGCGCGCCACATCGCCAGAGTGATACACCTCAGAGGCTTCAATCGCCCACGGCACATTCTGCATCACCATAAGTTTTCTCCTTAAATCGTCGTGAAAGCGGGGAGCACCTGCACGTCGATACGCACATCGTCCGTGCTCCCAGCAACAGCAAACCCAGTGAGCGTGTGCTCGCCCGGCTCCAATCGCCATTGGAAAGCCCTGTCACGCGCATCCACCATGAACGGGACGAAACCGCCAACCTTATTGGTCACCACGCCAGTACGCGTATCTACGCGTACACAGTCACCGGCAGGAATCCGCCCGGCCACGCGTAAAACGTTGTTGCCGGCCTTGAATGCTGGCATTGTGCATGGCCCGTAAAACGTCACCACCACCGGGGCAGGAGCACTCCCCGGCACTTCGATGCGCACTGACTTCTCGCCAGTATCCACACCGCCCATGATCGCGAGTGGGAAGCGGGCTGGGAACATGAAACCGCGCGTCACTCTCGAGGCGCGTACCACGAGGCTCGCACTCACCACGTCCGAGGCAGCCGCATACGACAGTGGGTCGAGCACGTCGAATTCGCACTGCGCTTTCACTACTCCCATACGCGCGTGAACATCAGGCGTACCCACAACGAATTTACGAGGCCGCCCAAAAACCGTGCGCCACGTGGTGGAATCATCCAACAGGTAGTCCAACTCTTGCAGCACGCCAGGCGCAGCAGGAGCCCTCCACCGCGTTTCCAGTTCCGCGAGCGCCGCGCGCCCCTCTTCAAGGGAGTAGGAGCGGTATGCGGCGAGGGAGAATGCCCACGTGTCTTTGCCGAGCAGGTCGCGCCCAGGGAGCACGCCATTCCCGCCGGCGCGAGCAGTGTCGTGCGTGCGCACTTCCCACCCGCTGGTGGAGAACTTCTCAATGCTCACTGAAGTGTCGAGGCCGCCAATAGTGACGCCCCTTAGCCTGATTTTCACCACGTCCTCCTTAGAATGCGCCGAGGAAGTCCCTGCGCCGCGTGGCGGACACGAGTTCTTCCACGATCTGCGCAGCAGTAGCGGCAGGCTCAGGCACCGCGATATTAAACACGTCCCCGCCATGCGTGCTGCCCTGTTTGAGAGCGTCCCACTGGCGGTCAGTGAACACTGGTTCTGGTCGCCCTGTCCCGTTGAACACTTGGCTGACACCTGGCGGCAGGTAGCCGCCCTGGTCGTACTTGTATCGTCCGACCGTGGGACTTCCCCAGATCCCGGTTTCGCGTACGCTCATGCCGGGCTTTGGTGCTTCCACCATGCTGGAGCCGCCACTGTAAATGGCGACGTGCCATGCAGGAGACCCCCAGAACAGGAGGTCGCCCGGCCGTTTCGCGCCCCACCCGACAGGCGTCGACGCGCTCTGGTACCCGGCCGCTGTCAGGCGCGGCACGCGTTTGCCCATCTGTGCGAGCGAGTAGTACACCAAACCGGAGCAGTCCAAGCCCGGCGGGATCGAACTGCCACCCCACACGTAGGGAATACCAAGGTAGTTGCGTGCCTGGCGAACCAGCCCGGTACCGGATCCGCCGACTTTGTCGGTTTCCCCCTTGAAGAATCCTTTGATTCCCTCGAACAGCTGGGCTGGAATACCGGCAGCAATCTGCCCCCACATTCCGCTAGTGATCTGGGAGAGCAGGTTCTTCGCCGGGGTGATGATCAGGTCGACTGCTGCGCCGACGGGGTCTTTGATCACGTCAGCCACGAAGCTGGCAGCGCTGGTTGCGCCATGCCACAGGCTGGATCCGAACGACTTAATATGGCCCCACACGCCGCCTTCAGCGAACGACCCGTACGCTGGCAGTCCAGTATCACCACGAGGGGAGAACCCGCGTCCGCGCGACCGGTTAATCGCATCCAGCCACTTCGCCCCACCCATGCGGCGCAAAGCGTCGGGGCGGATGATGCCCTCACCGCCAGACAGGTCAAGAATGCCACCTGTGGGGGAGTAGAACCTGTGGACATCCCTGCCGGGAGTGTACCCGGGCAGCACGCCACCTGATGCGTATCCTGCGATCGGCGCGACAGCTGGCATGCGCGTCTTGATGCCGATCTTTGACGCGATCGTGTCGAACGCTTTCTTGATGCCACCCGTGTACACCGTGTTAATCACGAAGTTGATCGGTTTCGCCGCAGCAGCCTTAATACTGTTGAACGCGTTTTTCACAGTGTCCCTGAACGTGTTGAATGCTTTGCCAGCCGCATCAAGAATCCCGCTGATACGGTCGAACACGTTGCGTTTAACCCAGTCCCACGCCGAAGAAACGCCCGTCTTGATCATGTCCCACGCGGCAGTCGCCACACTCGCCATCCGGTCGAACGCGGGTCCGAGCACGCTTCCCAGCACGCTGATGATCACGTCAAAGATCGCTGACATGATCTGCCACGCAGTACTCACCGCGCCAGAAATAAACGAGAACGCCGGGCCGATAACGTTCTGCCATAGCCACGTGAACACCGGTGCGAGGATATTCGTGATGACATCAATAATCGTGTTGAAAATGAAGCTGATCACCGTCCACGCCACGCTGATCGCGCCCTTAATCATGTCCCACACCGGACGAATCACGACCGCGTACAGCCACTTGAACACGGGAGCGAGAACATTCTCCACGACACTCTTAATTGCATTGAAGACGGACTGAATAATCGTCCACGCCACGCTAATCGCGTCTTGAATCATTCCCCACACTGTCGTCACAACAGTGCCAAGCAATTCCCACACTGGCGCAAGCCTGACAGTGAGGAACTCCCAGATCGACGAAAACACGTCAGACAAGAAGCTCCACGCCACGCTGGCAGTACTCTTGATCGTCTCCCACGCCGCGCTCACACTGTCGCCCAGCCTCTGCCACGTCGGAGCCATGTCGACAGTCAGATACTCCCACACTGACTGCAATATCGGCACGAGATCAGACTGAATCCATCCGACCGCTGACTCCAGTATTCCTGAGAGCCATTCCAGAGCGGGCCCCAGCAGTGAAATCAGGTCAGCAGCAAGATCGCCTACCCACGTCACGACCGGGGCGATCGCATCACCCAGCATGCCCATCAAGTCGCCTATCTTTTCGAAAAGGCCACCAGAGGACTGGAGGGATTCGAGGACACCGCCGAGCGCTGACGCAATCTTGCTGAACGCTCCGCCCAGCGCATCACGCAGCGGCTTGGACTTCGAAATCATCGACGTGACAAGACCGATCACCACTCCGAGAGGCCCTGAAATACCGGGCAGCACCTTCGAAATGACATTCCCGATAAGGGGAATATTCCCAGCAAAATTCTTCACAAACCCAGACAGCGGGCCCAGAAGGCCGCCCGCAGCAGCGGCCACGCCAGACAGCTTCGGAGCCATCTCCTTTAAAACGCCGCCCTGAATGAAATCGGAAATCTTCTTGCCCAGAGTCGAGATCGCGCTCGAAACCGCGTTGATAGGCGCGGTAATACGATCCACGCCAATCGCGTCAATAATGTTGCCGATCGCCTGCACAGTGCGAGTACGCAAAAGCCCGAACGACGTGCCGATACCACCGGTCGCGTCACGCGCCTGCTTCTCAAAGGACGCGAACCCGGCCACGCCCTCCTTGTTCACCTGGACCATCGCATTATTGAAGTCCTGGAACGACACTGTGCCGTCCTGCAGCGCCTCGTACAGGTCCATCGACTTACTGCCAGTACCAAGCAGTGCCACCGACATCTGGTCGAGCTGGCCTGGCATGACCTCGAGCATGGTGCGCCAGCTCATCATGTCTACCTTGCCGGTAGCCAGCATCTGCGTGTACTGCTCCATCGCACGCGACTGGTCCGCCATGCTCTTGCCTGAAGCGAGAAGCATATTGTTAAACGCCAGACCTGTTTCTGCGGCCTGATCCAGATTCCCCGTCAATGGGGCGATACGCTGCACCAGCGGCATGATCCCGTCAAGAGAAGTGGGAAGCCCCGTGAGCCTGTCCGACAGTTTCTTCGCGGCTGCCGCAGCGTCTTCTTGCGCGTACCCAAGATTCTTCATGATCTTCGGGAAATTGTTCAGCGTATCCACGCGCTGCACGGCTGCACCAATATTCGACGCGATGAACCCGCCGACCGCCGCGCCAGCCACAGCGACAGCACCAGCCACGCCGCTGACCGCACTCCTAATGCTGTCAAATGACCTGCGACCCACGCGACTAGCTGTCTGGAACGCACTAGACAGGCCGCGCCCAATGGACGCGCCAACAGAGGCCACAGGCCCGGGAATACGGTTGATCACGCTCGTGATCGTGGTCTGCGCGCGCGTCATGTGAGTGCCGATCACGCCAGGCAGCGCGCGGAACTGGCGCACAATCGGCGCAGTGACAGGCGTCTTCTCGAAGAAGCCAGCCAGAGGATTCTTCTTCGGCAGAGCCTTTTGGGCTGCAGCAAGTTCGCCCTGGATGCGTGCCAGCTTCTCAGATTCTCTGCCTTGTGCTGCTGTGGCTTTCGTGTACTCATTGAGCACACCCTCAGCATCACGAGTCGCCTTGGAGAACTCACGCCGCTTATCCGCCAGAATCTTCTCAGAAGCAGCTAGCCGTTGCGGGTCGCCCGCCTTTCTGGCACGCTCCACCATTTTCTCGGCTTTTTCCACACTCAGCGCGGCCCGCTCTTCACGGCCACGCGCATCCGCGAGCGCCTTGGACGCTTTCTGCGCTTTCCCCGCAGCCTTCTCAAAGGCTCGTTCGGTTTCGGCTGCCTGCACGCGCATAGCGGGCAGCGGTTTTTGGACTGCAGCTGGCAGGGATCCTGCGACTTGTGTTGTGCGCGTGGAGATTTTCTTGAAGGAGCGCGTGATAATGTTTTCCGCCCTGGTGGCGGCTTGCTGGGTAGGTGAGACGATCTGGCTTGAGACTTGCCTGCCGAAGCCCTTTAGGGACGGGACGACACTGACCCATACCGTGCCTGCGTCGAATGTCTGCGCCATTTTCGAGCCCCTCCCTATTGAATTATCAAGAATGGTTTTAGTTCGCTGCCCACGGGGCAACCTGGCTTATCAGATCGAATGCTTTCCTACTGGTTGAGCGTTTGCGCTCTATGTCGATCATTGTGGTCGGCCTCGGGTAGCGGCCTTTCTGACCTAGTGATGCTGCGATGAGGTCGTAGAGGTCTTCCATGACGCATACGAGGCGCGTCTGCTCCTCCAAGGAGGATAGCGGCTCGTCCTGCTCGCTTTCCGAGAGCTGTGCGACCACCATGCGCGCGTACTCTGGGTCGTTGGCCAGTGCTGACACGGTGCGTGAGGCTTTCGGAAGCATGCTGACCAGGTCGAGGAGCGTGCGCCACCTTTTCCCACGCCACAACGTTGCGAGATCAGCGTGGAAAAAGGCGGCGAGGTCCGCACGCACCTGCCTCCGGTAGCGGGTCAGGCAGTACCGGAGGTACGCTCTTCCCCCGGCTCACCCATCACAAGCTCATAGTGTGCAAGGGCCCTGCGCACGAGAGCCTGAATTTGGCGGCCAGTAGGCTTCGCGTCCGCGAGCGCCTGATAGTCCTCGTCAGATAGCCACCTGCGCATAAACGCGCTGGAATCGGTTGCGGTGCGCATGCTGGCGAGGAATTCGTCGGACTCTTCAAAGTCCAGTTCCAGCGGGTCCGGGAACTTGATCAGGTGGTTGCCGACACCGAGAATGTACGGTTCGGGCTTCGCGTCCGCATCCAGGGATGCGAGCGTGTCTGTCGGCGTGATCTTGTCCGCCATTATTTGCCTCCCTTACCGGCGAGCTTCTGTTCAGGCTCAGGTTTCTTGCCTGTCTGCTCCGTCCAGCCTTCAGCGAGCAGCTGCACTGCTTCGGCAGGCACATCTGTCTTGCGTGTCATGTCGTTCTTCATGAAGATTCGCATGATAATTCCCCTCTCCTAGGCTGCTGGCTGCGTGTATCCCAGAGCGTCCTTGTACTTGACCGCGCCGGTGCCGGCAATGTAGTGGCGGCAGGAGGTGCCAAGCTTTGGATCCGGGAACACGTCGAACTTCAGCTTGCACTGCGTGGCATCACTGGAGTTCCACACTTCCTCGGGGATCTCGGACAGCTTGACGAGTGGGTAGCCTCGTCCGACGAGCCACTCACTGTCAGCAGGCCCATCCTGGGAGATCACGATCAGGCGGTACTCAGTGAACGTGGGCATGCCGGGCTCGTCGAACGTTACTTCGCCGTTTGTGCCAGCTTTCACGCTGCTCATGTCCATGCCGCGAATCAGGCCCTGCACGTTCTTCTTCAGTGTTTCCAGGACGGTGACTTCGATGCTCTTGGCGACCTTTGTGATGTCGGAGCGTACCGGCTGAGAATAGCCCAGCGCGTCCACGTCTTCCTTGGTGGTGTCGGCAGCGAACGAATAGCCGTCAGGAGTGACGAGGCCGACCGGCCAGTAGTCCTTGGGGAGTTCTTGCAGAGCGCCGGACGTATCGGTCAAAGCGTCCGGCAGTGCTGCGCTCGTGGGCGCGAGGAAGCACACTGCCTGTAGAGTTTTACGGACAAGATTACGATTGTCGGACTCAGACTTGAGCTGAGCAAATGTTTTAGTAGCCATGACGCTACCGCCTTTCCTGTTATGTGAGTGGAACTTGCCTGTGAGTGACGAAAATTGAAAACGACGCGACATCCACGCCCGACGTGTACGCCTCAAGCGTCGGTGTGCGCTCACCTTCGACCGAGTCGATCACGCCAGCTGTCGTGTAATGCGGGCCTGACGACAGCTTCGAATACAACTGCTCTGCAATATCCAGTGCGCCCAGCTGGCCGCCCTGGCTTTCTACGGGGTTCGCGGTGTACACGCTGACTTCCACACGATCATGCCGGTCAATGAACCCCTGCGTGCCGCCTTTCGCGCGCACGTGAGCGACCGGCAATTCCTCGAGGAATCCTTGCCACAGCCACGCTGCAGAAATCCCCTCGAACTGCGTGTCGATCACATCGCGCACCATGTCAACAGCACTAGCGAACAATACGAATCACCTACCCTTTCTTGTGTGTGAGCGAGCCAAGAGTGTTCCGCCGCTTGTGCTGATACGCATACGCCTCAAGAAACACGGCATGCGGCGCAGTGTTGGTCACGAATGCGACGGACCTGACCTGCGGGTTTCGGCGCGTTGGGATGTACGCTTTGCCCGGCTCGACCCCGAATGACTTCCGGTAGGTTCCTGACCGCTGTGGAGCTGCCGCGATGGCTTGGTCACGCACGTCAAGCGCGGCTTGCGTCATAGCCTGCTGCATCCTGTACGAAGACACCAACTGTCCGAGTCCACTGTCGTTCGGCGTAAAGCGTGGGCTGCTCATTGGCGTCTCCGCACAGTCAGCACGCACCCCATCGGCCATGCCTGCACGTTCCCGACTGCCTCCCACTGGCCTCCCAGCGGGTGAGAGTCAGGAATCGTGATGGTGCCTGTTGCAGGCACGGTGAACCCTGCGGGCGCGTAAATCGTTGCCGCATCCTCCGTGACTTCACCGGGGGAGGGCAGCACGCCACCGTTGGAGGTCTCGCTCATCACGCCGGGAGCGACAAGGCACTGCTCGTACGTTGCGGCTTTGCCTGGCCTTTGACGGCCGTCACGGTCGCGGCCAGGCGAGCCAATGACAGTGACTGTCGTGTACCACGATGCGTCAAAATCCACAGCGCCCCCTAGAGTGTGTGCCAGGTGTGGCCGCGCTTCACGCGCTGGCAGGACTTCGCTAGTTCCATTGCTTCAGGCGTGAGCATGGTCTGTCCTCCGACAGCCCACGCAGCCATGTGCATGGTCTGACTAAACGGGCCTGTCGTGCGGGTGACCTGGTCAACCCCCTGGGCTGCGAGCGGCGCGCTGCCCACGGTCAGAGCGCGTTTCGCGCTATCCGCAATACGCAGCACAATCACGCGGGGAATCTCCTCAAATCCAGCCGTGTACGTGACGGTCACGAAGTCGCGTGAAGACGTGTCCACGATGATCCCGCCCGGAAGCATACGGAACGGCACTTGCGCACCATGATCGTCGATGGCGCTCTCCACGCTGATCACAGGGGCTTGTGGGAGCCACACTTTGCCGCCGCCATCGATCTTCCGGCGCTGCACGTACGTGTTGACGGTGAAGTCCCTGCGCGCAACGTGGCGAAAATCCGCCGACAGTTTCTCCAGGAGAAACCCTATGCGGCTAGCCTCATCAGACTCGAGAGAGCGGCCAATCGCGTCCTCAACGTCCTGCTGAGTGGCTAATGGTGGCAACAGGCTCCCCATAGCTCCCACACCCCCTGATTCCTTATTGCTGCTTTCTCGGCTTGGCAGGCGCTTTGTCTGCGGCCTGCGTTGCAAGACCGGCAGTGATCATGCCGGTCGCTACCGCGTCAGGCACATCAACCTCAATGCCGTTTGCTCCTTGGATCTTCACGGTGATCACGCTGCCTTGAAGATCTTCGCTGTGCTGTCTGCGCGCAGGATCTTGCCGCCGTACACGTGCAGGCCGCGCACACGATCAGCAAAGGAATTCTCGGCGCGCATCGCTTCGACCTTGTCAATCTGCGACACGTACACGAGGGCTGGCTGGTAGAAGCCGATAGCCATCGGCTTATCATCAGGCAGCCACGGGGAGGTCAAAACGTTGAACCCGAACAGGCGGCCGACGATGGCTTCGCGTAGCCCATCAGTCGTGCCGGACTTGTCAGCCTCAAGCAGCTTCGAGTCGCCAGAAAACAGCAGTTCCTCGAAAGCCGTGTTGATCAGCGCGTACCGCTTGCCCTGCGGGACTTTGCTCTTCGTGAGCTCGCCACGCAGCTTCAGCACGACTCCGCGTGCAGCGGTCGCGTCAGCGGGCGCGGTCGTGTCCGCAATCTGCTTGCCCTGCGTGGTCAGCAGCGTGGTCAGGAATGCTTCCGCATCCTCCTTGAGACCCACCGCCGCGCTCTTCGTGTACGCGTCGAACGAGTACTTCGACTGCGCGCGGTCAATATCGTCAACGAGGAAGTCGAAGGACTTCTCCTGATCGATCTTCAGGTCCGTGCTGGTGTTCTTCACCGCGTCAGGCGCTGTCGTGCGCGGGATCGGCTGAGAGCCAGAATCCTTGAGCACACCGGTCTTGTAGTCCTTGATCTCGATATCCTCAATACCGGGAATGTGGACAGTGTTGCCGATGCGGGCTTCGCCCTCGTACTGGCGGTTCGCCAAGGCGGCGAGGATCGTCTCGTTGTGGAAGTTCTCGAGGATGCTGGCTGCCCAGATCTCGGGAATGAAGTTATTAGTAGACATGTCTGCCTCCTGAAAAGTTGAAAACCTGATTGGGCTTATATGCCCATGAGTTCGTCGAGTTGCCCGTCTTTGCGGGCCTTGTTGATCTGCTGGGGAGTCATGTTTTTCAGGTCGTCTCGCGACAGCTGTCGCGGTCCGCTGATCTTTTCGCCGCGCTCTCCCGCATGATTCGCGGATGATGCGGCGTGCTTGTCTTCCCCAGCGTTCGTTGTGCCTTTCCAGGCGAGTAGGCGTTGCGCGTACTCTGTGATTTCTTCTTCCGTGCTGCCCGCCAACAGGTCGGGATCCACACCGTTCTTTGCGCCGATACTGGCTCGCAGGGCTTTGACTTCGAAGTCTGTGGCGCGCTTTTCAGCATCTGCGGCACGATCCAGAGCTTTTTGCAGTTCGCTCTTGGTTTGTTCTTCGAGCTCGTCGAATTTGCGTGCCTTTTCGGCGTTCGACTTTGCCCGATCCTCGTTCTTGCGGCTCATTGCCTTCCAGTGAGCGGCCTGCGCTTGCCAATCCACGTCCTGCCCATCCTCAGGCGCGGAATCCGCCTGCTGACCGTCATCACCGCCGCCGCCTTGGTCGCTTGGAGTGTCTGCGAACATGAGGTGGCGGTTGCGAGCGTTACGCATAGTAAACATCGTGTGATCCTCGTTTCTCCCATTTCGGGCATAACAAAAGCCCCACAGCCATTACGGCTATAGGGCACCAATCAAAAGAATCTAGGTATAAGAAAACCCGGCCACCATCAAGCAGCCGGGCACAGAAGGCTCTACGAGCCTATTCGTATAAGTCAACATAGTTCCATGGGACTTCACCGCGCAGACGTTCAATCGCCCATCGCCATACCTTCGGATAGCCCACATCAGCAAACTTCTGACGTAGCTCCTTATCGGAATAGCGTTCGTTCTCCTCTGGAGTCAAGACATACCCGAAAAGTTCAGGGGCTGTCAGATCCATAACGCCTTTTCGATCAGTCATACCCTTATTCTATCGAAAATAGCCTGTCGAATAAAGGTATGACTGAAGTAAATTCTTCATCTGTCCATTGCGACTGATTCGCTTCGTTGAGGCTCTTAAGGCGATTCAGATACTTCGTATTACCGGTTCTTGTCACTATGTACTGAGCAAATCCTCGAGCGAAGACTTCCTTAGATGAAGCGAGATATCCTCCTTTAGGTATCACTTTTCCTGTCGGAGTATTAAGTAAGCTCTCTACGATTTCACCAGCTAATGTCTCGCTATTTTCTGACAGAAAAGCCTTATTTCCCAAGTAGAAATCCAAAGCGTGCCCGTGCTCATGCAACAGAGTCAGAAAAATATCTTTGTAATTTCTATTGATGATGATTTCACGAGTAGTCTTATTGAGAAACTCACCGATCTTCTCGCCGCTCCCTAGTTTTTCCTCCCCAGCAGGCATGAGGCGCACTTCAGGGAAGACGTACCCTTCAGGGCATACCCCGGCCTGAGACATTGCGCTAAGCGCTTGTGAATTCTGCGCTTGAAGTGATTTCTTCGATCGTGGAGTTTTTAGTTTACGAGTTCTCCAAATCGGCTGACTTATTCTAGGACGCTCATTGCGCTTTCTCGAAAACCCAGCCACTCCTGTATCTAGGGAACCGGACGAGCTGAAACTCAGACTTCTCAATTTTGTAGAACGTGCCAATGCTCTACGTTCTGCGATGGTTTCCTTCCAGCTGATGACCGGACCGTACTCGCCGTGAGTCGTGGTCATGATCATCTTCGAATAATCCGGGCTGCGAGCGCCTCGGTCGGATTCCCCGTAGCGTTCCTCGACTGCTGAGTGGACTTGTTGGAGCGTGTCGGGGTCGATGACCCATTCCTCGCCGGTGCCTGGTGGCAGTGGTCCGAAGTCGCAGTCGCATCCTGGGTGGATCGGCATGACGTGGTCGACCCTGTAGTGCTGGGTGGATGCCACGACACATAGACCGCAGTTTTCGCGGCCGGTGAGGATGCGTCGGTAGAACTGCACGCCGCCCGCGCGAGCGCGACGCATTGAGCGGTGTGCTTGGCGTGTTTTTGCCAGCTGCATGTCACCGCCGATGAGCTGGTAGAGCCTCAGGCCACCTTCCTTGACAGCCTGATCGAGGGGTTTTCCCTGGCTGAGCGCCGTGTATACGCTGACGGCTGGCCGCCGGTATACCTCCTGCGGGTCGACGCCTCGCAGGCTGGTGATCGCGGCCTCGTCGACTCCTGTGACTGGGGCTTTCACGCCCATCGCCATGAGTGTCTGCTTGACGTAGGCGACTGTGAGGTTCGCGATCTGGATCTGTCCGGCTTTCACGCGTGGAACGATCGCCTGCACGAGCATGTCGATGTTCTCGTCCCTGTAGTCGGGCAGTGCCTGCCACAGTGCGTCGCCAAAGGATTGCAGTTGGCGGCGGATCGCGCCGACCTGCGAGCCGTACGCCTTGGCGATCAGATCCAGATCGTCCATCTGGCTCATCACGGTGCCCCAACAGGTTCAGGCGCGGCTTCCTGCTCGCCCTGTGTTGGTGTGCCAGCTGTTTGCGCTGCGAGCAGGAGAGCTTGCGCCATCTGCTCCTCAGACCTGCGTTGCTTGTCCTGGGCAACCTGCTCGGGAGAATAGCCGAGAATGTTGCGCTGGATCGTTTCCAGTGATTCCCCGGCTTCGCGCGCCATCTTCGCAGACGCATACTTCTCCGTCATTGACACAGCGTGAGGCGGCTCGAAGAGCACCTCGACGGTCTGCCCGCCGAGCTCCACGCCCTCCACCTGCAAGGCCTTGACCATCATGACCGCGAGCGCTGGCTTGAAACGGTTGATCCTGTCCCGGGCTTTGTCGACCAGGCTCTTTTGTGGCGCTTCAGCACCGGATGCGGACTGGTTCGCCGCGTCTGGCAGCATGATCGACAGTGGGGTCTTCGTTGAGGCTGCGAGTTCTCGCCAGTCATCTTTTACAGCCGTGAGGATCTGGTTGATGTCGGTGACTTGTGATTCCCAGATTTCAACGCCTGGCGGCAGTTCCCACAGTGCGCCCGGCCCGGGCTCGAACAGTTTCTGGTAGTCGACCTCGTTTCCCTGTTCGTCTTCTGTGGGTACGCCTGGTGAGGTCTCGGACTGGCGTAGGGCGCGCTGGCGGAATGCCTGCATCGCGATGATGACGAGGCGCTGGAGGATCTGCCAGTTGATCCGGTCGATCAGATCCAGATGATTCTCGAACTCGCCCCGGCCGTTCTTGTTCTCCAAGATCACCACGGGTACCGCGCCGTCATACGTGCTGATCGAGCCGGTTTGGAGTGTCCACTGTCCGCTGACGCGGCGCAGCAGGCGGTCGTGGTCAAACGCATCGCGCGTATACGTCACGCACAATCCGCCTGCCCACATCACCAAGTAGTCCGTCTTAGATGGCATGTCGCGCCACACTTTAATCGCGGCAAGAGCACGCCAAGGGCGCACAGGGTCAGGCTCGACATACATGACCTCGGGGTTTTCACGCGTGATCACGGCGTGCCCGTCCTCGTCCTGTGAGACCAGCAGGTAGCCGCAACCCAGCGTGACAGCGTCAGCGATCGCGTCAGCCACACCCACATCCAGGCGGTTATCACGCCAAATACGCGACGCGGCACGCGTAGCCGAAGAATCAACGTTACCGACCGTCAGCCCGTTAGGCACCAAGCGCTCCGCGAGCGCGTCGACGATCATGGCGGCCGCGTTGGATCGTGAGCGGCGCTGGAACTCGCGCCATGCCTTGCGCAGGTTCGGTCCCATTTCCGGTAGGCGCGCGTTGCCGGTCGTGTAGTCGCGTAGAAGCGTGATTGTCTCGGCGCGCTTGTCCATTTGGGAGGTGAGGAAGCTAAGCCACTCGTCGAGTGTTCTGGCCACGAAACATGCACCTCCAACTGGTATGTGTAGTTCTCAAGAGAAGTGGTTGTGTCAGTAGAGTCGGCGCGGGGCGCGCCTTCTGGTGGGGCGTGCTGCGCCCTTGCCTGTCGCGTCCAGTCCGGCCTTGTAGGCGAACATCATTGCCCAGGTGGCGTCGATTTTCGCGTAGTCGGAATCGTCGGACGGTTTGACGAGGACGTAGCCAGCGCGCCTGGGAGACTTCCTAGCGTTGAGCAGGTGAGCGGTGATCTGCGGGTCACCGTCATAGGTGACTTGGTTTTGCTGGATTGCGGCCAGCAGGTTCGCGAAGTTCTCGCAGGTCTGACCAACCTGGCGCTGTGGGTATCGGATCGGCTCGTTGGTACTGATACGCGCTTTGAGCCTGCGCCAGTATCGTGCTTCCCACTCCTTGACACTGGTTGCCCACCCTGCCGACGGGTCGGCGTAGAAGCCCACGACCGTGTATTTTTCGAACGCTTCGCGCACGGTCTGTTCGACCTCGAGGCGTGGCGGCTGCCAGCCCTCACCGGCAGGCCCATCTGGCTGCGCCCACAATCCGAGCTTGAAAAAGTGATGCTGCGTGAGCGAGTACCCGATCAGCACGGTAGTGTCAGCGATGCCGAGCTTGCGGCCTTCCGACCCGTCGAACCCGAGCGTGATCGGCTCCGTGTTCGTCACGCGCTTGGAGTGATCCTCGATCGCTCGCACTTCCGGCTGGGTCAGCCACGCGTCCGACGCGGACGTAATCTGGTTCAGGAAATCCGAGCACATGAGTGCCACATCAGAATCCGGTGCCCAAAAATCATTCGCCGTGCGCTCGATGTCCACCCAGCCCGGCTCGCACGGGGGATCATGAATCACGCAGCCGCCCGGATCACCAGCCGCGTCCCCATACGCGAAGCGCAGCCCGTCGACAAGGGAATCGCGGTCAGTCAGATCGGTATCCAGTGGGGCTTCACGGTGGTCGTACAGGAGCTCGCGTGCGGCCTGCGGCTTGACTTTGCCCAGGGAGACCAGTTCAGCGAATTTCGCGGTCTTCTCCGCGACGCTGTTCTCACCGACCGTAAAAGCGTTCGGCGTCTCAATCGTTACGCCTCCGACCTTTGTGGCGTTATTACGTAGCGTCGCAGCCAGTTTCGTGCCCCTGTTTCCAGGCACCCATGTTTCTGTCTGGTCCATGATCGCGCACACAGCGCGCGCACCCTTAATAGAGCTGGCCGAAGACGTGCGCGTCTCGATACGCCCCCTGCGCAGCGCCACGAATGTATCCAGCGCGTCCACCCCGTACTCTTCCTGAGCAGGGGAGCCGCGCAACATTTCCAACACCATGTCCCACGTGTTCGCCGTCTGATCGTCCGTCGTTGCACACAGCTGCACAATCGGAGTGCGCCGCGTCGACCACGCCACGCCCACAGGCTGACCATCAGCGTCCCACCCGTCACACAGGACAGGACCCATCGCCTCCACGCACGCGATAGCAGCAGCGAACGGGGACTTGCCCCAACCACGCGGCCGCGACAGCACGCCGCGGTGCTTCACGCGCTTCCCCGACTCCGGATCCAGCTCGTACAAGGCGACCAGAAACTCCAATTGCTCCTGCGTTGGCACGAACCCCACCATCGAGTCGGTATCCGGCTGCAACAGGTACGTGGTCATCCAGTCCGCAATGTCATAACCGAGCGTAGGGAACCGGTCACCGTCAAGCGGCTTCCACGGCATCTATTCATCACCCACCACGCGAAGCTTCTTCACACGAGCCCGCGAGCGCGCTCCCGTAGATTCCGGTTGCTGTGGCTTGCCCTCAATCTCGTCAGCCGTGGCGAACACGATCCGCAGGCGCGCCCGGTCTTCCGGCGTGGCACCGAATTTCGCGACCCGAAGACGCAGCTCGGGAGCCAGCTTCGTGTCGCCCATCCAATACTGAGCGTGCAGCCACGCAGTATCGAGCAGGAACGACCAGTCAGAATCCGTGTAATCAGCACTCAGCGGAGAATCTCTCCACATCTGCCACCAACGTTTCGTGATCGGCGGCCACTTAAACAAGTGCTTATGCTCGATCCCATCCTCATCGGTCTCAGTGACGAACAGGCGCGGCAAGTGCGGCTGTCGCGTCGGCTCAGCTTCAATCACACGCAGCGGAATCGGGTCAGCATTACGCCGAGCCCGCTTCGACGCCTCTTTCGGTTGAGGTCCACGACCAGCCACATCACTCACCGCCAAACACGCTAAACGTTGAAATACCAACAAAGAAACCGTTACAATAAGAGAATGGACACGAGGAAATGCGCCAACTGCGGACACCAAATGCGCCCCCGCACACGCTCACACGCCCTCTACTGCTCCACTCGCTGCAGAGTCGCAGCACACCGGGAAAACACCATCCCACGCCAAATGCGCACCCACAACAGGTGGATCAACCATGACGGCGAGAAACGCCCCATTAACCCGCGCACCGGCCGACTCGCGTCATCCACCAACCCCGACACGTGGAGCACATATGCCCAGGCACGCTCCACACGACGCCCACTCGGCTATGTCCTCGGAGACGGAATCGGCTGCATCGACCTCGACCACTGCATCCACGCAGACGGCACGCTCACACCAGCAGCACAGACAATCGTCAATTTCTACCCGCACAACTGGATCGAAATCAGCCCCAGCGGCTACGGCCTACACATCTGGGGATATGCCACCCCACAGGCCGGATTCAAACGCGAATGGCACGGGCAAATGGTCGAATTCTACTCACAAGGCCGATACATCACCATCACAGGGCGCACCTACCAGCACGGCGCCCTCGAAAAACTCTAAACAAGGGCCACACACCCAAAAGCCCCAGACCCGTACAAAAGTTTTTTGACAGCACCTTCCATTGCTGGCAAGGCGGGGCCACGGGGTCCCCTGCCCCTCTCATTGGTGAGTGGTTAGAAGAGTCCTGGGTGTTTGCGGGGGATGGGGAGGTTTCGTTTTCTGGCTTGTTGAGCGCCGTCGCGTGCTTCGTTGCGTGTTTTCATTGCGTGGTGCCATGAGCAGAGCCATTGTAGGTTGTCTAGCGAGGTGTTGTAGCGGTCAGTGATGTGGTCGCATTCTGTTCCTGGGGCTTGACAGCGTGCGCCGTCGTGCATTATGGCTTGGCAACGACCGTCAGCACGCTGGGCAACCAATGTGCGGATTGTGTTCCATTGTGGTGTTGGTGGGAGTCTGTCTCGCGAGTATTTCGTGGTGTCCCATGCCATGGTGATCAGCCCCGTTGCTGTTTTTGGGCGCACTGCGTCCCGATTTCATCTTTCATTTTATCAAACAATCATGATCACGGGTAGCTGCCATGCGCGTGTTGACGACGGCGAGGGGGTAGGTTTTTGGCCGCCCCGCCCTAGGCTCAATGACCCCACGGTGCGCCCACAGGTCGACCTGGTTGTCTGTGAGGGTGGGCCATATTGTTTTCAGGTCCTGCCGCGTCACATACACGTCCAGGTCTGTGACGCATTGGAGCCTGACTCTAGCAGCATCACCCTGGGTCAAATACAGCCTGTCACACGTGCTACACCACGACTGGTCCGTCAGGCCCCTGCGCGTGGGGTACTTGTAGATCCTGCCGCCGCATTCGCACGTGCCGACGAGCGATGGGGCGTGCCCGGTTAGGCGCGCGATGTGGTGATGGATGCGGTGGATCTCGTCCAGGACTGCGTCCGAGTCGGGGTAGTGTTCTGCTGCCCAGGGAATGTCACGCTGCAAATCAGCAATCGGACTGGCGGTAGTGTGTGTGCCGCGTTCACTGGCAATCGCACGAGCGTACGAGGCGAGGATTTCCAGCGCGCCTACGTGTGTGCGGATCCCCGGCCACCCGTCATCAGTTTGGTCGATACGGTGGTCTAGCCCGAAGGGCAGGCCGTCGTGCCTG
>NZ_KV816937.1:0-1990 GCF_001814535.1 Actinomyces sp. HMSC065F12
GCGGCGCACCGTCTCATCGACCTCAGTAAACCGACGCTTGGTCTCCGACGCTAGGTCGCGTACTTCCTGCCGCGTCTCATTCACCCTCGAGTGCAGCAGCTCCCGGTCGCGCGTCGCGTTCTCGGTCGCAGACCTCAGGTCCTGACGGATACCCAGTACGCGCTCCTCGCTCTGCTGGTCGCGCTGGTGCTGCTCGTGCTGGGCTTCCCGCGCTTGCCTGTCCTGATCCGACAAGCTCAGTTTGATCTCTTTGAGTTGTTGGATTACTTGGCCTGAGAAATCGTGAAACTCGCCTGACAGGCGGTCTAAATCGTCGCGTAGGTTCATGTCGTGATTATTCGCCACCTGCTCGTGTGTCGCGTCTGCCGTGTGTGCGATGCCGGTGAGGCGGTCCTCGAATTTACGTGTGATGACCTTGACGATGGCTGTGATACCGCCCAGAAGGGCGACGATGAGTGCGATCAGTCCGGCTCCGACTTCTGGGGCTGACAGGGCGACAGCGACCGTGTCCGGCATGGCTGTCATGCTCATGCTCATACGCGACCACCTGGCCCGTCGTCCTGGGCGAGGTGTTTGGGCCGGTACGGCTCGCTGTCGGAGCTTTCCCCGCCTGGCGTGACCCTGCCGATCCAATCAATCAGGCCCACACGCTTCAGCACAGTAAACGAAGCGGTAGCAGCCCCGATAATGACGCCAGCCTGCGTGCAGAAAAGCTGCCACGAGGCGGGGTAGGCTCCAGCAAACCAAATCACAACCGCGAGCGCTACGCCTGCCACCAGCACGATCCACCGGCGTACGTTCGATGACCAATGCTGCCGGTCGGCTGCCGCCTGGACGAGGCTCCACGCAAAGCCAGCGAGACCGCACGCGACCAGCGGGTCAAAATCAATACCCAACATGTCTATTTTCCTCCCACCTGTCGGTTGATAGCGCGCTGCATGGCGCGCACCGTCTGAGCACCGACGTAGCCGTCCACGCTCACCTTGTAGTACTGCTGCAGCCCACGGGCGAAAGCCGGTCCCGCGATCCCGTCAGGTGTGGTGCGGAAGGCTTTTTGCAACTTGGCGATCAGCTGGCTGCCCTGGGCGCTCTCGCCCTCCCACTGCCAGCCACTGCCAGCCCACGCGCAGGCCGGGAGATACTGCATGTTCGGCGCGTACTGTGAGCTGATGATCCCGTCGATCGGCGTGCCATTAATACGCTGCAAGGCGCGCGTAGTCGCCATGCCCCAGTCGCCATCCACAGCGAGAGTCCCAGCGGGCACCACAGGGCTGGCAGCGCTTTTGTAGGGAGGCCTGATGACTGCGACCACGCTGTCAAACGAGCGGGTTCTGCGGTACACGCCGCCGCCGTTCGACTGGCTGCCGCGCCAGCTCCCACTCGTATTGCCTTCGATCGTTTGATACGACCAGGAGTAGCGGATCTCTACGAACCCGATATGATCCGCCGTCCCGTCCCCATCCCAATCGAAACAAACTAGGTCGCCTGGTAGAGCGTCCTCGCGCCTGACGACCCAGCCTTTCTGGCGCGCGTAATTGATACGCCCCGGAACGTATGCTGAGCGGAACTGCAGGCCGCACTGCTCCAAGCACCAGCTGACGAACATATCGCAATACGGCACCCCGCTGCTGGCGAAGTAGGAAGCGCCCATGACTTGCGCATACCAGCGGCCGTACTTTGTTCCAGCAGCTGGGTCATTCCACCTGGAGTATCCCAACTGGCTTGCAGCACACCTAATCACCTGATTTCCAGTGGTCATTTGTATTCCACCTCCACGATCTCAGCAGTATCCGCGGGAGTGTCATTCGCCGTGTCACCGTGCTCCATTAGCGCGTCGAACTCGTCTTTCTTGTCCACTTTTCCTCCTCAAAAGGGGCATAAATAAGCCCGACAACCGAATGGCCGTCGGGGTTGGAGCTTCCTACTATTCAGTTGTGTTGGGCTGCTTCTTCTAGCCCGTTGCACATGGCTTCGATCAGTACGTCTAACA
>NZ_KV816938.1:0-109233 GCF_001814535.1 Actinomyces sp. HMSC065F12
ACAGGCCTGGAGACAGGCACGTACCCCACCCCCCCTTTTTACGCGCACACACTACCCAAACGCACGCCAGCGGGGCCGACCGGCGAGCTGGGTGCGTCCCTCGCATTGGCTTTCAGCACCGAAGAAGTCTCCCCCCCGCGCACGGGGGGAGGCTCCCATAGACGGGAGGCTTCTTCAATGGCCAGGTGAGAGCCTACCTGCGGCGCGTCACCAAAACTGTTCCCATTAAGATTGCCGCCAGGCCCGCAATCACAAGACCAGAGTCCGAACCAGTCGCAGCCAGGCGCGAGGGACGCTCCAAGACCACACCTTGCCCCTGTCCCTCCTCATCACCAGTAGTCTGAGCTGGATCAACCTCTGGCTTGCCAGATGGTCCAACAGGCGAGGACTTCGTCAGCAGTGGAGATTCCGTTTGAGCTTGTCCAAGAAGACAATGGCGCAGCTCGGAGACCTTGTACCAGGATGATCCTTCGGCAACCGCAGTACACGAGGAATTAAACGGTGTTTCCACCTCGTTGACAAGCATGCGGACAATCGGGGTCCACGACCTACCCGTTGCAGGATCGGTGCCGGCCTGACAGGCCGTGTCCCACTGGACGTTTGCCGCCATCGGCATGACGGTGGATCCGCGCCATTCGTTGGTGGCGTAGTTAAAGACGTCGTCGATGCTGACAGGCTGTGAGACAGCAGGTGCCTGCTGGGTTGAACCAGGCAAACGAAGCAGGGCGGAGAAAGGAGCAATCGTTTCTGCGTGAGCAAAGCGGAACGTTGCAACGTGGGATCCACCTGCGGTGCGCTCATCGATCTGGGCGAAGAAGTCATCGAGCAACGGTTGCGCAGGCGCGTATGACCCGTCAGTTCCCGTCACGCCCGGACCTTTTTCGTAAAAGTCCTCAGCGTCGAGCAGATAGGAGAACCACTTGGCGTCGTCCTGGTAGTTTGCGAAATACTGCTCGAAATCGAATGCGTGCTCCCCGGTGTTTTCCTCCTGCATATCAGCACCGATGATGTACAGGTTGTACAGATCCATCGCCGCATCAACAGCGCTGGTGATCTTCTTCCTGGCGGAGCCGCACGCATCAGCGTCAGTGCTTTCATCAGCGTTCGGTGCGCAGTTCTTGTCGCCATCCTTCGAGCCATCAGCAGTGTTGAACCATGTATGCGCATCATCTCCGATCGAGTCAATAAACTCGGGCGTGAAGATCTGCGAGAGAACCCGGCGTGCTGATTCCTGCGACTGAGGCAGCGACTCGATGTAGTCCATCGCTCCGGCGATCACTCCACCGTCACTGGTCTGCTCCCCAATGAATGCTTCGTAACGAGAGGCTACTTCGTAAGCCGGCGTCCCCTCCTGCTTCACTGAGCCATCAGGGTTCTCCAGCTTGTGGAAGTAAAGTGTTTCAGGATGCGCTTCGAGGGATTCCACGATCGGCGTCACACTGTCGTGCGAGGCGGCTTCAAACCCTGTGAGGAAGCTTTCGCCGGATTCGGTGGCGCGAGCCTCACCTGAGGACTCAAAGCGGATCGCGTCACCCTCGGCAATGGCGCGCTCGAAGAGAGCAGAGTTGCGTTTGTAGGTGCGTTCACCAATTCCGCGGTGCTGCGTAGCGCCCTGACCGGTGAGCATTCCGTAGCCGTTGGCCACGTTGGCCGCTGTGATCGACTCGAGGTTCTTCATGAAGGTCTCGCCCACCTCCGGTGACACGAAACCGTTTTCTTTCTGAGCCGTCTGAGCCATCAGCATTAACAGAGCATCGTACTTATAGGAGGACAATCCTCGCGAACCATGGCGAGCGACGAGCTGAGTATGTTCAATGTCGAAACCTGCTGGAGGCTGTGAATATCCTGCGATGTCACTTTCGCTGGGTGCGATGTACGGCTGCTTCGAGGAATAGAAAGGACCTTCCTCGGTGGCGTCAGCAAAAGCCAGTTGCTGAGTTGACACCACGGACAATGCTGCAATTGAACAAAGCGCAGTCAGCCCGACAATCCGGGCGCGCTGTGTAGTCATTTTCGGACTCCTAAGCACTATGAAAGCAAAACAAATACAGTCCTCACACTAAGCGGTGAAAATGGCAGGAAGGGCCATGAAAGCTAACGCGCACGTTACAGGCGCGTGAACATCTGCCGGGAGGTCGACGGCCTTGCTGTCGAGCGTCACAAGATCGACCGCGGCGCCGCACTGACACCCACTTACGAGGCTGCACTACGCCCCGGCGCTGCGCGGCAGTGAGCGCCCAGTTGTCATGTTCGTGAAAGAACTGACTATGCGCAGGTTGAAACCGAGATAATACCTTTGATCAGGACAGTTGTAGCGCCCACAACTGCTAGGACCAGTGCCAGCGCACGGGAATGAGACTTGCTGACTCGAGGAGCAATAAGCACTCCCGCAGCGATCCCCACGAGCATCGCGCCAACAGCTACTGCGATGAGCCACCACGAGGTATGAAGCTGCACAGAACCACTCAACCCCTTGGTTGTCAGCGAAATCAACCGGGCGTAGCTTCGCCCCTCGAACCACAGTTGCGATCAGTGACACGGTGATGAGTGCGCCAACAATAACCTGCACCCAGGCAGGTGAAACACTACGCACCAGCAAAGCCCCAGGAATTGAGCCGACCACCATGATTGGCCCGAGCAGCACCCACCGTTTCCAGTCGATGTCGCGCCACACGGTCAGCGCGATGATGCTCGCATTGATGACAGCCAGAATATTCATCATGACGATGCCGTCCACACCGCCCATCAGAAGCGACAACACCGGGCCAGCAACCAGGCCCCAGCCCCATGCCGGAAATGCGTTGCAAACACGCTCCCAGCAGGACCGAGCATGCAATACAACACGCTACTAGCATGGCCGTACCTCCTTGCTGGTGGCTATCACATCCACCTAGGCGATGCCTCCACCTCAATGAGAGGAGTGTCGGCCCTTGACGGTGCTACCTACTATTCAGCCGGCGTGTCCTTCGAGCCGGACGGTATTTCCGGTGAGTCAGTCGGTGCCGCTTGGCAGTCGAGGAATTGCAGCAATCAGTGCGCGCGCATAGTCACCCTCGGGAGCTGACAATACACGACGAGTCGGGCCGCGATCTTCGACGTGCCCATCCTTGAGCACGACGATAGTGTCGCACGCTGAGGCCACGGTCGCCAGATCGTGAGAAACCAGCAGAAGCGACATGCCGCGCTCACGGGTGATCGAATCGATCATCTCCATGACGGAGGCGCGCGTCGCCATATCCAGTGCCGAAACAGGTTCATCAGCGATGATGACGCTCGGCTCAGACACCAGGGCCCGGGCAATGGCGATGCGTTGACGCTGCCCACCTGAAAAAGTTCGAGGATACTCGTCAGCGCGCTGCGGATCGACACCGACCAGCCGCAATGCCTCGTGCACCATCTCCCGCGCCCGTGCGCCCGACGCCACCTTCAGCGCGTGCAGCGGCTCGGCAACGATCGCCCCGACACGCATACGCGGGTTGAGTGAAGAATACGGATCCTGGAACACCGCCTGAACGTGTGAACGGAAATTGCGCATGATACTGCGCGAACGCGAGCGCACCGGCATCCCGGCAAAGGTGACAGACCCCGACTGCGCGGGCAACAATCCCAGGCCCAGCCGCGCAGCTGTGGTTTTCCCGCTTCCGGATTCACCGACGAGGGCGACGCGTACACCCGGCTCGAGGTGCACGCTGAAGTGGTCAATGCCGGCATCTGTTGACGGGTAGTGGAAGGTGACGTCGTCAAAAATCAAAGCAGAATCACTCATCGTTGTCCCTCCGATCGTCGCGGGACTTGATAGTGTCCATCATCGTGTCGAGGTGGCGCGCCGCCTCCACAATGCGGCGTGTGCCATCGCTCAGATCCGTTGCGTCTGCGGCCACGAGGTTCGAGGTTGACACGTCGTCGCTGATCCGCCCCTCCTCGATGACGACGATGCGATCAGCCATCTGTGCGACCACCGGAAGGTCATGAGAGATGAACAGTAACGCAGTGTCGTGCTGGCGCGTGGCCTGGGTGAGGACATCCAGAATATGCGCCTGCACTGTCACGTCCAGCGCCGTGGTGGGCTCATCTGCGATCAGGAGGTCTGGCTGACAGGCAAGAGCCAGCGCAATCGCCACGCGTTGGCGCTGGCCTCCGGACAGTTCATGCGCAAATGCGTGGGCAACGCGTTCAGGATCAGGTAGCTGCACTCCGCTCAGCGCTTCATTGATTGCAGCGCGCATGGCGCGTCGCCCTCGTACATGCTGATGGTGGGCCAGCGGCCACTCCAATTGCTTACCGATACGCATGAGCGGATCGAGGGCAGACAGGGGATCCTGGAAAACCATTGCCGCCGTGGCTCCACGGAAGCTGCGCAGGTCTTTTTCGGATGCACCGGTCACATTGAGGTCGCTCACCCGTAAAGATCCGCTCACCTGAGCTGGCGAAGGCAGAAGCCCCATCACAGTCTTGGCGAACATTGATTTACCCGACCCGGACGCACCGATCATGCCCACGTGCTCGCCGCGATTCATGGTCAGATTGAGCGAGTCCAGAATCGTGCTGCCGCCGATGCGCACGGTCAGATCGTTGGCCTGGAGCAGTGGCGCGGTCATGAGGCCTCCTGCTGGGTAGGATCGACCGCGGCGCGCAGGCCGTCCGACAGTAGATTTGCGCCGATCACGAGGACGACGATGGCGACGCCTGGTGCGATTGCGCCCAGAGGCTGTGTGGTGAACGTGGCCTGAGCACCCAGCAGCAGACGCCCCCACGACGCGTTCGGCGGGGGAGTGCCCAGCCCCAGGTAGGACAATCCTGCTTCAGCCAGAACCGCTGAACCGAACAGCACAGCCACGTTGACGATCAGGAAGGGCCAGATATTGGGTAGAACATGGCGCCAGACAATGCCAAGGGTCCCCACTCCGGACGTGCGTGCGGCAACCACGTACTGCTCGCGCAGCACACGTGATGTGAGGATGCGCGTCAGCCGCGCTATCACGGCAGATGCCGACAGGCCAATCGCCACCGTGACGGTCAGCAGTGATGCGCCTCCAACTGCGACCATCAGCATGGCGAGCAGCAGTGTCGGAAAGGCGATGAGGACGTCCAGGATCGAGGAGGCCACATCGTCGAACCAGCCGCGCGAAAGTGCTGCAAGGAGTCCGAAGCTGATGCCGATGATGGATGCGATGAGCGCTGCGCCGGCGCCGACCGTCAGCGCGATACGCGCACCGATCAGTACGCGTGTAGCGATGTCATGGCCCAGGCGATCGGTGCCGAGCCAGTGCTGCCACGATGCGCCTTCCAGTCGGCCGCCCGACGTGTCATCGACAGGGTAGGGCAGCCAGAACAGTGAGACGAGGGCGGCCAGGGCGACCGCGGAGAGAAGAACGACGCCGATGATCAGGCCGGCTCTGCCGGTTCGACTGGCCCGGCGGCGCGGAGCGGATGGCGAAGGGGAGGGTGCGGGAGTCATTTACGCGCGACCTCCTGTCAGGGAAGTGCGCAGACGCGGATCAACGATACGTTGAAGCACGTCAGCAAGGAACCCGATGACCAGCACGAGGGCGGTGGAGACAAGCAGGACCCCTTGAATAGAGGGGAAATCATGCTGAGCGATCGCTCGGGTCAGCATGGAGCCCAGGCCGGGCAGAGCGAAAACCTGCTCAACAACGACTGCACCGATGAAGGTGGTCGCAAGCTCGATGCTGGCTACCGAGATCACCGGGATCGATGCGTTGCGCAAACCGTGACGGATCATTGCGCGCGTGCGCGACTGGCCCAGCGCCCGCGCGCACGCCACGTAGCCTGAGTCAATGACATCGAGGGCGGCTGAGCGGGTGTAGCGCGTCATCGACGCGCTGGAGACGAAAGCGATGGTGCTGACCGGCAGGACGAGTGCCGTCCACGCGAGGAACGGGGTACCCCATCCCTGGGGTGGGAAACCGCTCGCGGGCACCAGACGCAACCTGACGGCAAAGACGATCACCGCCATCATGGCGATCCAGAAAACTGGAACAGCGATGCCGATCTGCGAAAA
Source organism: Actinomyces sp. HMSC065F12 (assembly GCF_001814535.1). Lineage (NCBI taxonomy): Bacteria > Bacillati > Actinomycetota > Actinomycetes > Actinomycetales > Actinomycetaceae > Actinomyces > Actinomyces sp. HMSC065F12. Next base: position 6,023 of record NZ_KV816938.1, read on the forward strand.
GATCGACACGATCAGGCCGGCAGGCCCGTTGCGCCATCGAGCCGCCACGTATCCCAGAGGAATGGCAATGATCAGGGCGAATGTGAAGGCGATCAGAGTCAGAGGAATGGTCACCGACAGGCGTGAGGCAATCTCAGCGCCCACCGACGTTCCTGATGTGAACGACGTGCCCAGGTCGCCATGCGCCAGGTCAGAAATCCAGCGGACGAACTGGGTCACAACCGGCTGGTCAGATCCGACCTGACGGCGCGCCGCCTCAATCTGTTCCGGCGTTGCGGTCGATGTCAAAAGCGCATTGGCTGGGTCGCCGGGCAGGAGCCTGAGCAGCACAAATATTGCAATGAGGCCCGCCACCCCAGTGGCAACCAGCAATGCGCTGCGACGAACCAGGTACCGGATCACTCGGACTCGCTAATCCCCGCCACGAAGAACTGTGAGTTCAGCCCGTTGACCCCGTATCCGCTCAGATGAGACCGTGCGATCACAACTTGAGGGTACAGGTAGAGCCAGGCGCTTGCGGCTTCCTCGGCAATGATCCTGTTGGCCTGGCGCAGCAGGTCGGCTTGTTCATCGGTGGAATGCGCGTGCTGAGAACGCTCGACAAGGTCGGACACTTCAGGATTGTCGTAGCCCCAGTAGAAATCCGGGTTGGCGTACCACACGACGTCGCGAGTGTTGACGTGCTCCTGCAACGTGGCTTCGTAATCCTTGTTTGTGAAGACCTTGGAATACCATTCGTCAGCGGTGATCGGATTGATCGTCACGGTTACACCGATCTTGGCCAGCTCGCTCTTGACGAACTCAGCGACCAGTGGATGCGGATCGTAGGTCGGAGTGTCCAGCGTGAAGGAGAAGCCGCCAGCCAGTCCAGCTTCGGCCAGCAGTGAGCGCGACAACTCCGGATCGTAAGGGTTCAGGCCAGTCAGGTCCTCATACCACGGGTCCGAAGGCGGCACCATCGAGCCGATGACCTGTCCCTTGTCCGCCCACACGGACTCCAGGAGCTTGTCGCGGTCAATGGCTGAGTAGACAGCTTTGCGCACGCGCGCATCATCGAACGGCTTGACTCGGTCATTGAAAGCGAGCAGTTCCTTCGTCGTGGACATGCCGTCAGAGACGGTGAAGTTCGCGTTCGAATCGAAAGTGGGGATCGCATCCGGTGACTGCACATTCGTCACAATGTCGATGTCACCGGCCTGCAGAGCGTTCGTCATGGACGTCGCATCGGTGAAGTAGTGGAAGATGGCACCGGCATTGGCAGGCTTGTCACCCCAGTAGTCCTCGCGAACCTTCAGCGTGAGGGTCGAACCTTTCGTCCATCCCTCCACCGTGTAGGGTCCGGTGCCGTCAGTTTGCGTCGTGGTGTCGAGCCCTTCGGGAACAACCCACATGCCGGACAGGTCATAGTCCAGTGAAACGGAAGGCTCTGACAGCGTCAGGACGACGGTCGTGCTGTCAGGTGCCTGCACGTCAGAGATAACGGATACTTCCTTCTTGCGCGCGGACTGCGATTCGTCAGACAGTAGGTGCTTGATGGAGGCGACAACGTCGTTGACGGTCATCTCCTTTCCCGAGGAGAACGTCACGCCCTCACGAATGGTGAGCGTATGGGTCAGTCCATCTTCGGAGACGACGTCTTCAGTGGCCAGCCATGGTTCCACGTCACCCGAATCAGTCAGGCGGAACAGTGTTTCATACACGTTGCCTGTCAGCGCTTCGGTCGCGCCCTGCCCACCGCTACCTGAGTTTGATAGGTTCGTCGGCTCGTACAGGGAGCCAATGTCGATGGTGGCCGCTGCGTTCGCCTGGCCGCCGGCGCTTTGACCGGACTGGCTCGAGTTGAAAGCATCCGGGCCCGCACACGCAGTCATTCCCATGACGAGGGTGGCCAACGCGGCGATGACTCGTGAACGTTTCACAAAAGCTCCTATCCCAGATGCGGTCAGTGCGCTGTGTGTCACTGCGGACGCATCGCGACTGTTTAATCGGTGTGTGGGCGGGCGGTCACTATATATGCAGCCCACACTAGTCACACGTTAATGCGAGATGAAGACCTGTGCGTTGTGATATTCACCGTGTGAGATGGGAAGCGGGTCACCTGTCCTAGGCAAGGAGGTGTCGATGGTGGCACCATTTATTACTGTGAAAAACTCTGCCTCAGATGATTCGACTGCGAGCTCGGCGTCGAACTTTTCGGCACCTGCGTCCAACGAGTTGCCCTCGTCGAGCACAGCCGCGCACGACGATCCCAGGCACGACGAACCCGGTCGCGACGGTTCCCGTCACGGCAGGCCAGGCCACAATGAGCCTGGTGGCGGCGATACCAGGCGGGGCGATGCCGGGCGAGGCGCTCCTGAACGCACTGCTGCGGCGCGTGAGGATGCAGTCACGGGCACAGACCACAACCGGTACGCTCACACCGAGCGTGAACGCACCTCACTGACGCTGCACCGTATGGTGGCTCACGATCGCCTTGCTCACGCGTCGCGTATCGTGTTGCGTCTGGGACAGATGCTGTTGTCCAGCGGTGCGAGTGCATTTCGCGTCAAACACGGCATGGCTCGTCTGGCGCAGGCAGTCGGCATTGAGCAGCACCACGCGCAGGTGACATACACCGAGATTATCTCCACGGCGTACGCGTCGGGCACCTTCCGCACCGAGCTTGCCGAGCAGCGCGCGATGGGTGTCAACGCTGACCGCATCGACCGGCTTGCGAGTTTCGTCAATGGCCTGGGCGGGCCCGGATCGATCAGCATCGAGGAAGTCGACTCCACACTTGATGAGATCGAGCACGTGCCGCCGTTGTATTCGACGCTGCCGAACGCGTTGGCATCGGGTATCGCATGCGCGGCGTTCTCATTTCTCAATCACGGCGGCTGGGTGGAGTGCTCCGTTGTTGCCATCGCGGCCTTCTTCGGTCAGTATCTGCGCCGCCAGATGCTTCACCGTCGCATGAATCACTTCGGCGTGTGGATGGCGTGCGGTGCATTGGCCTCCACGATCTACATTTCACTGGTGGCAGCCGCGCAGCACTTCATGAACGTCGAACCAACCCACCAGGCCGGCTTCATTTCAGCAGTGCTCTTCCTGGTGCCAGGATTCCCGTTGGTCACCGGCATCATTGACCTGGTGCGTCACGATTTCCAGGCGGGGATTCCGCGTCTGGTCTATGTCACGATGCTGATGGTGTCGGCGGGTGTGGCCGTGTGGAGCGTGTCGTTGATTTTCCACTGGTCGGTCACCCCTCAGTATGACTATCACCTGATGCCGTGGGTGCTGTACCTGCTGCGGTTCCTGACCTCGTATATCGCGTCTTACGGGTTCGCTATGTTGTTTAATACGCCGCCCAAGGTCAGTGCCTACGCTGCGCTGATCGGTGCGACGATCAACACGGGTCGTCTGGCGATGGTGGATGAGTTGCATCTGCCCGTTCAGGCTGCTGTGGGGATTGCGGCACTGTGCGCGGGTCTGCTGGCGTCGCTGGTGGCGCGTTCGAGCCATCGTTACTCACGCGTGAGTCTGTCGGTGCCCGCCGTTGTCATCATGATCCCGGGTGTGCCGTTGTACCGTTCGCTGGCCTACCTGAACAACGGGAACATCAATGACGCGTCTGCCGCACTTTTCTCCGTGTTCTTCACGGTTATTTCAATCGGCGTGGGGCTGGCGGTTGCGCGCATGCTCACTGACCGCAACTGGCTGATGGAGCGTCCAGTGTCTGTGCCTTCGCTCGGCCTGGCTGGGGCAATCGACGAGGGTGAAGCTGATGAGCTGGGTGACAGCCTGGGCGATGAGGTCGATCCTTTCCCTGAAGGAGCCGACGGGCGGTAGCCGGTGGTATACCGCTGCAGCGCCGGCACGGCGTGCGGCACCCCGCGAGAGGGTGCGGCAGGGATCGCTGCGCATCAACGTCGTGCGGGTACTGCCAACGGGTCAAGGTCTGAGTCGATCGACCAAGGTGACAGTCAACGGGGCAAGGTCTGTCAGTGCGCTGCTGAGCACCTCGCCACAGTGACGGTCAACTGTTCAAGGTATTAATCAACCGGTCAAGGTAGCCGACGTTGCGAAGATCAACCGGTCAAGGTAGAACGCCGTCACCGCGCGATCTCACCATGTGAGAACCGCGGAATAGTGCGGAAAAGTCGCTGTTGCCGAAGCGTGCCGGCCAGTTTTTCAGCTCTCTTACCTTGACCGGTTGACTGCATCTGACGTTGACTGCATCTGACGTTGACTGCATCTGACGTGATTGCATCTGACATGCTGGCCTTGGCGCACCATTCACTCAACCCCATAGTTCGCGTCGCATGCCCTTTCCGTCAGACAGCTGCTGTGCGCGGCAGCTTGTCGCCGAACCTTGTTGAGCCGGCAGCACTCTGATACCCTCATTATTAGCAGGTGTGGAATAATGTGCCTGCGGTTGTGGGTGCTGTTGTTGCGGCACTTACTCTTGGCTATACGGTTGCTCGCGATGATGGTGTATCTCGAGCAGCTTCGGGGCAGATTACCTGGAGCCAATGGAAAGGCTCTATTGGCTGGGGGATTTGCGCAGGTGCAGTTGCGCTCGGCCCGGTTGGCGTGGTGGCCTATGAAGGGTGGAAGAACGGCTTTACGCAGGAATGCATGAAACATGACTATTGCAAGAATGGGTAGGTGATTCACAATGACTGTGAAGGTGACCAGTGATGCTTTGTATGTTATTGCCACTGTGCTGTTGGGCGGCGGGTTGATTTATGCGCTTGTGACACGCGGAGCAGTTCCTGGGCCTGCTCTGGGGGTCGGGATGCTGATCCTGTTTATTGCTGCTGCATTGAACCTGATTGATGAGCGGCGCAAACGTCAGTCGCTCCATTCGGACAAGGTCCGCAGGGGCATCGACAAGGATCAGTAGCCAGCTCACACAAGAAGCAAGTCGCCCTCGTCCATAAAGGAGGAACGAGGACGACCCGCCAATTGCTGATTAGCTGCGTAGAGCAGGCGTGAAACCGAGCAGCTACATGGCGCCGAAGACCTGCGCCACCATGATCTTGCCGATCATGGCGACCGGGTAGACCAGTGCGTAGCCGAGCGCCACACGAGGATCCATGTTCGTGCGGCCATTCGCAAATGCCAATACCGCAGGCTGGGTCTGCGAACCTGCAAGTACACCGGCCAGGCGCGTGCCGCCCATCTTGAAGATCCAGCGCATCGAACAGTACATGCCGATCGCCATGATCAACGTGATAATGACGCCGAGCAGGAAGATCTTCCACCATGCGCCTGATGTGAACGCTTCGATGATCTGACCGCCTGCGACGGCTCCGGCCTGAGCGAGGAAGACCAGCAAACCGAACTCCGAGAGCACCTGGCATGCGGTGTAGGGGATCGCGGTGACGATCGGGCCGACGCGGCCGATCTTGCCAAAGATCAGGCCTATGATCAGCGTGCCGGCAGCGGAACCGATCGAGAAATACTCACCGGTGGGGGTGAAGAACTTCAGCTCGCCCAGCAAAATGCCCAGCGCCATGCCGATGCCCAGAGCGACCGGGTTCACGTCAGACAGGCCGCGTGCCGAGTCACCGAAGAACTCGGTAATCTTCTTCATCTTGGAGGTCGGAGCAACCACACGCACGCGGTCACCTTGCTGGAGCACCAGTCCTGGTTCTGCGACCATATCCACGTCACCGCGGCGTACACGAGAAATCGTGGCGGAAAAACGAGTGGCGAAATCAAGGTCTCCCACTGTTCGCCCAGCGACCTTCGGGTCAGACACTGTCATGCGGCGGAAGTCCAGGTAGGAGCGGTCCTGCAACAGTGAGTGCGAGGAGGAGTGTCCAAGCTCGGTGGCAACACGCGCCACAAGTTCACGCGGGCCAACAACTGTCAGCAGGTCACCAGGATCGAGTGTGTCCGACATGGATGGGCGCGTGATCGGGCCAGCCTCACCGCGGCGCAGACGCGAGAACGTCACGCGGCTGCCGAGCTTTTCGTAGATGTCACCAATGAAGGGATGGTCTTCGCGCTCGACGCGGATGGTGCGGTTAGCCAGCGGGCTGGGCGCATCTTTGTCGTGCTTGCCGTATGACAGGGCAGCAGCCGCAGCACCGAGCATGCCGATGACACCAAAAATGTAGGAAATGGAGTAGCCAACAGTGGCAGCACCTGGGTCGCCGGACGCTTCTCCGGCGGCAGCCAGAGCGGGCGTGTTCGTCGTAGCACCGGCAAATGTGCCCGTGATCATCGCGGTGCTCATGCCGAATCCGCGTCCGACCAGCAGGCCGACCGAAGCGGCCACGATGTACAGCACGACCATGATAAGGATTGGTCCGATGGCCTTGCGCAGATTGTGGAAGAAGGATGCGCCGGAAGTAATACCGATAGCAAAGGCGAACAGGGCCAGGCCAAGCGTGCCGAGTTCACGGGTGACGCGCAGCTCAACACCGTATGTTTCCGCCCACGCAGCCAGGATGATCGCGAAGAACAACACCGCGGCGGCACCCAGTCCGATTCCACGAACTTTGACGCGGCCAAACGCCATCCCGATGCCGATCAGGATGAACAGGAACAGCACGGGCTGTTCAGCCAAAAATGAGAATACAGAGGCCACAGGCACACTCCCATTAAGTTCCAAAGGTCTACATGCTCTGGCATTATCTCAGGTATTTCTCAGGGTGCGACAGTCTATCGTCCCAATTGTCGTCACATTTGGCGAATGTGACGCGACTGGCTTTCTGGCCCGGCTCGCATGGGGCCTGCTGGCGTGGTGTGGGGATGACGAGGGCGTGCTGCAGGTTTGATACTGCATCGATGCCGGATGCGTGCCGAAAAGGCGCGAAGAAAGGGTGCGGAGGGCTGCCTGTGAAGCGCAGGCAATCTGGCTAATGACGCCGGGTTCTCACAATATGAGATTCCGGGACTCGCGGCCCGACGGAGCCGTAACGTATGAGACGTGCAGAACATTATCGCAGTGACGGACGTCCTCCTCCTCGTAGGTCGGCGTGCGTATCCTGCTGCGTAAATGTCAGGTGGAACGCACGCCTAATCCCCACGCTTGGAGCGAAGGGGATTTTTTTGTACCACCACACAAACCATTGAGAGGACACCATGAACATGGGCGATACTCCAACACAGACAATGACCGGGGCGCAGGCCATCGTCGCGAGCCTGGAAGCACTGGGCGTGACCGACATTTTCGGTATGCCAGGTGGCGCGATCTTGCCGACCTACGACCCGCTCATGGATTCATCCATGCGTCACATTCTGGTTCGACATGAACAAGGAGCAGGACACGCTGCCGAGGGGTACGCCCTGGCGACTGGAAAAGTGGGCGTTGCGATCGTGACGTCCGGGCCGGCAGCAACCAACACATTGACTGCACTGGCTGATGCCAATATGGACTCTGTTCCGATCGTCGTCATTACAGGCCAGGTCGGTGCCTCCATGATCGGCACTGACGCATTCCAGGAAGCAGACATCGTGGGCGCATCCATGCCGCTCACCAAGCACTCATTCCTGGTGACGGACGCGCAGGAAATCCCCTCGCTGATCGCTGAAGCATTCCACATCGCATCGACCGGACGGCCAGGCCCCGTCCTCGTCGACGTGACAAAATCTGCCCAAAACGCACAGATGAAATTTTCGTGGCCACCGGCATTCGACCTGCCGGGCTACAGGCCTGCCGCTAAGCCGCACAAGAAGCAGGTGCGCGCAGCAGCGGCTGCCATTGCGACAGCTCAAGCTCCAGTTCTGTACGTCGGCGGTGGCGTGATCCGCTCGCGCAGTTCCGAGGCGCTGGCAGAACTGGTGGAAGCGACCAACGCGCCAGTGGTGACCACACTGACTGCGCGCGGCGCATTCCCCGACTCGGATCAGCACTGCCTGGGAATGCCGGGTATGCACGGAACGGTCGCAGCGGTGGGAGCCTTGCAGCGTGCCGACCTCGTTGTTTCTCTGGGTGCACGGTTCGATGATCGCGTGACAGGAAACCTCGACTCCTTCGCGCGTCGCGCACGTGTGATCCACGTAGACATCGATGCTGCGGAGATCTCCAAGAACCGAGTGGCAGACATTCCCATCGTGGGCGATCTAGCAGCGACCCTGCCTCGCCTGACGGCTGCCGTCAAGGCTGTGCAAGACGCCGGCAAACCTGCCGACCTGGGCGGGTGGTGGCGCTACCTCAACAGGCTGCGCGACACGTACCCGATGGGGTGGACTGAACCGGAAGACGGGCGCCTTGCCCCGCAGGGCGTGATCTCGCGCCTGTCAGCTCACGCACCTGATGCCATCTTCACTACCGGCGTGGGGCAACACCAGATGTGGGCGGCGCAGTTCCTCACACTCGACAAGCCTCACCACTTCATTTCCTCCAGCGGACTGGGAACAATGGGCTACTGCATTCCAGCCGCGATGGGAGCGCAGGTCGGACAACCCGACACGGTGGTGTGGGCAATTGACGGCGACGGATCATTCCAGATGACCAACCAGGAGCTCGCCACCTGCGTGGTGAACCGGATCCCGATCAAGATTGCCCTGATCAACAACTCGGTGCTGGGCATGGTGCGGCAGTGGCAGTCACTGTTCTATTCGAAACGCTATTCGAATACCGACCTCAACCCCGACGAGGGTGACCAGGTTCCGAACTTCGTGGCACTGGCGAAAGCCTACGGCCTCGAAGCACGGACCGTGCGAACTGAGGACGAGGTGGACGAAGCGATCGACTGGGCAATGTCAATCAATGATCGACCTGTCTTACTGGACTTCAGGGTGTCGCGAGATTCGATGGTGTGGCCGATGGTCGCAGCCGGAGTTTCAAACGACGACATCATGTACGCCAAGGACATGGCCCCGAACTGGGAAACGGAGGACTGACCGATGGGACACTTGCGAACCTTGTCAGTGCTGGTGGAAAATAAGCCGGGCGTCCTCACCCGAGTGGCAGCACTTTTTGCCCGCCGCGCATTCAACATTCAATCCCTGGCAGTGGGGGAAACCGAACACCCGAAGATTTCCCGCATGACGATCATCGTTGAAGCCGATGGTCTGCCGTTTGAACAGATCACCAAGCAGCTCAACAAGCTGATCAACGTCATCAAAGTCGTTGAACTTGAGCCAGATTCCAGCGTGGAGCGCCGACTCATGCTGATTAAGGTGCGCACGCATGGTGCACACCGCACCCCCGTGCTCGAAGTGGTCGATTTGTTCCGTGCTCACGTTGTTGACGTCCAGCCGGAATCGGTGGTGATCGAATCCATTGGATCTGGTCAAAAGCTCGACGCCCTCGTGCGCGCACTTGAGCCATTTGGCATCACAGAAATCGTTCAATCAGGCGCTGTCGCCATTGGCCGCGGTCAACGCTCAATCACAGATCAACTCAAGGAGATTTAGAACAATGGCTGAAATCATCTATGACGACGGAGCAGATTTGTCGCTGATCCAGTCCAGGAAGGTCGCCATCATCGGATACGGCTCTCAAGGACATGCTCACGCCCTGAACCTGAAAGATTCCGGCGTTGACGTGGTGGTGGGACTTCGCCCTGGCTCATCCTCGTGGGACAAGGCCGAAAAGGCAGGCCTGAAAGTAGAGGACGTTCCCGAAGCTGTCAAGGAGGCGGACGTCGTCATGATTCTGGTCCCTGACCAGGTCCAGCGCACCGTCTACGCAGAACAGATCGAGCCGAACCTGAAGGAAGATGCGGCACTGTTCTTCGCACACGGCTTCAACATCCGCTTCGGCTACATCGACCCGGGCAAGAACCATGACGTGTGTATGGTTGCGCCCAAGGGCCCTGGCCACACTGTTCGCCGCCAGTTCGTTGACGGCAAGGGCGTTCCAGCTGTTGTCGCCGTGGAAAACGACGCGTCGGGCAACGCATGGGATCTGACTCTGGCCTACGCCAAGGGCCTGGGTGCCACCCGCGCCGGCGTCATCAAGACGACCTTCACCGAAGAAACCGAAACCGACCTGTTCGGTGAGCAGAGCGTGCTGTGCGGTGGCGTCTCGCACCTGATCCAGGCCGGCTTCGAGACCCTCGTTGAGGCTGGCTACCAGCCTGAAATCGCCTACTTCGAGGTGTGCCATGAGATGAAGCTGATCGTTGACCTCATTAACGAGGGCGGCATCACAAAGCAGCGTTGGTCGTGCTCTGACACAGCTGAGTACGGTGACTACGTGTCCGGTCCGCGTGTGATCGGCCCGCAGGTCAAAGAAGCGATGAAAGAGGTGCTGGCGGACATTCAAAACGACTCCTTCGCGCACCGATTCATTGCTGACCAGGAAGCGGGCGGCCAGGAGTTCAAAGCACTGCGTGCCGAGGAAGAAAGCCACCCGATTGAAAAGACCGGTCAGGAACTGCGCCGCAAGTTCGGATGGGCGTCCGTTGACGAGGACTACACGGACGGCTCAGCAGCTCGCTGATCTTTCAGTTGATGACCGTGAGCCGGGGGTGGCGCCGAACAGGTGCCACCCCCGGTCTATGCGCAGGCCTTCATGAGCACCATGTACGGCGCGCAGTGTCCGCCATGTGGGCCGCTCATTCGCATGGTGGACGAGGAACCGTGAGCGCAGATGGAAGCGACACAATGAAGCCATGACACGGTTGAAATTAGCTGTAATTCCCGGAGATGGCATCGGGCGCGAAGTTGTGCCGGAAGCACTGCGCGCACTGGAGGCCGCACTTGCTGGCTCAGGTACACACATTGACACCACCGACTTTGATCTGGGTGCCCATCGCTACCACTCCACTGGTGAGATTCTCACCGACGAGGACCTTGCCCGGATCGATGATTCCGATGCGATCGTTTTGGGCGCAGTGGGCGACCCGTCAGTGCCCTCAGGCGTGCTGGAACGCGGTTTACTGTTGAAGCTGCGCTTCAGCCTGGATCACTACGTCAACTTGCGTCCCTCGCTGTACTACCCAGGAGTTGCAACCCCCCTGGCCGATCCCGGCACCGTTGATTTCACTGTCGTGCGCGAGGGGACAGAAGGCCTGTACTGCGGAAATGGTGGCGCCATACGTACCGGCACCGACCAGGAAATTGCCACCGAGGTGTCCGTGAACACCGCCTTTGGCGTGCAACGCGTAGTGAAATACGCCTTCGAACAGGCGGCCGTCCGTCCAGCGCACCACCTGACGCTGGTGCACAAGCACAACGTCCTCGTCAATGCCGGGGGACTGTGGCAGCGCACGGTGGAAGAAATCGGCGCACACTACCCGAACGTCACTGTCGACTATGCCCACATCGATGCCGCCACGATCTACATGGTGAACGACCCGGGCCGATTCGATGTCATCGTCACCGACAATCTCTTCGGAGATATCCTGACCGACCTTGCCGGCGCGGTAACCGGTGGAATCGGCTTGGCAGCGTCGGGCAATATCAATCCCGAGGGTACTCACCCCTCCATGTTCGAACCGGTCCACGGATCTGGCCCCGACATCGCCGGGACAGGAAAGGCAGACCCGACAGCTGCGATCGCATCGGTCGGAATGCTGTTGGAACACTTGGGATATCGCGAGGAAGCAGGCGCAGTCCACGATGCCATCGAACGCGACATGCAGCGTCGCGCTGACGCGCAGGCAAGCGGTGAGCAGCTGGTGCGTTCAACAGAACAGATTGGCAGCGATATCGCAGCGCAACTGGCACGCGACTAGGAGGTGTGCCAGTTGCCGTGGGACTGAGGTGAGCGTAGCCCTCGCGCAGCCAGAGTGCGCGCGTTCACGCCGACCACGTGCAGTGGCTCGACCATGCGCAGCTGCGCATTGCGCGCCCGAGACGTCCGCTCGTGCGAAACAGGTCGACATATGGACTGTCATATTGTTCTGCGGTGCAGAGGGATAGGCTGCAGGTAGCGAATGCGAAAGTCAGTGACGATGAGGAGTAACGATGACTATTGAGCATCAGCCCACGCAATTGGAACAAGCAGGTAGCCAGCCGCTTCCGGACGCCGACCGTATTGCTGGGCGCTTCCCGCTCGAAAAGAACACGTCGCCCGCTGATCAGGCAACTTACGACGGCATCATGAAGGACCTCACCTTCGGTCACCGCTTCACTGACCACATGGCACACATGGCGTGGACACCGCAGCAGGGATGGCATGACCGCGAAATCATTCCATTCCGGGATCTGACCGTGTCGCCGGCTGCTGCCGTGTTCCACTACAGCCAGTCCGTCTTCGAAGGACTCAAGGCGTACCGCCATGAGGACGGCTCCGTGTGGACATTCCGCCCCGGATACAACGCTGCGCGCATCAACCATTCCGCTCACCGTCTTGCACTTCCACAGATGGACCGCGAAGACTTCGTGGGCTCGCTCGTAGACTATGTTCGCGCCGACGAAAAATGGGTGCCTGACGTGGAAGGGTCCAGCCTGTATTTGAGACCCTTCATGTTCGCATCTGAGGCGTTCTTAGGCGTCCACTCGGCTTCGCGCATTGACTACTACGTGATTGGATCCCCCTCGGGCCCGTATTTCGTGGGCGGATTCCAACCAGTGTCGATTTGGGTCTCCCGAGGTTTCCACCGCGCAGGCCCGGGCGGAACAGGAAGCGCCAAAGCAGGCGGCAACTACGCTGCTTCACTGCTCCCGCAGCAACTCGCAGGGGAAAAGGGCTTTTCGCAAGTCTGCTTCCTCGACAGTTACGAGGAACGCTATCTGGAAGAACTCGGCGGCATGAACATGTTCGTCGTGATGAGCGACGGACGAGTGTGCACACCTGAACTGACTGGCGTCATTCTGGAAGGCGGCACGCGCTCCGCGATCTGCCAGCTCCTGCGCTCACAGGGCGTGGATGTTGAAGAAAAGCCGATCGCCCTGGACGACCTGGTCAGCGGCACTCAGTCGGGCGCCGTCAGCGAGGTCTTCGCATGTGGAACTGCCGCTGTCGTCACACCCATCGGCCGCCTGGCCAATGATGATTTCGACGTGACGATCCCTGTTGGCCCGGTGACGGAAAAGATCTACCACCAGCTCACCGACATTCAGATGGGACGTGCAGACGACCCGTTCAACTGGACGTACAGGATCTGCTGAAACAGGTGTGATAGTCCATCGGCGGTGTTAATTTGCCGACCACGTAGGAACATCGTACTCTTACGTGGGTAAGCCGTTTTTATGTGAAACAGCGTCATATAAGCACGAGGTTTACCAACTGGCCAAACCGACTGCGACAGATGGAGTTTCAACAGTGAAAGCGGCTTCGTGGACACCAGCTGCATGCCTGAGCACACTCACGTGTGCCCTCGTCATGACGGTCACCGGGTGCGCCAACATTGCGACAGTACCCGAATCCGATGCCAGCGCATGCGACATGCCGCCAGCCTCCACCCAAGCCCGCGACTTTGACTTGTCGGAATCAGTTCAGGCCAATCTGCCCGACCCGCTACAGCTCAAGGGGCCAACAACCGCGTACACGCGAAGCGACCAGATCATCCCAATTTCCGACGATCCAACCAGCTCACAGACATTGCCTGCCACCGTGACCAGTGATGACGGTGCGCGCCAGACGGTTACGGACACCACGCGCATTCTTGCCCTGAACAATAACGGCGGACTCGCGTCCATCGTGTACGCGCTCGGATTTGGATGCCAGCTGGTCGGCAGGGACACGGCCACGGCGATCCCCGGCCTCGACAATCTGCCACAAGTCACGCGAAACGGGCACGAACTCAACGCCGAATCCATCCTGGCGCTGCACCCCTCGGTCATCATTACCGACGACAATATCGGACCGCGACAGGTCCACGAGCAGCTACGCGACACGGGCATCCCCGTCGTGTTCATACCTGACGTGCACGAGGGCGGCCTTGACGCTGTCGGTACTCAAATCAAAGCGGTGGCCGATGCTCTGGGTGTCCACGAGCTGGGTGCTCAGCTGGCTACGCGCACCGACCAGGAAATTGCGAACGCACGCCAGGCAGTTGCTTCCATTGCTCCTACTGATTCGTCGGCACGGCCACGCGCCGCATTCCTGTATATGCGCGGTCCCAAAATCTACGACTGGTTCGGCCAGAATTCAGGAGCCGACGCGCTGATTGAAGCATTGGGAGCGACCGACGTGGCAACGGAAGTGGGGTTCGAAGGATCCCAACCTACCAATGCTGAAGCGCTGGTGCAGGCGGCTCCAGACGTGATCGTGACGATGACACTGTCCATTGCGTCGGTTGGCGGGCTAGATGCGATGTTGAAATTGCCCGGCATTGCACAGACACCTGCCGGGCAGAATCGCCGCATCATCGACATGTCTGACTACGAGGTCATGACGTGGGGGCCGCGAACGGCTGATGTGATCGTGGCGTTAGGGCAGGCACTGTATGATCCGGAGCGCGCGTACCTTCCTGACCATAAGCCAGCCATTGTTCAAAAACGCCTCGATGAGATGGCGGCGCGCACAGGGCAACACGGCGGCGCTGGAACAGGGCGCGGTCACGGCGGACAAAGCGGTGCGCGTCAGTGACAACTGCCCGACCCCGCACCCTCATCGTCTTCACCGTGATGACCGCTCTACTGGTCATCACGGTGCTCGTGTCTGCGGCGCTCGGCCAACTCGTCATTCCCTTCGACCAAGTCCTCGGATCCGTTACTCATAAAATCGGCTTGCCGTGGTTTCCTGCACCCACCCACCCATTCGGTGATGAAGCCCTGTGGAACGTGCGCTTCCCTCGCATCGCGATGAGCATCCTGGTGGGAATCTCGCTGGCGGTCGCTGGCGCGTTGATGCAGGGCATATTTGGCAACCCGTTGGCCGAGCCTGGAACAGTGGGTGTCTCCTCTGGAGCAGCGGTTGGTGCCGCACTGTCGGTCATCGCCGGATGGACATTCCTGGGGCCTCTCACCACACCGACGCTGGCATTCGTCGGCGGGCTGATCACCACATTCATCGTCTATGTCATGTCTCGACACGAAGGACGCACCGAAGTCGTGACGTTGATTTTGATGGGCGTCGCCGTCAACGCGGTCGCCGGAGCGATCATCTCATTCATCGTTTTTCGCGCGCCCACATCCGCCCGTGAACAGATCGTGTTCTGGCAGATGGGGTCCATCGCCGGTGCGTGCTGGCAGCAAGTCACCCTCGTCGCACCCCTGTGCGTGATCGGCACGCTCATCGCATTCGCTTTGTCTCGTCAGCTCGACATTCTTTCACTGGGGGAGCGGGCGGCCCGGCATGTCGGTGTCAACGTCGAGCGTCTGCGCATGATCGCGATGACACTGGTAGCACTGCTGGTTTCGTGCGCCGTCGCATTCAACGGCATCATCGCCTTCGTCGGGCTGGTCGTGCCGCACTTCATCCGCATGCTTATCGGCCCCTCTCATGGGCTCCTGCTGCCCGCAAGCGCGCTGGGCGGCGCACTCCTGATGGTCAGCGCGGACTTTTGTGCCCGCACACTCATCGCCTACGCCGACCTGCCGATCGGCATGCTCACGTCACTGGTCGGAGGGCCCTTCTTTTTCTACCTGCTCAGGCGCTCACGTTCGCGATCAGGAGGCTGGGCATGAGAACCTGGCGATCCCTGCTTTCACGCGACTCTGACCTGCCCGCTCAGCCAGATCCCCACACACCGCTCATCGACGCGCAGGACGTCACGGTGACAATCGATGAGCACACCATCCTCGATCACGTCAGTGTGCGCGTATTCCCCGGCGAGGTGGTCGCCCTCGTCGGTCCCAACGGAGCGGGAAAATCAACCCTGCTGTCTGTGCTGAGCGGAGATCGCGCTCCACAGTCAGGGACAATTCGCGTCGCGCAACGCCCCATCAGGGAATGGAACGCGGTGGAACTGGCACAGCGACGCTCAGTGCTCCTGCAACGTATCGACATCGCGTTCCCCTTTACTGTCGTGGACGTTGTGCGCATGGGGCGGGCATTGTGGGCCGGCACCTCCAAGGAAAACGAGGACGAGGCAACAGTCAGCGCAGTTCTGAGGAAAGTTGATATCGAGGCGCTGCGCGAGCGCACCTACCCTTCACTGTCAGGTGGTGAACGAGCCAGAGCAGCATTTGCCCGCATTATGGCGCAGGCCAGTCCTCTCATGCTGCTCGACGAGCCAACGGCGGCGATGGACATCCGACATCAGGAACTCGTCCTCAGGCTGGCACGCGACTATGCGCAGACGGGCTGCGGTGTTGTCATTGTGCTGCATGCATTGGATGCTGCAGCCGCATATGCGGACCGAGTGATCCTGCTGCACGACGGCACAGTGGACTGCTCAGGGCCGCCCGCTGACGTACTCACGTCTGAGCGTCTGACACGCGTGTACCAGCACCCCATCGACGTATTTGACCACCCTCACACGCACACTCCGGTGATCACGCCACGACGACACTATGCTGAATAAGGCATACCTCAGTTGTGAGGAGAGGTAGTAGAAGAGATGAACAGAAAACACGTAGTTATTGCGGTGTCGTGGATGTCGGCGCTTGCGCTCGCGGGCGTGTACATCTGCAGCGGGTACGTCATCGATGCTGTCATCGAGTCAAGGCCGCTGAGCTGGGGGCTGTGGGCCGTTGCGGCTATTTGCGCTGTCGTCACCGGCGTGAGCGCGTGGGCGGCATCGCGTCTTGCGGGGCACAGCGTCGGCGCTATTGAAAAGGAATACCGTCACCGCATCGTGGATCATGTCTTCGCGCGCGGTCCGGCTGAACGCTCACGCGAGCGCACAGGCCGAATCGTCAACTCAGCAACCGACGGCGTGGAACGCGTGGCTAACTATCGCGGCACGTTTATCGGTCCGATGATTGCTTCTCTTGCGACGCCGATTCTGATCGTCGTCGTCATCGCGATTGCCATCGACTGGGTGGCGGCGCTGATTTTGGCACTGGCCATCCCGATCGTGCCGCTTGCCATCGGCGCATTTCGAGCCGCATTCAAACCCGTCTCGTCTCGTTACCGTTCGGCAGCGCGTTCGCTCGCAGCAGCTGAACTCGATGCTATTCAAGGCCTGTCAGCGCTGACACTGATGAATGCCGGCGCGGCAATGGGCCGCCACCTGGCTGACCAATCAGAGAAAGTGCGCCGCAGGGTCATGCGATACCTGGCAGCAAATCAGCTGGTCCTGTTCGTAATGGACGCCGTCTTTTCGTTGGGGATCATCACGGGAGCAGCCTTGCTGGGAACGTGGCGGGCTGGCAGCGGAGCAATCAGCGTGGGCCAGGCTATAGCGCTGGTCCTGCTGTCCACCATCATGTTAGATCCGTTGGATCGGGTCGGTCAGTTCTTCTATGTCGGCATGGGCGGAATGGCCTCACAACGCGAGATCAAGCGCCTGACCAGTGAGCCTGTGGCGGTCAGCGACGCGGCAGATGCGATCGACCCGGATGCGCACGGCGTGGCGCAGCGAGGTGCGGGTGATGCGGTGCGGCGAGGTGCGGGTGACGTGACTCGCGGTTCGGATAGCGAAGAAATTTCCGGAAGCACGGGCGGCACGAGCGGCGCCACCATCGACATCGACCGCGTAAACTTCGCCTACCAGGAAGGTGTCAACGTCCTCACGGATGCTTCACTGCACATCGGAGCCGGTCAGCATGTCGTACTGACCGGGCCATCAGGAGCAGGAAAAACCACACTCGCCACCCTCATATGCGCCAACCGTCGGCCCGACAGCGGATCGATTCGCATCAACGGACACGACCTGACCGACGTGACACTGCAGTGGATTCGACGCCACATCACCACCGTCGAGCAGGAAACCTACCTGTTTACCGGCACGCTGCGCGACAACCTGCTGATCGCAAACCCACACGCCACCGACCAGGACCTCCGCCGCGCACTCGACGCGGCCCGCCTCACGCAGACACTGGAGCGCCTGCCCTACGGCCTGGACACGGAAGTGGGAGAGCGTGGCCTGGCCCTATCGGGTGGGGAAGCGCAACGCGTCGCGATTGCGCGCGCACTGCTCAAGGATGCTCCGATTCTGATCTTGGATGAGCCGACCGCTCACGTGGACCTGAACAGTGAGCACGAGATCCTGCAGGCGCTCGCCCACCTCACCCAGGGGCGCACAACGCTGACCATTTCGCACAGACGCAACACGATCGACCAGTCAGGACGACGCATCACGATGTGCGACGGACAGCTGACCGACGGGAAGGCGGCATCCCGATGAACGAATCACGCTGGAAGACCTCTGCCAGACTGATCAACGTGGCACGCCCTGTCATGGCACCGTTGGGCATCTCGATCACGGCGCGCGTGATCGGAATGGTGCTGCACGTGGCGCAGTACGCAACAGCAGGGTGGGTGATTGGCAAGATTGCCTCCGATATCTCCACGATGCCGCTGCTGACCGTGGCAGTGGTGCTCGTTGTCCTGTCGCTGAGCAAAGCGCTGATGCGCTACCTCGAGCAATTCAGCGGGCACTGGGTCGCATTCCGCTCCCTCGCATTGCTTCGAGGCTACTTTTACGATCGCCTCGAACCGCAAGCTCCTGCGCGCACCGAAAGCGAAGACTCAGGCGACCTTCTTTCACGAGTCACCAAGGACATTGACCGGATCGAAGTGTTCTTTGCGCACACCCTCGCTCCCGGCTTGAGCGCCATTATCTGCCCCGTGATCGTCCTAGCCTATCTGGGATGTGCGGTTTCATGGTGGGCAGTCTTGGCGCTCGCTCCGTTCCTGGTGGCCGTCAGCATAGTCGTCCCGCAGCTGGGGGTGCGTACCACCAGTGACGCTGCACGCACCATTCGAGCGACCCGAGGCGACCTGTCCCAGCACGTCACGGACACCGTCCAGGGCGTGCGCGAGATCCTGACCTTCGCGAACGAGGCCGAGCGGCACCGCACGATGCGACAGCTCGAAGATACGATCGATGAGGCTCAGCGGCGCACAACGTCGGTGGTGGCGCTGCGACGCGGGTTGAATCAGACTCTCGTCGCGCTCGCCTTGATCGTCCAACTGGCTGTCCTCGCGTCATTGGCGAGGGCGGGCGCAGTGAGCATGGCTCAGATGTGCATGGCGCTGGGCGTCACCTTGGCATCCTTTGCTCCGGCACTGGCAGTCGAAGACTTCATGGCTGATCTGGACCAGGCCTTCGCATCGGCGCGCCGCATCTTCGCTATCACCGAGCGTGCCCCGCTGGTGCGAGAACCTGACAGCAGCCAGGTGCGAGACGGTGACGTGAGCGGAAAAGACATGATCGCACTGGATGGTGTCTCATTTGCCTACCCGCCGCGCCCGAGCGCAGCAGGACCATCCCCGCAGGTTCTCCACAATGTCACGGTGTCGATTCCGGCCGGAAGAGTCACCGCAATCGTCGGGTCGAGCGGATCTGGGAAGTCAACGATCGCACGGCTCATTGACCGCATGTGGGACCCCGATCAGGGCGTAGTCAGCATTGGTGGGGCGGATGTGCGCACCGTGACGCGCCACCATCTACGTTCCATTGTCGTGTTCGCCCCGCAGACCCCGTATGTGTTCAATATGAGTGTGCGTGAGAACCTGCTGCTCGCCTGTCCCGATGCCAGTGATGAGGATCTGCAGCGTGTGTGCCGCCAGGTGGGCCTGGATCAGTGGCTGGCCAGCGAACCGGATGGTATGAACACCCGGATCGGAGAGATGGGCCAGCGCATTTCTGGTGGTCAGCGTCAACGCGTCGCCCTCGCCCGCGCACTTCTGGCTGGCGCACCGATTACTATCCTTGACGAGGCGACCTCACAACTCGACAGCGCTACCGAAGCCGTGGTGCTCGATGGCATTCGCGAAGCAACAGCTGGGCGCACACTGATCATCATTGCTCACCGGATCTCCACAATCCGCGGCGCCGACCGAATCATCGTGGTCGACGATGGGCATGTGGCGCAGATCGGCACATATGATGAGCTTGCAGTTCAGGACGGGCCATTTGCCCGCCTTCTGCAACGCGAACGCGAGGGCGAGTCGGCCACAGTGCGGGAAAGTGATTAAGATCGGTTAGAAGTACACGACTGAATCGTCGCGAGCGGGTCGTGCGGCATGCGCGACCAGGATTGTGGTGCGCACAGCGATGCGCACATGCGAGGAGCCACGTTTTATGGAGCGTCTTACAGGCTGGAAGAAAAACGACGCGTGGGGGTCAACCGACGCGATCCCGAATTTCCTGGGCTCGGAACGCTCTGAGTTGCCTGTGTCAGAAGTGTGGTTCGGTGATCATATCGACGGTCCGACGTCGCTGAATGAGAGCGGCATAATCCTTCGCGACCTCATCGATCAGGATCCCACTGCCATGCTGGGCGACGGGTTGCTGTACTCATTCGGACCGCGTCTGCCTTTCCTGATGAAACTCATCGCGCCGGCAGAAGCCCTGTCACTGCAGGTGCACCCAACGAAGGAACTCGCACGCGAAGGGTATATTCGCGAAGATGTTCTAGGCATTGAGCGCACAGCCGCAGATCGCACCTACCGCGACATGAACCACAAGCCGGAAATGCTTTATGCTCTCACCGACTTCGAGGCGCTTGTGGGGTTTCGCGTCCCACGTAAGGCGCGCCGGTTGCTGGATGGTCTGGAAGGCATGGTTGCCGATTCTCTGCGCAAGCGTCTCAGACTCGCTACCGTGCGATCTGGGCTCAAGATGCTGATCGGCTGGCTTTTTGATGAGGACTCTCCGGTGACGGCCGAGGGAGTGTCAGAATTTGCCGCATCATGCGCGCAGCGCCTGGAGCGCGGCACGTCTCCGTCCCGACGCACCGATGAGATGGTGACGCGGTTGGCCGCCAAGTACGTGGGTGACCCCGGTATCATCGTCGCATTCCTGATGAATCCAGTGTCGTTGCGTCCCGGTGAGGCCGTCTATATTCCACCTCGCCAGATCCACTCCTACCAGTCGGGATTGGGGATAGAGGTCATGGCGTCCTCTGACAATGTGGTGCGCGCGGGCCTGACCCGCAAGTATGTCGATAGCGCTCAACTGGTGGAAATTGCCGAGTTTTCTGCGTTGCCGCCCATTCGCGTTGCTGCCGAGCACCCCAGTGAAACGACCGACACATTCCTGGCACCGGCCCAGGAATTCTCCCTGTCTGTCACCACTCTTCCCGGCACAACGCCCGGCACGCGCGACGCTGCAGTCGAGCCCGTACAGGCCACTGCGCCAGGTCCAGTTCTGATCCCAGGGGAGGGACCGCGCATCTTGATGTGCTTGGACGGCAGCGTTGATGTCATGACCACTGCTCCGCGCGCCCACTCAGCTGCTCACGTGACCATGACGTGTGGTCAAAGCGTCTTCGTCGGTGCATGCGAGAAGGACATTTACGCCAGCGGACACGGCCAGCTCATCCAGTGCGCCACGCCGTAAACATCTCCCGAAGAAAGTAGAGGGGGAGACGGCCGCTCGATGTAGGCAACGTTAGTTGTCAATTTCGCATTTTGGTGAGTATTTCAGCTGCCGGGCACAGCCATATCTACAATTTTCTGAGCTCCAAGTAAACGGGTTTCTGAAGGCTCTTAATTGGAAGCGAAGCGAACAAAGCCAAAGTGTGGTGTATAAGTCGTAGATTTTGGTCGCCAGTAAATCGGAAAATCAAGAGCGGGAGGTTTTGTTGTTGCGCTAGGGGTAGCTGTAGCACAGGAATTCGAGTAATTGTCGTTTACTTACTTTCGTAGTGTTTATTAGCTATTAGATGTAGTGAAGAACAGAATGAGCAACGACCTCCTCGTTATACTGGTGACATGGATCAGAAAGGTCGGCGCCGCCCCGTTTTGGCAGATGTCGCGCGCCGAGCTGGTGTTTCGCAGTCCACTGCGTCACGCGCGCTGAGCGCTAAGGCTTCATTAATCTCGACAGCCACGCAGCAGCGAGTGAAAAAAGCTGCGAAAGAGCTTGGATACCAGACGAATCCGATTGCTAGATCGTTACGCCTATCAAAGACTTCGGTGATTGGAATGATTGTTCCATCCATCTCAAATCCATTTTTCACAAGGTTAGTTGAGGAAGTTGAACACGTCTTATACGAGAATAACTACTACCTATATCTGTCGGATTCCCGTCGAAACTTGGATACAGAGGCGCGCCTATTAAGGGCTTTTGAGTCTGGATCAGTTGACGGTGTACTGATCGTTCCTTGTCATGAAGTAAAGTCTGCTCCATCAATTGCTGATTTCACATCCGGTATCCCTCTGATTCAGCTAGATCGTCCCACGACATGCACGAAGTTTTCGGGTGTTGGTATTGATGAACGCCAATCTATGTTCTCTGTCATCAAGCACCTCAAAGACTCAGGTGCTAAGACGATCGGCGTTGTCACCAGCAAGGAAACTGAGCTTACATCAATGCTGAGGCTGAAAGAGACTGAAGAAGCCTGTCGCTTTTATGACGTTTGTCTGCCTAGGAAACTTATTGTTGAGGGAGAACATTCAATTAGTGGCGGAGCGGAAGCTGTTGAGACTTTGCTTGCATCGAATTTGTTTCCAGATGCGTTGGTTTGTTTCAGCGATCTGCTGTCAGTAGGCGCAATAAAACAATTGAAGGATCAGGGAATTGGCGTTCCCGAGGACGTCCTTGTCACTGGTTTTGATGATACGCCTTTTGCTGAGTTATTCAGACCGTCCTTAACAACGGTTCGCCAGCCTGTTGAGCGGATGGCGCGCACGGCCGTATCGATGCTCCTAGAAGCTTCTAGCAGTGTGAGTCACTATCGATTGCCTGGACGGCTGATAAGACGTGAATCAACGCTGCTAGAAGCTTCGTATCAGGATTGATGCCAAGAAAATGTGAGCTAGTAGGCTAGACCTATCGGCTGGTCTCCCAACGTAGCTTCGAGTGGATCGACAACTTCGAAGTTGTTCGCTTTATAGGCTTCATAGTCGAAGTTCTCGCACTCGAGATACCCTATGTGGTGATATTCGTAGAATCCAGGCCAGTTTTCGTAGCCGGATCCCAGCTCAGCTTCAAGGAAGGCGTCGGCCATCGCCATACCCAGTGGGGCACCGATGTAAAAAGCGCCCATTGCAAGCAAGTTTGCATTGTTAGCTGCAGCCGCTCTCAAGGCAGCTGGAACGCTTTCGGCAACCGCGGCGTGGACATGCGGCACTTTTGATGCTGCGATATGGATGCCCATACCTGTTCCGCAAAACGCAAGGGCTTTGGCAAAGTTTCCCTCGGCGAGTTCTGCGCCAAGACGGAACCCTACCCTGTGGTACATAGGAAGATTTTCATCGTTAGGCGTGATGTCGACGACTTCCCAGCCGCGCTCGCGCAAGTGATCTGCAACAGCGCTTTTGAGCGGGAATCCTGCGAAATCGGCTCCGACTACGACTTGTTTTTCAGCGGACATGGTCTATTCTTCTTTCTTCATTGGTTTACGTATCTTGCGAAGCTTTGTACTGTTCAGAGAAATGACGGCAAGCAATACTGCTCCCCAGATGAGCGGTCTGTAGAAGTTGGAAATACCTGAGAACATGTTCAGACCTGATGAGAGCATCTGCAGGATGCCGATCGCAACAATTACGCCTAGTAAACGGCCTTTCCCGCCATTCGGATCGACACCCCCCAGCACGACTATGAGCACGGTCAATAGTGTGTAGGTGGCTCCATAGTCAGCCTTGGCTGAGTTGTAATTGGCCAGCATCACGATGCCGGCGACTGCTGCCATGAGTCCCGATGTGACATAGGTCCTGAGAAGTAGACTCTTCACCTCTAGCGCCGAGAATACGGCAGCAGTCTCATTTGTCCCGATCATTAGTATTTTCTTGCCGAATCCGGTTAATCCCAACAAAAAGCCCATAATGAGTGCACATACCACGAATATCAACAAGGAAACAGGAATAACACCGAATAACTTGAAAGAAAAGACTTGGCCAAACGCCTTAGGCAGCCCGGAGATTGGCTTTCCTGCGGTGAGGATGATCCCGATGCCGCTGAACAGTTCCAAGGTCCCAAGAGTTGCAAGAATTGCAGGAATTCTTACGTAAGCGACGAGAATGCCGTTTAGAAGTCCACACAGCGTTCCAATTACAAGTGCACAACCAAATGCTATGAGAATCGATAGTGTGGCGCTGCCGCCAGAATCCGAAGTTGGCATGACCGAACGCAGGATCAAAGCGGTGCTGATTGCTGTCACGTTGGCGATTCCAACAACAGACAAATCGATTCCTGCTGTCAACATTGTAGCTAGTACGCCCAGAGCCATTAGACCATATTCAGGAAATTGGACTGCCATGGATGTCCACGTGCGAAGGCTCAGAAACGAGTCGGTTCTAATAATCGCGAAGAAAAGACTCACGGCGAGGAAGACTACAAAAAGCCGGGCGATGTACGGATCCTTCTTGAAGAAGTCCTGAACCTTGGTGAGTATGCTTGGAGACTTCATTTCAACCTGCTTCAACATCTCACTCTCCCTCCACTATGCTTGCTTTCCGACGATGTTCTCTCATCACCTGGACAGCGGAAACACCGGTACCAATTACGATGAGCAGTCCAAGAGCAAAGCGCTGCCAGAAGGTAGGAATACCGGTAAGAATCATTGAGTTTTGTACGACAACGATGAGAGACGTTCCCAGAACAACCCCCGTCAGTGAACCCGTGCCGCCGGTAATTGACGTGCCGCCCAACACGACCGCAGCAATAACCATCATTTCCATTCCAAGCAAGTTCGTTGGATGCATCTGGCCCATACCGCACGTACGAGCCATACCAGCCAATGCTGCAATCACGCCGACCAATATGTATAAGACAAACTTGACGCGCCGGACAGTGACACCTGCTCGCACGGCAGCGGCCTCATCTCCTCCGATAGCGTAGAGAGAGCGGCCAAATGTTGTGTATCGGGTAATCACAAATGCTACAAAAAGCACAGCAATTAGAATCAAGATGCTCTTAGGCATTGCGGAAGTAAGACCGCTACTCTTATTTTCCACAATAAATAGTGGTTCACTTCCAAATTCCTTCATTGATGACGGAATATTAGGAATTTGCACAGAATTGAGAGCGCCCTGCATGAAGCCCGAAAAGACGTTTGCCGTTCCTAAGGTGACAATAAGCACTGGAACAGTCAATCGTGAGCAAAACACTCCGTTGAAAGCTCCGAGTAGAGCCCCAAAGACAATGGCAAGTAGAAAAGGAATTGCAATGCCGCCATTGAATGAATGATCCACCAGAAGGCGAGTGCTTGCGTATACTGCAAGAGACGCTAAAGCCGGAAAAGAAACGTCAATGCCACCTGAGATGAGCACTAGGTGTGCACCGACTCCAAAAAGGCAAGGAACGATTGCGGCATTAATGAGGTCTACGATGTTATTTAGCGTGAAGAACTGACCACTTCGAGCCTGAATAATCACCGCAATTACGCATAATACTAGAAAAACATAAAACTCGTTAGAGCGTTTAAGTTTGTTGAATAGTTTCGTTGTCATGATTCGATCTCCGAAATCTCGTCAGAAATCATAGAATTTAATTCGATCTGAGTTGTGGAATGTGTGTCACAGGACGCGACGATACGCCCCTTTTTCATGACAAGAATTCTGTTACATGTTTCCAAGAGCTCTGGCAAATCGTCAGAAATCATCAGAATTGAAATTCCAGAATCTGCTAAACGCTTGATGAAGGCGTGGATGGTGTACTTCGATCCAATGTCGACGCCCACGGTGGGTCCGTTTAAAATTAGAATCTCAGGGTGGGTAGCGAGCCACTTGGCTAGCACTACTTTTTGTTGGTTTCCGCCTGAAAGAGTATTAACTGCGAAGCTCGGGTCAGGGGTCGCAATAGAAAGTTCCTTAACCCACTCTTTTTCTTCTCGTGCCATTTTTGTCTTGTTAAGGAAACCGAAGTGAGTCGAGAACTTCTCAAGGACGCTGACAACGATGTTCTCTCCAATTGAACGTGTGAGAAAGAGCCCTTCAGAAAGTCGGTCTTCTGGAACGTATGCAATTCCGGCTTCGACTGCGTCGCTTACCGACTTGATTTTCAGGTTCTTCCCTGATACTTCAAGAGATCCACCTGTTACTGGGTCGAGACCAAACAATGCTCTTGCAAGCTCGGTTCGACCTGATCCAAGTAAGCCCGCTACGCCGAGAATCTCTCCCTGGTGTAGGTCAAAAGATATGTCGCGAAAGCTGCCTTGACTAGATAAATTGGATACTTTGAGTGAAATCTTTTCGCTGACGTTGTCCGAGTGAAACTTCTGTTCATCAAAGTCACGGCCAGTCATGTACTTTGAAAAAGACCGTCTGTCAAGTTCTTTGCTTTGGCAGGTGATTATTTTCTCACCGCTTCGAAGAATCGTGAACTTCTCTGCGATTTCGAAAACCTCTTCTAGCTTGTGGGAGACAAACAGAATCGCTATTCCCCGGTGCTTCAAATCGAGAATAAGCTTGAATAGTGTCTTGACTTCGTTTCGTGTGAGCGCAGTAGTAGCCTCATCCATGATGATGAGCTTGGCGTCAGACACAAGAGCTCTGGCGATCGCTATCAGTTGTTTGTCTGCTACTGATAGTTCTGATACTCGAGCGTCTATGTCGAGTGTAATTCCAATTCTCTCGAGAGCTTCTCTTGCAACCTGGCGGATCTCACGAGGTTTCACGATTTTCTTACCAGATGCAATTTGAGCGTTTAGGGCTAAATTTTCAGCAACTGTTAAGTTTGGAAATATCGAGAAGTCTTGGTAAATGACTTGTATTCCGTGCGCGATTGCTTCGCGCGGAGAAATCTTACGGACTTTTTCGGTGCCAAATTCGATAGTACCACTGTCGGGGGAGTGAACGCCTGAAATGACTTTGATCAGAGTTGACTTTCCTGAACCATTTTCTCCGGCAAGGCAGTGTATTTCACCAGGGTATATAGAAAAGTCGATATTTTTAAGGGCCTGTACGCCCTCAAAGGATTTGCATAATTTGTGTAGTGCAACTATTGGATATTCATCCATTACTTGCCCCCTAGATGTAGTGTGAACAACACTTTTTCGCGTCTTATAGGACTGCTAGTCAGATTGGGTTCCGGACAGGGCGGAATCGGCTGAACAAGAAGCAGTCGATTCCGCCTGCCACGATTTGCTCGTTGAGTTCGCGGATTAGAAGCCGAAGTCGTCGACGTTATCTTTCGTGATGGTCACCCAAGACTTTCCTTGGAGAACTTTGTCTGACCCCGCTGCGAAGTGCATTTCTTCGTAGCCGGGTACCCCAAGATCGACGCCGTCCTTGATTTCTTCTCCGTTCAGAATCTTGGTGGCAAGGGAGGCCATTGCGTATCCAGCATCTGCGGGATCCCAAAGTGTCAAAGCTGAGACAAGATCTCTGTCAAGGATGTCTTTGTTTGTGGCGGGCATTCCAGTACCAGAGGTAAATACCTTGCCTTTTAGTCCAAGCTCATCAATCGCGCGCGCAACTCCGGGTGCGTCGAAAGAGGATGTTCCCATAATGCCTTTGAGGTCTGGGTATTTCTTCAGTAGCTCTTTTGCCGCCTGATATGCTCCTTCTGCATTGTCGGTTGATTCGACTCGTGGCTCGGCTTCAAGCAATTTCATCTTTGGGTAGGCTTCTTGGGCATGCTTGACTCCGCCATCCGCCCATTCGTTGTGAGATGCGTTTGTCACATGGCCAACCATGGTGGTGTACAATCCTTCTTCGCCCATTGCCTTGGCCAAGTTATCCATAATGAATGCGCCATATGCGTCGTTGTCGAATGCCTCGATGTCGTACATTGTGTTTTCTTGTGATGCGCCCTCGTGGGTCACAACGACAATTCCTGCATCCATTGCTTCCTTGAGAACCGGCTCGATGGCACCTGGGTCGACGGGAACCACACCAATTGCGTCTACACCTTGAGCGATAAGGTCTTGAATAACCTGAGCCTGCATGGTCGCATCAGTTTCTGCAGGGCCTTTCTGATAGACATTGAGTCCTGTATCTTCGGCATACTTCTTGACGCCTTGTTCCATTCGCACAAACCACGGATTCGTTGCGTCCTTGGGGACGATTGCAATGGAGTAGTCCTTGTCGGACTTTGTTGCATTGTCTGAACCGCTCGAAGCTGAGGACTCAGCCTGGTTGGCTGTTCCTCCGCCGCTGCATGCGGTTACGAGGAAACTCATACTCGCAATGGCAACGATTGCATTAATCCACCGCGTAGACCTTCTCATGATCAACCTCAATCTACTTCGTCGTAATGAATATTTGAAAGGGTGAGGCTTGCGTTGAAAATCTCGGCGGCCACTCCCTTATGGCCTCGTGTAATGACTTCTTGCGCAAGCATGACTGATTGTACTCGCTTGCGGCGAGAGTGAGATCTGTTCCACTAAAGATGGGGTGATCGTAATAGTCTCGCAATTATTCGGATGGACAATTAAAGCCGCTTGCGGATCGCGCGTTTAGCTCAAGATGTGCAAGAGGATGCTAGCGTGGAATTTCGGTTTGTTTGCTGGCTATCTCTGTTTTTCACTGATTCCCAACAGTGATCTGAAATAAGCGGCCGCAAATGTCGAAGACGATTTAGCGTCTGGCTGTTAGTAGCCAACATGGAGTTGGGTGAGTGGGTAATGAATTTTACTGAGTATGAGAGCGATGAGCAGTACTTGGGAGACTGGCCCGCTTGGAGTACTTCAGCCGGTACACCACGTTCATCAAGAGGGAATCAAACGTTGACAACCCCGCCTCGCCAGTGATCTCAGCGATTCGAGCAGCACGCGCATTCTTTTCCAACACGTATTCGATGGCGGCAGCGTCGCCCTCGTCAATTCCCAGACACAATGCGGCACGCGACAAGAGGACGACATTCGAGCCGAGCCTGTTGTCAGCGCGCAGGCCGACGATCTGGGCAAAATCGTCCAGCTGCGGTGTCAACGTACGTCCGAAGAACGTGCTGACCTGCGAATCCGTGCACACGCGGATCGCGGTCACATCCTCACGTTTCGCATAGCACTGTTCATGCAGCCTGACAGTCAGAGTTGACGGGGAGCAGGGCACGAACTGGCCCTCAAGATCGCGCGTGAAATACTCGATCTGCCCTGCCGAATCCGGTGGGGTGCAGGTACGGCGCGACATGACCACGCCGTCAGCATCGGGCGCGAGCTCCGCTTCGGTCAGAGATTGGGGCACGAGGCCCTCGTAAATCTCACGACACACCTGCTCCAGGCGGGTCGCGCGGGCCAGAGCGTCGGACTTACTGGTGCCGCACACCAGCGCGCCGTGAGCACGCATCAACACGACATTCACATCGGGGTGATCAAACAGAACCTGTTCAACACCGTGGTGGAGTGTGTGCGTACCCGGCAGGCCGTAGCTGGCGATCGGCAGGATATCCTGACCCAGCAGACGAGCATGCTCATCGGACAACTCGAAGCTCTCGGGGCTGACGGACAAGGACGACGCGTAGGGCTGATGCGTGTGAATCACCATCGCAGCATCCGCTCGCAGTCGGTAGCACAAGGCGTGCATCGGGTATTCCGAGGACGGCTTGAACGGGCCGCTAGCCTGACCGTTGTCATCCACTTCGCTCAGGTCCTCGGGCTGCATGGTGGAATATGAACGGCCCGAGGGCGTGATGACGAACGCATTACCGCGAACGCGAGCACTGACATTGCCCCAGGTGCGCACTACCAGGCCATGATCGAGCAGGTCGTGAGACAAAGCAATGACGTCCTCGCGTGGATTCGCGGTCAGGGGAACCTGCTCGGGCACCACGTGGCCCGGTCCGAAATCCGGCGCGCTCATAGCTTCGTGACCTGGTCAAAGACACGGTCGAAACGGGTGAGCGCGTCGTCGATCATCTCATCGGAGTACGCAGCCGAGGTGTACAGGCGCGAGCCGGCCAACGTGACGATGCCTTCAGCCATGTAGGCGGCGCCCATATGCTCCATCTCCTTCTTCCGAGCCGATGTCTCCTTCAGGACGTGAGGGATCGTCCACGGTTTCGTCCAGTTGATCGAGAAGTGCATCGTCCCCACTGTCTCCAGGTGACAGATCGACCCCTGGTTGAAGGCGACGAACGGCAGACGATGTTTTTTGATGAGGGCACGCAGACCATCGGTCAAGCGGTTGCCAGCCCGCGTCGCCTTCTCGCAGGCACCAGTTTCAGCGATCTCCTTGACGGTGTAGTAGCCGGCCAGGGCGCTCAGCGGTGTGGCCGCGAGAGTACCGCCAACGAGCGCCTTCTTGACCTTGTCGCCACTTTGGATACCAGCCGACAGGTAGCGCATGTACTTGGTGGGACCACCGACACCGCCGGCTCCGGGGTAGCCGCCTGCGACGACCTTGCCAAACACAGTCAGATCCGGGCGGATCCCCATCAGACCTTGCGCGCCGTGTTCGGACAGGCGGAAGGCGGTGACAACCTCGTCAAAAATCAACAGTGCGCCGAACTTGGTTGCCAGGCGGCGCAGGCCGTGCAGGAAGTCCATCGACACGGGGCGCGTACCGCTTTCAGGGCCGACCGGCTCAACGAAAATGGCAGCGGTTCCGCCGCGCAGCTTGTTGGCCATCAGGGTGCGCTCGACATCCTTGAGATCACCGGGGAAATATTCCTGCGTGTACTTCATCGAGGCCAGCGGGATACCTTTGGCCTGTGTCCACTTCGAGCCAGGCACGCGAATACCGTATGCCAGTTGATCGCTCCAACCGTGGTAGCCGCCACCCATCTTCATGATGAATTTGTTCTTCGTAGCCAGGCGTGCGATACGTGACGCAGCCGCACATGCCTCGGATCCGGAGTTGAACATGCGGAACATATCGACGCTGTCGAACAACTCGGAAATCAGTTTAGCCAGCCGGTATTCGTATTCATGGAACAGGCCGGTGGATGGGCCGCACGTGTTGAGCAGGTCAATGACTTTTTCACGCACGGACTCTGGATTCGACCCCAGCACCGTTGGTCCGCCTGCCTGCAGGAAGTCGTAATACGTGTTGCCGTCCAGGTCAGTCAGTGTTGCGTCCTTTGCGCTCGTGAACACCAGCGGGAACGGATAGTTGAACGCCAGATTGTGCTGAACGCCGCCGGGGATGTACTGCTGGGCTTCCCCGATCATCTCCTTGGATTTCTGGCACTTCGCATCAAAGTAATCGCGCTCGTAAGCGGCCAGTGCCGACGGTTTAATGGAATAGATAGGTTGTGCGATCAATGAGTCGAGCTCATGTATCACCTGGTCAATTCCAGGTCGATTCATATCCACAGCGGCCTCCTCGCCGGTTTCTACGTGCAGTGAGTACGCACTCATGTTTTCGTCCAAAATCATATCATGCAGCTTTCCGCGTGGTAATCTTTTGGCAAAGGTGAGCTGTTACAGCACTCATGGAGGAGTCATGGTTAACGCCGCAATGAAGCGGTTCCAGGCGCTTGCACCGGAAAAACGCGAACGGATTGAGCGAGCAGCCATTGCCGAATTCGCCGCACACGGCTACGCCACGGCCAACACGAACACTATTGCCGAGCGTGCAGGCATCTCCGTGGGAGCACTGTTTCGCTACTTTGACACCAAACGCGACATTTTCATGTATGTCGTCGGACGCGCCCAGGACGAATTGCGCACCGCCCTGCTCGCAATCACAGACGAGGGAGACTCCGCACTGACTCGCATCGGTGCCCTCGCAGAACTGGCGGTAACCTCGGCGTCGACGCATCGTGACCTGGTACGCCTGTACTGCGAACTGACAGCCACCGGAAGCGCTGAGATCGTGGCAGAAAGCGTGGATCAGCTTGAAGGCGAAACGTTCAGGATGTACCGCGAACTCATTGCCGAAGGGCAGGAAACAGGTGAGATTCGCACCGATATCGATTCGAGCACGCTGGCGTTCTTCATTGACAACATCATGATGTCGTTGCAGTATGCCCGAGCCAGTGACTATCACATTCAGCGCGCGTTGCTGTATGTCCCCGGGATGAGTGATGCCGACCTTGCCTCGGGCGCACGTGAATTCCTCATTTCCGCCTTGCAAGTGCCTGAAGGAGGAAACCACAAGTGATAACCGTGCTGGCATACGATGTTGGGACGTCGGGAGTCAAGACATGCCTGTTCGAGATTGATGACCGAATTCGTATCATCGACTCAGTTTCGGCATCGTACTCACTGCATGTTCTGCCTGATGGGGGAGCTGAGCAGGATCCTGACGAATGGTGGCAGGCAATCGTTCAGACCACCCGACAGATTGCCCGCGACCATCCTGAGCAGTGCGCAACACTGACCGGCATCAGTTTTTGCGCGCAGATGCAGTGCCTCGTCATGGTTGACCGACGAGGGCGCCCGGTCTACCCGGCGATGAGTTACATGGATCAGCGTGCCAGCGTCGAGATGGGACTGATCGGTGGGAAGGCGCCGCGCATTTCAGGTGTGAACGCGGGGATATTGGCCAAAGCCTTGTACCACACGGGTGCGGCACCGGCTTCCGTGAAAGATCCTGTGTGGAAATACCACTGGGTGCGCCGCAACAAGCCCGAAGCGTTCGCGCGTGCCTATAAGTGGCTGGACGCTAAGGAAGCGATCATTGCACGGATGACCGGCAAGTTCGTCATGAGTCACGATTCGGCTTTCGCCACGCTTCTATATGACGTGCGCGCTCGGAAGGGACGGTTCAGTCCCGAAGTGATGCGGGCTCTTCACGTCAATCCCGCCCATATGCCCGAGATTGTGGCCAGCACCGATGTGGTCGGTCCGCTCCTTGCCGAGGCTGCCGACGAACTCGGTTTGCCTGAAGAGACACCGGTGTATGCCGGTGGCGGCGATGCTTCGCTCATCGGTGTAGGAGCCGGTGCGACCGAGCTGCACGATACTCACGTGTATATGGGCACGTCAGGGTGGGTCGGTACCGTCACGGATAAACGCGCGGTGGATTTGAGTGCCATGATTGCAACCGTTGTCGGTGCGGACCCCTCGCGCTACCACTACTTTGCTGAGCTGGAGACGGCAGGTAAGTGCCTGGAGTGGGTGAAGGACCATCTGGCCCTCGACGAAATTAACGTCTACCTGGATAAGCACAGTGTATGCGAGGGGATGGAGGCCCGTTTCCGCAGCCTGTATGACTACATGTCGGAAGTCATTTCCCGCAGTGAACCCGGTGCGGGAGGAGTGCTGTTCACTCCGTGGCTGCATGGCAACCGGTGTCCGTTTGAGGATCCGAACGCCCGCGCAATGTTCATGAATATTTCATTGAATACCGGCAAGACGGAGCTGATGCGTGCCGTCGTCGAAGGCGTGTGTTACCACATGCGCTGGTTCATCGAAACTCAGGAAAAAAAGGTCATGACTTCATCGGTTGTGCGCTTTGTCGGTGGCGGAGCGTTGTCTGATGTGACTGCGCAGATTCTTGCTGACATTGTGGGCCGTCCGGTTGAAGTGACGGAGAATCCGCAGGATGCCGGCGCTGTCGGGGCTGCGCTGCTTGTCGCGGTCGGTGCGGGAATCACTCCGACCGTGGAAAGTGCGCGGCGCTTGGTGACAGTGCACGCTCGCTTCGAGCCGCGCCGCGAACTGGCTCAGACCTATGCACGCCAGTACGACGCGTACCGCAAGATCTACCCAGCCAATAAAAAAATCTTTTCGCTTCTGAATCGTGGGTGATGATGATGGCACAACGATCGACGAAAGTCCAGGCCGTTATGTTCGTGCTGCTCTCGTTGAGCGCAGGCGTGATCGAGGCAGTGTCTTACCTGCTGTTGGATTGGTTGACTCCGCTGCCTTATGACTGGAAACACGTCATCTCAATTATCTTGTCAGTGATCTGGAACTTCACGCTCAACAGGCGCTACACCTTCCGATCAGCCAACAATGTTCCGATCGCCATGGCGAAGGTGGCCCTGTTCTACGTCTTTTTCATCCCGATCACTGCGTGGCTAGGCCAAGTGGTCGCCAATGCTGGGGTGAGCGAAGTCCTGATCAAAGCGGCGACGATGGTCCTCAACGGGGTAGGAGAATTTGTGTGGTGGAAGTTCGTGGTCTTCCGTGGCAGTGAGGATACGAATTCCCTCGCCCAGCACGCAGACTCCGCCAACAACATGGGAAGCGCAGAACCTGCAGGTCACGCCGAAACTGAGTGAGCAGGGTAGGCATTGCGTCCTGGTATCTGTGTTGAGTGAGCCGGGCAGGCGGCGCGTCCTGATATCTGCGTGCCTGCGCGCACGATGCCCTGGGTTTACCCCCTCGCGAGTGCACATTCCCCTAGATCTAGCCTCCACGGGTGCACATTCCCCTAGATTTTCGCTCCTTTTTGCACAATCCCCTAGATCTCACACCCGCCCATTTCACCGCGGTTGTGAACATGCAGGTCACCGGGCATTCTCATTTTCGAGGGTGGCCCCGCCCGCTGTTGATCTAGGGGTTCGTGCACACACAGCCCTCAGATCTAGGGGCTTGTGCACCACAGCGCTCTAGATCTAGGGGCTTGTGCACGATGGAGCCTAAAATCCAGGGCATCGTGCAGCACACAGACCATGATCCGATCACTGCTCCACCCCGCGACAAGACCACGACACAACCAGCCAGGCAAGAACCAACCCGCCGCAGCATTCCGCGGGGGCGCAGGGGTGACGGGTCGCAAGCAGGCGCCTCGCCATTCGGGAATTGAGGGCCGACGGGAATTGAGAGCTGTCGGCCGCTGAAAGACACGCGCTTACAGGCCGCTGACCAACCACTGTGCGAGGCGCCGACAGCCCGCGACGATATCGCGCTCATGCCTGTCAAAATCATCCAATATCTGGTTCGCATCGTCTTGACTGAGGCCACTGGTTGACAGGGACTGCTCCACCCACGCGCGATCCACTTCCGGGTGGAATTGCACGCCGAGGGCGTGCGACCCTACCGCGATCGCATGGATACACCGCTCAGAGCGTGCAAGGACGCGAGCCTGCGCAGGCAGCTCGTCAATCGCATCATTATGGTCAGCAAAGACAACGGGTATACGTGAAAGATCATCGACCAGACGGATCCACGGGCCACCCTCGTCCATCGCGTTACTGAGTTGGTCAGCTACCGCTGGCACCATGATGGCTGCACCTGTAGCCGAAGCGACCGGGGTCATCGGAACGGCGGCGTCAGACTCGAAGGGCGCCTCCCACTCGACAGGCACGATTCCCATCTCGTGGAACTGTGGATCTGAGCAGGCGACCGAGCCGCCGGCCGCTCGCGCGATCAGTTGGTGTCCCAAACAGATACCGAGCGTGCGCACTCCCTCGTTCATGCAACGCACCAGCAGAGTGCGGACATCAGGCAGCCACGGGGCGCGCTCGTCATCATAGGCGCTCATTCGCCCGCCGAGGACGACGATGGCATCAGGCGCGGGGAGGTCGGAACCGTCGGGCGGCAGGGCGCTGGAAACGTCCTCACCGTTCCACGGGCGCACCAGTTGTATCGAGGCTCCAAGGTCATCGAGCGCGGAGACGAGACGGCGCGCATCGACGTCTTCTTCATGTTCAATAATCGTGATCACAGGCACGGATGACACGTTAGCGCGACTTTAACGGCAACACCACAGGATAAGTGGTCTAGACGAAATGAGGAAGTGGCGCCCATCTGGTGGGATGCTCGTCGATTATTCATCTGAAGTTCTGTACTTTAGGGGGGTGCGCGTCAATCGGGAGGCGCACTGAACTCGTTAACGAGGAGATAAACATGACTATTCGTACAACGCACGTTGGCTCGCTTCCGCGGACCCCGGAACTGCTCCGGGCGAATGCAGAGCGTGAGCGAATGGGCGAGGAAGCGTTCATAGCGCTTCTGCAGGAAAGCGTGGACGAAGTCGTGACCCGCCAATACCAGACTGGATTGGATGTGGTCAACGACGGCGAGTACGGCCACATGATGACCCAGACAGTCGATTACGGTGCATGGTGGTTTTACTCCTTTACCCGCCTGGGTGGACTTGACCTGCGGACAGATCCCCAATTCAGCGTTGAGCCTGCGCCCTCCAGTGGCAAAGTCAAGCTGGCATCATTCGGTGAACGTCGCGACTGGCAGGCATTTTCCGACGCCTACTCAGATCCGGCTTCCGGCATTCACATCGCCACCGATCAGGGCCCCGAGGCGTTCCCCGTCATCACCGGTCCTCTGACCTACATCGGTGCAGATGCCGTCCGTCATGACGTCGAAGGCCTGACGCACGCACTGGACAAGAACGGGATCGACCGCGGCAACGGCTTCATTGCATCGGTCGCACCCGGGTCGGCTGCCCGCATCGGCAACGAGTACTACAGCACTGAAGAAGAAGTACTGGAAGCCTGCGCGCACGCCCTGCACGAGGAATACAAGGCGATCACTGATGCCGGCTTTATCGTGCAGATCGACGACCCCTCACTGGCCGAAGGCTGGGACCAGGTCAACCCTGCTCCCACCTACGAGGATTACCGTGAGTTCGTTCAGACTCGAGTCGATGCGCTCAACCTTGCGCTTGAAGGTATCCCGGAAGAGCAGGTGCGCCTGCACCTGTGCTGGGGCTCATGGCACGGACCTCACACTACGGACATCCCACTGCGCGAGATCGTTGATAACGTGCTGACGGCGAAGGCACGCTACTTCTCATTCGAGGCTGCCAACGCGCGCCACGAACATGAGTGGACCGTGTGGCAGGACGTGAAGCTGGCAGATGACAAGGTACTTGTGCCTGGTGTGGTCGGCCACTCCACAAACGTGGTCGAGCATCCCGAGCTGGTGGCCCAACGCATCCAGCGTTTTGTGGACATCGTGGGCTCTGATCGCGTGATTGCCTCGACGGACTGTGGTCTGGGTGGACGCATCTACCCGTCGATCGCATGGGCCAAGCTTGCCGCACTGGTCGAAGGGGCCCGCCTGGTGAAGTAACGCTGACTGGTCACCTCCACCGCTATTCACCGCGATAGGCGAGGTGGTGCCGCACTGAATACCGGCGCTGCCACCGACGGTAATGGACGAGGGTGGCCTTATCACTGAGGGCGGGGAGTCTGAAAAAACAGGCTCCCCGCCCTTTGTGCAGTCACTTCATGTGCTGTGAGCGTGAGATCGTTTCCTACAGGTCTTTCTTGAATGCGACGTTGCGGATGAAGTCGTTGAGCTCTGCGCGCCAGATATCCCACGAATGGATGCCGGGCAGGTTGAACTCAGCGACGTCAACACCGATATTTCGCAAGGATTCGGCCCGTGCAGGGGATGATTCGGAGATGAAGAACAGGTGGTCCTGCAGGCCCGTTCCCACGTGGATGGTGCCACGCAACGCTGCAATGTTCTCACGTTCAGCGCAGGTAAATGTCGAGCTGAGTTTGCCTGCGCTCCACAGACCGTAATACTCGAATGTGCCCGGATACTTCGTCAGCAGCTCAATGGCGCGTGCACCGCCCAGTGACAGGCCGGCAAAGGCCCGGTCCTTGGCTTCAGTCGACACATTGAAGTGATCCTCCACAAATGGGATGACGTTTTCCACCATGTCGTGCCCATAGGAAGTTGACAGCACCAGGCTGTCAACGCCCAGGCCGTTAAAGTTTGTTGCCACGATGACGGAAGGCTCCGCTGCCCCCTCGTCAATGGCGTTTTCAAGGATGTAGGGTGCTGCCCCCTGAGTGAACCAGTCGGTGTCATTTCCGCCGAAACCGTGGCTGAGGTACATCACGGGGTAAGGTTCTGCACGATCCGGATCATATCCGCGGGGTAGATAGATGGACAGCGGGTGCGCGCCTTTAGGCGCCAGCGAATAATGCGTGTCGTATGTTTCATGGACGAACGTCCCCATCTCATCGGCTGGGCGAGGCGCCTGATAGGCGTTGTCGTAGGTCGGATAATTGGGATTCTCCGGCACGAAGACCTGCGACAGGCTCTGAGATGAATACGCCGGCAGCTCTGCCGCCATCCCCGGGTTCGCAGGATCTGCGTGACGTTGGCACGAATCGACGGCGATCGGCGGGCACTCATGGGTGAATGAATAGCTGAAAGTACCTGAGGGAAGGGGCACCTTCAGTTCCCAGATACCATCATCGCCCTGATTCATCTCCAGAAGTTTCCATGGGGCGTTGGGAACGTCCCCTGGCTGCCACAATGCGGGAATGCGGTGTTCTCCGCCTCCCAGAGTGGTGATGCGATCAGGTTGAGAAAAGAACCATTCACCATAGATCTGCACGGAATCGACATATGCGGGCGCCTCGTAGCGGAACGTTACCTCGTACCCGGTTGGTCCCGTATCGGTACGGGTGACAGTGGGGCCGAGGGGAAGCTGCTCGTCTTGTTCAGCGGCAAATGATGAGCTGCCCGCTGCGATGAGCGAGAGTGCCAAAATTCCGGAAGCAAATAGTCGGTGTCGTGCGATGTGTCGTGTCGAGTCCACGATGTCTCCTCGAGTCGGCGGTTCTGCAGGCCATTCGGCAGCCGTGCTCCTATGTACGTGCCACAGTAACGAGGGTGAGTCGATGCGTCAATACGTGCAGGGGCTTTAGTCCTCGTGGGTATCTTCTGGTGAATCACCGTCAGAGCTTGGCCCTATGACGACGTCGCCTGTTTCGTTGTCCATAAAACGCCGCCCCTTCTCATCAACCACCAGCTGCACGTCCGTGCCAACAGGCAGGTCGTACAGGCCCATCACCGCAGGCTCAATTCTGATTGCGTGATTGAACGAGATAACAGTGAAGTTCGAGGGATCAGCCAGGTACTCATCAGTGTCGATATGGGAGAAGAAACGCCACCCGTTGTCTTCGGGGCGGGCCGATTCCTCTCGCACGCACCACTTCAGACGACCTTCACCCGACAGGATCGTGTTCGTCACCAGGCAGGCGCCGGACTTGGGGATAAATTCGGGGATCTCGGGGGATTGCGTATCAGCCATCAGCTTGATGCTCCTTCAGATGTCTCGTGAACAAAAGGCCACGTGCCCGGAACGAGCCGATCAGTTGTCGTCTCCACAATGGTGGTGCCTACTGATCCTTTCACGATGCGAACGTCCGTGCCGCTCGGCAATGCAAGGACCGACATCACCACGGGGGTGCTGGCAACAATCGTACTCAGTGGGACGATCTCCGTTGCGACGTTTTTCGGTTGTCGCGCGTCGTCGCCCTCATGAATAAACAGCCAGCCCGAATCGTCGTCGGCCGACGGTTGTTCGCGAATACAGCGGGAAACAGGGCGTCCCTGACCATCAGCTCCCACCCGGCACGTGCCGAGGGAGTCGGCCGCAGGGCAGTAGCGTTCGCGGATGTAGGACTGGACACGTCGGGCGAGGGTGGCGCGGTACTCAATGCGGGCCAGAGCGTCGAGGGGGCACGCGCGATAATGCGATGAGCTGGCGGTGAAGTCGAGCAGATGCGGCGAAGAAAACCACAGGTCATAAAGGTCGGCAAGTTCGTCGTCCGTGAAAGGCAGATCGACGAGCCATGCGAAAGCGACCTCGTTGTTTGCGTTGCGGTGATTGATGTCGACGCCGCGATCAAGAAAAATGCGCGCCAATTTGAGGTCACGGTGCAGATCATGTTTTCTGGATGAGAGCAGGACATGCAGGGGCGAGTTCGCTTCCGAGCCTGCCGGGGTCAATGCGCAGTCACGCTCCAGGAGGAAATCAGCTATGTCGTAGCGATCGGGACTTTTAGTGTTGGCCAGAGCCGAAAAGATCAGTGCCTGACCGTCGAACGCCTCGCGTTCGTCGCCGTCAGTGAATTGCCCGAAGAACTCGTCGGCGGTTTTCAAGCGCGCTGTTAGAGAGATTTTCATACCCGCTCCCATGCAATCTACTCAGCTCGATGGCTCCTGTTTGATGATGGTAACTCAGGGCGATAGTTTGCAGGATCGTTATACCAGTCGCGGAATTCTTGTGGTGTCATCTCACCTTTCAAGTACAGCTCATGCATATCGGAGTACTTGTGTCCAGGCCGGTGTCCCATGTCCCAGACGCCCTTTCGGGGTTGTCCCGGCTCCCACTCCATGACCGTGTCCGTCAGGGGGTCACGCACCTTTCCGTCCACTGAATCCTCCACCGCATTTTGCCAGACTTGCTCTGGGACGCCTTTACGGAGGGAGGGGCGAGAATCCTGGTAGGGGAGATCTTCGACGACGGATACCGGCTCGATGTGGTCGGTTGATACGACGTCGTCAGCCACATTGAGGGCATCGTGGGTTGAATCAGCTGCCCGGGCGCCGTCAGCCAGATCATCGGCACCTCGGATTCCCCTTGAGGAATCCGACAGGTCATCTGCATGATCAAGCAGACGAGCAGTGCGTGATGCGTCGGAAATATCATCGGCCGCGTTGAGCGCTCGAGTACCGTCGCCAATATCGTCCAGCTTGCCCAGCGCCCGTGCACCGTCACCCGCACTATCCAGGCCGCGCAGAGCTCGTGCCCCGTCCTCGATATCGTCCAGGCTGTTCAGTGCATGTCCCGCAGTTGACGTGCCTTTGGTCAGAGCCGTACCGCTGCCGGCGGTGAGGAGCGCGATCGCGACGTCAGGCACGAGGTGTCCAACTGCACGGGCAGGATCGTCGGCCCACGTGTCCCAGTCCAGGACTCCCTTGCCGATTTGCTTGCCAAACTCCAGCGGATCCTTCTTCAGCGCGCTTAGCATCGCGGAGACGTCATCCAGAGGAAGCTGGAGCTTGGCAACCGCTTCGTCGGGTGTGAGGTCGCCGGTCGCCAGTTTCGTGAGGCTGTCCAGCATGAAACCTTGAGGGCCTGTGATGAGGTTGAGGAGGTCACCGACTGCCTCACCGGCGCCGACGAGGATGCCACCGACGAACGCCAGTCCACTTTCCAGCCAGTTGCGTTTTGCGGGTGCAAACTCGCAGGCAGAACGGATCGTCTGTGCGCATGCCTGCGCACATTCGTCCAGGCTGGCGACAGTCTGATTAAATGTATTAATCGCATCTTGGCGCATGGGTTCACCAGGGTCAACAAAGGGCGCGATTGTCACTGCGAAGGTGCCGAACCCGTTGACTGCCTCCCAGGCAGCTTTCTCCTGCATTCCCCTGGCGACCTCAGCTTCATAAGCTGCGCGTGCCTGCTCGGTGACCCGGTTGCCTTCTTCGTAGAGCGCGCGGCATGCCGCAGCACTGTCCTGCGCATGAGTCAGGTTGTCCGCGTACGAATCCAACGCGCCAGCAGCTGAGGAGAATCCTCCACTTGCTTCCTGCCAGCGTTGTGGCTCCACGCTGAAACGCTCCCGGAATCGATCAGCTGCACGCCCTATCCACCCCTCGGTGGAAATCGAATCCAGCGCGCGGGCGATCTCTGAGTAATCGCTGCTGCGCGTACGTACAGTTGAGGCGCGTGATGAGATGGCTCCCGCGTTCCCTTCGATGGTGAAAACCGGTGCACCCTGATTCTCGACTCCCATGGCTTACTGCTTCCCTGCAAGCCCTGGCAGCTGGGCGGCTGCAGATGCGAGTTGTGACATCTCCTGCGCCGCTTTCGTGTCGTAATCAATGTAGTTCGAGGCGACCTTGCCCAAACGCCCTGCTACTTCCGTGATGTCGTCCGTCATGTTGTTGATGCCGCGTTCCCACCGTGACTGAAACTCATCAACTGCCGACCACATGATGTCATTGGCCAGATCAGCTTGGGTAGGAACGTAGTCGGAAATATCGTTGTCTTTTTTGAGCTGAACTGCTTCGCTCGTTTTCTGGGCGGCCGTAATGAGGGCTTCGATATCGACCTCAAAATCATGACTGGGCATGGGGGATGCTCCTAATCCAAAATTGCGACATTCTTCGTTTCAGTTTCATGGGCGAGGGTGCGGACGCGATCAACCGATGACGATGCGGCCTTCAGAACGTCACTGATGGTGCGGGCGTGGTCTGTCAGTTTGTCGAGGTGTTGGTCATGGGAGACGCGGGATTCGGAGCCTTCAACCCAATCGTGGACAGTTGAGAGCACATCTGCCGCCATTGCGCGGGAGTCTTGCGCAAAAGTGAGCGAAGCTGCTTTGCACGCCTGCTGCATAGCCTGGGCGGCATCATCGTGGAAAATTAAAGATGTGGTGCTCATTACGATCCTAGACGTGTGGAGATGCGCGGATTGAAGGTTCCAGTGGTGTGCGATTCAGTCGCCGCAGTCGTCTGGTCAACGGTGGTCAGCGCCTGCGCGTGCTTGCTGAGCGCTTCAGAAAGACTGGCAGCCGATTCCCCGATGGAATTGACTGCCGCCATAAAATCTTTCATTCCTGAGCCTGTGACGCGCGACGAATTGCACTGGATCGTGTTCGCGCAGTCAGCGAAAGCTGTGCGCGTAGTATCGAAACACTCGCTGACGATCCCGGCAGCGGCCGTTTGCTGGCCAAAAGTCATTCCCATTCCCTGGGACATAAGTCTCACCCCCTGACGAACGTAAAGGGTGAATCTATGTGAGACAAGACCCTCCTCTTTTCTGTGACTCACGTCACTGGAAAAACCGACCTTGTTTACCTGACGGCAACGTGGTGGTCACCTCACTGTCCACGCTGTGGCCCTCCTGACGCACTGTCACCAAGAACTCTCTAGGCTAAGAACAACACCAGGAGGAGGGGTACTGATGGCTCGACAGCTTCGTTCAGCAACGTCGACTCAGGGACGCAACATGGCGGGCGCTCGCGCGCTGTGGCGCGCAACCGGAATGGGAGATTCTGACTTTGGCAAGCCGATCATTGCCGT
This sequence comes from Actinomyces sp. HMSC065F12, assembly GCF_001814535.1. Lineage (NCBI taxonomy): Bacteria > Bacillati > Actinomycetota > Actinomycetes > Actinomycetales > Actinomycetaceae > Actinomyces > Actinomyces sp. HMSC065F12. The sequence continues at coordinate 48,437 of NZ_KV816938.1, forward strand.
CGTCAACTCCTTCACCCAGTTCGTTCCCGGCCACGTCCACCTCAAGGACATCGGCCAGCTGGTCGCTTCTGAGATTGAAAAATCCGGTGGCGTCGCCAAGGAATTCAACACGATCGCCGTTGATGATGGCATCGCTATGGGACACGGCGGCATGCTGTACTCCCTGCCGTCACGCGAAGTGATCGCGGATTCGGTCGAGTATATGGTGAACGCACACTGTGCCGATGCAATGGTGTGCATTTCCAACTGTGACAAGATCACGCCCGGCATGCTGATCGCAGCGATGCGCCTCAACATTCCGACGGTCTTTGTATCCGGCGGTCCGATGGAAGCAGGCAAGAACATTCCTGAAGACGCCATTGTCGGACCGTCGCACAGCGGTCACGGCAACCTCATCACCGTCATGAACGCAACTGCCAACGATGCAGTCTCTGACGATGAGCTTGGCCAGATCGAACGTCTCGCGTGCCCGACGTGCGGTTCATGCTCGGGTATGTTCACTGCTAACTCGATGAACTCGCTGACTGAGGCGCTCGGACTGTCCCTTCCCGGCAACGGCTCCACGCTGGCTACTCAGGTCGCGCGACGCGGATTGTTCGAGCGTGCCGGTCGTCTCGTCGTTGACTTGTGCCAGCGCTACTACAACGACGAGGACGACTCTGTTCTCCCGCGATCCATTGCGACGAGGGATGCATTCTGGAACGCCATGAGCCTGGACATGGCGATGGGCGGATCTTCCAATACTGTGCTGCACTTGCTGGCAACTGCCGTTGAAGCAAAGGTCAATTTCACATTGTCGGATATTGCTGAGCTGGGGCGCACCGTACCGTGTCTGTCAAAAGTTGCGCCGAACCACAACGACTACCACATGGAAGATGTCCACCGCGCCGGCGGCATCCCGGCCATCCTGGGCGAGCTGGATCGTGGGGGCTTCCTGCGCCACACGGTGCACGCCATTCACTCCCCGTCCCTGGAGCAATGGCTGGCAGATTGGGATGTTCGAGGCGGGCACGCCACTGATGAAGCAATCGCCCTGTGGCACGCAGCTCCCGGCAACGTGCGCACCACCGAACCGTTCTCAACGTCCAATCAGTGGACTGAACTGGATCTAGATACTGTGGAAGGCTGCATTCGCGATGTCGAGCATGCCTACACGGCCTCGGGTGGACTGACGGTGCTGACGGGCAACCTTGCTCCTGAGGGTGCCATCATTAAGGCCGCAGGTATCGATCCGTCCCTGTTCCACTTTGAAGGAACGGCGCGGGTCATGGAGTCGCAGGAAGAGGCGATCGAGAAGATCCTGGACAAGACGGTGCGAGCCGGTGACGTCGTGGTGATCCGTTATGAGGGGCCCTCAGGTGGGCCGGGAATGCAGGAGATGCTTTATCCCACCTCGTTTATCAAGGGGCGCGGTCTGGGCAAGGAATGTGCGCTGATAACCGATGGCCGTTTCTCCGGTGGCACGTCCGGCATCTCGGTGGGACATATCTCCCCCGAGGCTGCTGCTGGCGGCTTGATCGGCTTGGTTGAGGATGGTGACCGGATCATCATCGACGTCAACGAGGGAGTCCTGTCACTGGATGTGCCCGACGAGGAAATTGAGCGTCGCCGCGCCACGCAGGAACGCCGCGAGAATCCGTGGACGCCTGTCAATCGTGACCGTCAGGTCTCAGGCGCACTGAAGCTGTATGCCGCTACTGCGACCTCCGCATCGACGGGTGCGGCACGCGATATTTCCCTGATCAGACGCAAGTAATTCACGTACCTGCGAAGCGGGGGAGTGCTGTGCTGTGTTCTGCCCCGTCGAGAACGTTAATGTCACGTTTCTTCTCTCAAATGAAAGGAGAGCCGTGGCTTTTTCGTTATGGTTTTTATGTTTTTTTGTTTACTTTGAGATTCGTTTTTTTTCGAAACGTCGTCACAAGTGTCTGCCGGCACCAATCCTGACGCTTCATTTGAGAGGAAAAAATATCGTCTGAGCCTCCCAAAAGTTGCGACAAATCGCGCAGTTTTTCGAGAATGGTTTCCATTTGTCTCTTGCTAGAGGTACTGCACAGCAAGAGGTGGTGTGTTTGGATGTGTGGAAGCATCTGAGGGTTGGGGGCTTATGAAGTGACTGTGACCTGCATCAATGCGAGTTTTAGAGATGGTGATCTTTCTTTAGAATTTGGGTTTAACAGGGACAATCGTTTTCGGCTTGTGTTTGTTAGCTCATTGCTGATACCGTTACCGTTAACGGAAAGTTTCTTTTGCTTTTCGGATTGGTCGAAGATGACAGTGTTAACAAAGGAGTAATGATGAAGCGGATAGGCTCTGCAATCGGTGTGGCAGCATTGATCGGCGTGTTCGCCCTGACCGGGTGCGGTGGAGGGTCATCCTCCAACAGTGCGAATGCAATGTACACGTGGATCTCCAACGAATCTGACCGTGCACAGTGGCAGGCGTTCGTCGACGGTGTCAAAGAATCAGATCCCGAATTCAACCTCGAAATGGAAGGCCCGTCGTTCCAAGACTACTGGACAAAAGTCAAAACCCGAATGAGTGCTTCAGACGCACCATGCATTTTGACCACTCAGGCCGCACGCGCACAGGAGCTGAAGGAACTGCTCGCTCCCCTCGATGAGTTGGTCGCCAGCAATAACGTTGATATGAGCGCCTACAACGAAGCAATGCTCAAGGGACTTACCGTTGATGGGAAGCTTCGCGCGATTCCTTATGACGCAGCGCCGCTGATCCTGTACTACAACAAGGACCTGTTCGACCAGGCCGGTCTTGAACATCCAGGAAAGAACTACACGTGGGATCAGTTCGTTGCGGATGCAAAGGCATTGACGAATGGTGATGTCTATGGAGTGTCCATTCCGCCCATCTTCCAGACACCAGCTTCGATTGTCTACGCCAATGGTGGGGCCGTCGTGGAAAACGGAGAGCTCAAGCTTACTGAGCAGACCACAGTCGATTCTATTCAGGACGTTTTTGACCTTGCCGCTAAACACAAAGTGATGAAAGCGCCGCTGGCTGCAGATGCTGAAGATATCCAACTACAGACCTTCCGTGCCGGCAAAGCTGCAATGATTATTGATGGCCCATGGGTTTATGACTCGCTCGTCAGCACCGAGGGACTGTCAGTAGGAATGGCAGTCGTTCCATCGCGCAGTGGAGAGTCGATTGGCATGGTGCAGGGATCAGGGTTCGGAATTTCTGAAAAATGCGCTGATAAAGAGACAGCCTTCCAGAACATCATGAAGATGACCACTCCGGATGTGATGCGCTATGTTGCTCGGTCGCACGGAAACGTTCCCGCCATTGACGCAGCATTCGACGGTTGGGCAGAAGGCAAGGATCCGAACGATGTCGAGATCGTCAAGTACATGACCGAAAATGCCAAGACCTACGAAACAACGGAGAACTGGCAGCAACTTGAAGTCGAGTTCACACAAAACGTATCAAACGGCTACACCGGCGAGAAATCTGCACAGGAAATTCTCACTTCATTAGAGAACTCCATTAAGTAACGGGTAGATTCATGGCTACTCAACTCACAAAGACTCGGGTCCCTGCCAAGGTCCCGAAGGGAACATCACGGTGGGATCCAAAGGCGTTTCCGTATCTGGCGCCTGGAATGACGGGGTTCTTCCTCTTCATCGTTCTGCCTTTGGTGTTCTCGCTGATTATCTCGCTTTTTGACTGGCAGCTTTACGGTTCTCCCACCTTCGTTGGTGTCAGCAACTACGTGAATCTGCTCAATGGGTCAGATCCTGCATTCTTTCGGGTCCTGTTGAATACGGCGATCTTCGCCATTTTCTACACGACTCTTAACCTGATTGTCTCCACACTAGTGGCCGTATGGCTCCAGAGTGTGGGAGGCCGTCTGGCAGGTTTCTTCCGCGTCATCTTCTTTATTCCCGTTGTGACACCGATGGTGGCCAACGCACTGGTGTGGCGCCTGATGCTGGATGAACATGGGGTGGTGAACTCCTTCCTGGGGGTTCTCGGAATCTCCGGACCGGCATGGCTCGCGTCCGAAACCTGGGCAATGGTTGCACTTGTCATGATGTCGTTGTGGCAGGTCGTGGGATACAACATCGTGGTTCTCGGTGCGGGGCTGAACAACATCAACCCCTCGGTGCTGGAGGCCGCTCGCGTGGACGGTACGGGGCCTGTCCAACGCTTCACGAAAGTGATCTTCCCGCTACTGTCGCCGGCACTGTTTTTCTGTACTGTCATGACGCTCATCGGTGCGTTCAAGATTTTCGCTCAGCCATACATGCTGACTAAGGGCGGGCCTGGAAACTCAACCACAACGATTGTCCTTTACCTGTACAACCAGGGATTCAGCTACGACAAGTTGGGATACGCCTCAGCTATTGCCTGGGTCCTCTTCGTCATCGTCATGTTGATTACCGCTGTGCAGTTTGCGGGACAGAAAAAGTGGGTGAATTATGATCAGTGAGAAGCGCATGACTATCGGCAGGGTACGCATCAGCAGGATTGTTTCGATCATCTGTCTGTTTATCGTCGGTGCAATCTTTGTTTTCCCGTTTATCTGGATGTTCGCGAGCGCCCTCAAACCTACTGCTGAAATATTCAGCTCTGGAGGATCGCTGTTCGGCTCACGAATCGCATGGGAGAACTTTTCGCTGGTCTTCACGGCAGTGCCATTCCTGCGGATTATTCTGAACACCTTCTTTGTTGCAGGTATTGGTGCTCTGATCGCATGCACAGTATCGGTGCTGTCCGCTTACGCGTTTTCACGCATCGAATTCAAAGGTCGCTTTCAGTTGTTCGCCGCATACCTAGCGACGCTGGTACTGCCTATGGAGGTTCTGGTTATCCCTCTGTATATTGGTGCCAATCAGCTGGGATTAGTCGATACTTACGTGGCGCTGATTATGCCGTTCGCATTCGGAGCGTTCGGAACCTTCATGCTGCGTCAGTTTCTCCTCTCCCTTCCTCGTGACTACGAGGAAGCTGCGAGGATCGACGGAGCCGGACAACTGCGAATCCTCGTGTCGGTGATTGTGCCGCTGTTGAGGGGTCCACTGTCAATTGTGGCCGCTTTCGCATTCATTGACTACTGGAACAACTTCCTGTGGCCATTGATCGTCATCAACAGTTCGGACAAGGCCACGATCCCACTGGGCCTCCAGATGTTCAGCGGCGAACGCGGAACGGACTGGGGTGCGCTCATGGCGGCGGCCAGTGTGTCGGTGCTCGCATCGCTGGTGATCGTCATCGTGATGCAAAAGCAGCTGGCACGCGGAATTAACTTGGGCGGCTTCGGCGGCCGATAGGAGAGATACTCATAATGTCAGGAAAGGACAACATGGACTGGTCAGATCTGGAGCGGCCCACACCGCAGTGGTTCAAGAACGCCAAGCTTGGCATTTTCGTTCACTGGGGGGTGTATTCACTTCCCGCATGGGCGGAGCCCACGGCAGAACTGGGAACTGTCGAGGATCCACTGGAGTGGTTCACCCACAATCCCTACGCGGAGTGGTACTACAACACGATCCGTATCCCCGGCTCGCCTGCAGCTGAACACCACAGGAAGGAGTGGGGCGGCTGTGACTATGACGACCTGCTGGATCAGTGGCACATGGACTCTTTTGACGCCTCCGAACTAATGGAGCTGTTCAAGGAATCAGGCGCTGACTACGTCGTACTGACGACCAAACATCACGACGGCATCACCTTATGGGACGCTGTGGGGACAGGAGACCGCAACACGGTTAAGCGCGGACCGCACCAGGATCTGGTCGGAGCCTACGCTGACGCTGCACGCAAGGCCGGATTGCGATTCGGCACATACTATTCCGGTGGCCTTGACTGGCATGTGCGACCATTCCCGCCTCATACGACACACGAATCAGTCAACGAAGGGGATCGTCCTCGTGATGAGGAATACGCCAAGTACGCGGCCGCGCATATTGATGAGCTGGTTGAGCGCTACCATCCGGACGTGCTGTGGAACGACATCAACTATCCCGATGCGGCAAAGAACACGACCGAACCATACGGACTTGGTCAGCTTTTTGCCCGCTACTACGAAGCCTGCCCTGAAGGCGTCGTCAATGACAGGTGGAAGGTGCCGCACTGCGACTATGTCACCAGCGAGTATCAGATGAACCTTGACAATGAGGACCTGGGTATCTGGGAAAACTGCCGCGGACTCGGATTGTCATTCGGTTACAACCAGGTTGAAGGCCCTGAAAACGGACCGCATCCGCGTACCTTGCTGCACACGATCGTTGACGCAGCAGTGCGTGACGGACGAATCCTGCTTGGCGTTGGCCCCAAGGCGGACGGAACCATTCCCGAGTGGCAGGCAGATTCACTGCGGGCGATCGGCCGATGGATGCAGGTTGCACATCCGATACTGGCTGGAATTGACCATCGTGGATCGGCGACTGCGTCCGCGTCTGATGATGCATGGGCAGAAGTGGGATCAGACGGAACCACCGAGTTCCTCTTCGCTGCTCCGGAAGATCCGACAGTGGACAGCGCCGAATTCAATGTCGAGCTGACTGACGCTTCAGTCGCAACGGTTGTCCCGGTCCAGGGAGTACGCGTGGATCAGGACGGCACATGCCTGCACATTTCGTGCGAGGCGGGCTGGGCAGGGCCGGCGATTATTGAATTGAGCAAGTAGCGCCTACCGCTCCGCTGCAGCGAATAGTTGCACTGCGCACTGAGGGGGAAGGAACAGCTGTTCCTTCCCCCTCAACGCGTGAGGAACTCACATCACGCTCTACCGATCGGCATGGCGACGGCGATTCGCCGACACTCCCATCGCAAGAAGAGCGAAGAGACTGCTCAGCATCAGCAGGGAAGCAGTGTGCGCTCCCGTTTGTGCCAGCCCTGAAGCAGAGCCGTGCGACGACGTGATGCGACCAGTCGGATCAGACGCTGACGTCTGGCCGGCGCCGGGGGTTCCGTCCTGGTCGGCATTCGTATCCGACGGCGTCCCTGACGAGTTGCCATTGCCGTCGGGAGTACCAGGTGTATCTGGATGTGACGGTTTGTCAGGATCGCCAGGTGAATCCGGATCTGGAAGAGATGCGGAAACAACTTCGAACTGAGACGACGCAGTGCTTTCCGACGCCACGCCTGTCACCTCAACGGTGTGTGGTCCGACCTGGAAATCTGCAGGTACGCGCCACTGCACAGCCGCATTCCCCTCTGCATCAGAGGTAACAGTTGCCACCTCAATGGGCTCAGAGTGGACGATAAAGCTCAACTGCTCATTCGGCTGGAAACCGCTGGCCTTGAACGCCTGCATCTCGCCGCGTTCAATTTGAGCAGATTCAGCGCTTACCGACGGAGTCAACACGGGTTCAACACGCTCAGCGACAGGAAGAACAACTGAGACCTGATAACTCTTCGACGTGCCGTTGACAGTCAAAGTCACCGGCACGTCACGGCTCTCCGTTTTGACGCCGTCACCCTCGTTCACCACACGCGTATTCTCATCGGGAACAACGATTTGCCCGTCAACAAGTACGCGTTCAAGCCCAACCAGCTCTCCTGTGGACGAATCGAGAGCCGCTGCCGCATGCGCCGGAGCAGCGGATGGGTCGCCCTCGTACACGAGCGGAGAAGCCGATGACCACAGGAACGACACAGGCCAGGCTGCCGGTACATCCCGCTGAGAATCGCCCTCATGCTGAACAATGGTGCCAGTCAGTTTGATGGGATCGTCCTGAGTGAGCTGGGTTGGTCCCTCAATTGTCAGCTCGTCGACAAATGGGCGAATCTCAAGATTCAGCCATTCGCCAGCGGAATCTCGCCACAGGCCCTGGTCTGGATTGATTCCCAACATGGTCCAGCCTGTGAATCCACCACGATCCGGTGTAGAGTGCGGTCCCTTGCCTGCGTTGCCGTTCGTCACGTGGACCACGCCATCAACCTGATACACATCGAAAGCTCCGACGCCTGCGTTGACGACGAGCACCGACTTGCCGGCATCACGAACCTTCGCAGTCCAGTGCTCAATGAGCGCTGCATCTTGCGGATCGTTCAGCGCAGAGGCGTTCGTCAGATTGTCGCGGGTGGGATGATGCAGAGCCAGAATCAACCCGGTGGTGTCCTGATCGGTGATCACATCGTTGAGCTGCTGCTCGAACCACTTGATCTGTGCGGCATCATGCGACAGGTTGTATGGATGCGAATCGAGTGTAACGATCCGCGTGTTCTTGACGGTCTGCGCCGTGTAGGTGTCACCGAAAACAGCCTTGAAGGGGGCAAGATCATCGGCCTTCATCGCCTCATGGTTGCCGGGAACATACGTATAGGGAATGTTGGTGCCGGCAAGTTCCTCGTCAAGTATCTGCTTGGCGAGTTCCATGTCGCCCTGTTCGCCCTCGTCAGTGAAATCGCCGACGATGAGGATCTGATCAGGGCGTTGTGCGACCACATCGCGCAGCACGCGGCGGGCAGCCTGCACAAGAGATGAATTCGGGTTTTCAGAAACAAACTGTGCATCGGAAATGATCGCGACCCGAAGTGGAGACGAATCAGTTGATCCGGCCTGATCGACGGATGGATCCTGATACACACTGACTTCCGGCGCGGTGGCGAAAGGTGCGACAACCGCTTCAATGTCGTCGATAAGCGTCGTCGACACGTACTGTTTGCTACCGACAGTCTCATACGTTGCCACGCGTTGAACCTGCACAGGCATTGCCATGTCCTGGGGGACCGGAACGGAGATGTACTGCCAGTCGTTCCCTGAAATACGTGGCTGAGCGTAGAGCCAGTTCCACTGGTCGTTAGCATCGGAAACGGCGAAATACACCATCGGTTGGTTTCCCGGAGTACCGTCATCCTTGAACCATGCGCCCACTTCGATCACGTTGCCCTGGGGGAGGACATAGTGCTCGGCTGCGGCATTGGGTTTGATGTTGTTGGTGCGTGTACCACCTTGCTTATTGAAACCATTGGTCAGTGCAATGGCTTCAGTGTCCTTAATGCCCGCTGTGATGTCGTCCTCGCCGGTGTGGCCTTCAGTCGACACAGCAATCGACGAGGTCGTCGTGCGAGCACCGTAATTCGTGTACTGATCAGCGCCTTCCATTGACGTGATCTTCATGCGTGACGTGCCCACCATGACGGCGAGCTGCTGTGAAAAATCGCCGGCCTGTATCGTCAGCGTTCCTGCGCCTGACTCAACAAGCGGATGAAGAGCAAGCGACGCGTTCTTCCCCGCAGTAATGTCGACCAGGCCGGTCGCCCCGGAAGCGGTGATGTCAGCCACTTCAATGGGAGCTCCGAATCCAAAGGAGTCATATCCCATGACATTGGCATAACGTGTCACGTTCGGGTCAGGAATCGACAGCGTGTTTGGTGTGATCAGCAGACGATCCATCTCGTTAAGTACCTTCAGCTCAACAGAGCCCGAAGCATTCCCGTTCGTGGCAGTAATTGTGACCGAGCCGGCAGCCACAGCAGTGACGAGGCCGTCCGCATCTACAGTTGCGATCGCAGGGTCACTGGATGTCCATTCCTGAACCGGCTGATCAACCGACCAAGAATTCTCATCGAACCCCTTGGCGACAAGTTGACGATGGAAGCCGGGGAACAGGCGTTTAGCTCCGTTTGCCTGGAAAAGCGGCGAAACAGCGTAGCCGGTCAGCTGTCCGGATCCCTTCTTGACGCCCACTCCCAGTCCATTGCCATCGGCGCGCAGCGATCCGTCAGAAGGCGTGTTGACCACCGTGACATCCTGGTCGCCTGGATCATTGACCACCATTGTGGATGAGCCACCGCCATCAAGATTGATTGCATCGCTTGCACCCAGCTGGAGGAAGAAATCAGCGAATTCCGGAAGCGTCATACCTCGGGAATTTGACGAGCGTCCATCAATGACAGCAAGAATCAAACGGGTCCCATCAGTATTGATACCGGCACCAGTGCGAGGGTGCACCGATTTATCTGTTGCGACGTTTTGCCCCGCGCGCACCAGCGGGTGGAATGCACCTATTGCGAAGAGGGGTTCCTCATTATCTGACGTGACAACCTGATATTCGACATTGACGACGTCGCCCAGTGCCAGTGAAGCCAGATGGTCTCTGATTTCACCCTGCCCTGCGGCAACAACCGTCTGACCAGCTGGAATAGCCTCCTGTCCGAGTTTCTGCGCAGTCTTGACCACACGGTGATCAGAATCAAGCCATACTTCCAACGCGTCAGGATATTTCTGCAGCGTTCCCGAGCCGCGTTGGTATTCTCCCCATCGGGAGGTATATACGGTTACTGCATCGGAGGCAAGGCCCTGAGTATTGACGGAGGAAATGGGCGTGGTCCAGTCCTGCGCGGAAACACTTCCCTTAAGAGTTGCATCGGTGATCGACGCGATCTTGTTATGATCCATCACCAAAGACAGGATCGGTCTGCCGGGAACTGAACTCTTCACAATTCCTTCAGATGGATCCACACCAACACCATTGGCAGCTCCTGAGTTGTTGATGTCGAATCCATCACCGTTGACCGCGGCTTTGATGTCATCTGTTACTTGAGTCATTTCAACCAGGGTGGCCGTGTCGGCGACGATACCTGAATCGAGGTAGTCCAGTGATACCTCAGGATTGGTCAGGTCGACGTCGAGAACTGCGCCCTGCTGCCACCCTCGTGGTTCAAGGCGCTCGAACTCAGTCAACATGATTCCCGGTCCAACCTGTGTTTCTTCCTGTCGGGTCACGCTGGCTTGACCGCTCATTGTCAGGTCTAGATATCCGGATGCCGCAACATCTGCGGGAGATTCGGCATACGCAGCGAAAAGCGGATGGGAGCCGATCCCAATCCCTGCGATCGCCAACATCGACGCCAGCAAAGTGGTTGCTACACGTGATGCATTTCGGAGCATCTTCTTGATCCTTCCTCTTACGTAGTCGTGAAGCCTGCAGGAGAATTGCGCACGGCTCGATAGCGGCACCGTATTCGTGAATAAGGTCGCGTACTGTGCTGATGGGCAATAGCGCTGGCGCTGAATGTGAAGCTGCGCAGCGTCAACCATCGTGGCGGGCTTCAATAATCACCATGGCACCTGATTGTTGCCACGAGGTGATCGGACCGTGACGGGAAAGTGACGCCCTATCCAACTCAGCCTCGGTGATGTCAAACGGGACGGCAGCAGTAGCTTCGAACTGAAGTGTTCTGGTTGTGTTGTTACCGGTTGTTGGCAGGAATACACACATCATCGCCATTGCTCTTAATGATGTGTATGGGGATTGTTTCCATGTCCGGTCGAGCTACCGGAGACTTGGCGGGCATGCTGGTGGCCAATCTACAATCTGTTGCGGCGATGGGGATGCCAAGCTGCGCCCTACTAGCGCGAGATGCGTTCGTGATAAATTGTTTGTTAAGAACTATGGAGTATTTATACGAAGACTTCTGGGGCTGATGGGTGCGAAAAATAGGGCCTGCTGCCTGGCGTGCCGGCTGAAATGTTGCCCAAAACCAAGCTGTCAGGCTGATGAGATGTACTGAGAATCTGCGACGCTCCTAGAGGCTGCTCTCCTGCGACGACGTGGCCACGCGCAGACATCCGACACGTGCTTTCGACCTAGGTGCAGCGCCGGTCTAAGTCAGACACAGCACAATGAACTGTGGCTGTTAGCCGGCAACTACCTAGGCGCGCACTTGCTGTGGTTCTTTGCCGTGTTTGGGACTGATTCGTTTAGTCGCAAAATCGTCAGTTAGGCAGGAAGATCAGCAATGAACAACTTAAGTCCCTCGGCTGGAGACTTCAGAACAAGAAGTGGAACCAGGCCCACGACACTTGACAATCTTGCTTGCTTCGTTCCTATTGCCCGCCCATTCCTGTTGTTGCGAATCCTTTGACAATCTGACGTTGGAAAATCATAAATACGATGACAAGAGGCAAGGCGCCTATGACAGCACTAGCCATCCCCTGAGCGTATTGCACGCCATAAGCGTTCTTGACAGTACCCAGACCAACGGGGATCGTCATGAGGTCAGGCGAGTTCGTAATGATAAATGGCCAAAGGAAATTGTTCCAGCATCCAATAAAAACAAAGATGGCCACGGCTACAACAATCGAGCGAGATAGCGGAAGAACCACAGAAGTGAGAATCTTGAAGTTCGAGGCACCATCTAGACGGGCAGCTTCCTCTAGCTCTACGGGCAGCTGATCGAAGAAGTTCTTCATCACGATAACCATTAACGGTGCCACCACTTGTGGCAACGCAACACCTGCCAAGGTGTCTGACAGTCGCATAAACCTCATCTGTTCGAATAGCGGAACAATGAGGATCTGTGGCGGAACCATGATCGCAGCAACTGTCAACGCGAAGAATATCTTTCTACCCGGAAAGTCATGACGAGAAAACACGTACGCTGCTGGAACAGAAACAAGAAGCGTAATGAGGGTGACGGCTGCAGAAACGATGAAGGAATTCCACAACCATAATGGAATATCACCTGCTTTAAACACCGCTATGTAGTTTTCAAAAGTCCATCCTTGCGAAGGCCAGAACTGAAGGGGCGCCGCAGAGGCATCGGTTTCCTTTTTGAAAGACATCTGAAGCGCAAAAAGAATTGGTATGGCCCATGCCAAAGCGGCAATTGCTAGTGCTGCAAAAGCAGAAATTTGCGCTGCCGCAGAATTTCCCAGTGTTAAGGAACGCGCCTTAGAGTTTTCAGAAGACTTAACCAAGCGGGGAGAACGACGCGTCGATGACGTCTGAGATAAATCGTTCATACCAATTTTGTTAGCAGTTTGGGTAGTGCTCATCGTTGCTCCTCTGGTTTGTGATTAACGATGGTGATTTGAATGATTGACACAAGCACGATCAGAGCAAAGAAAACATAAGAAACAGCTGAAGCGTACCCGACGCGGTATCCGCTGAAGCCGACATCATATATGTACTGAATAATCGAACGTGTCGCACCATCTGGTCCACCAGCGGTCATCAGGAAAATCTGATCGAAGACTTTAAGCGATGCAAGAATCTGCAATAGGACGATCATGATTGTTGTCGACTTCATAAGGGGCAGTGTCACTGAGATCAAACGTCTCCATGATCCAGCGCCGTCAACTTGCGCTGCTTCGTAGATTTGATCGGGTATGTTTTGCAGTGCTGACAGGTATAGGAGGAAATTGAATCCTATGGTCCACCACACGGTCGTAAGGGCAATTGACCACATTGCCACTTGTTTGTCGCTGAGCCAGCCGATTTGATCAATTCCCAGATGCTGTAAAAGCCCGTTGATAAATCCAAAGTCATTTGCATACATCACTCCCCACATCGCGGTAACGACAGATACCGGCAGGAGGTACGGAGCGAAGAATGTGAGTCTCCAGAGCCATTGGCCAGGTAAACCTGTGACAACGAGGTAAGCGAGGATGAAGGAGAGCATCACCAGAGGGATGGTCGAAATGAGGGTGAAAAAGATAGTATTACCAAGGCTGGACCACATTTCGGCGCTTGTGAGGGTTTCAATATAATTCTGAAGACCTACGAACTTAACGTTTCGTGAGGCTAGCGATTGGTTCGTGAAGCTCATCCAAATTCCCCAGATAATAGGAGTAATCAGGAAAAGAGTAAATACGACCATATACGGAAGTGCGAACCAAACTGTTCCGCGGGAAGCTAGTTTTGATTGTGTTTTCATGACGATCTTTACTCGGTTGGATTAGGTTGCTGGGCAATTGACGATGCGGTCTCAAGCATTTGCTCGATTACTCGTTTTGGCTCGGTGGTGCCTCGGAATCCTTCAATCAGGTGTTGGCACATGCGATTTTGGAAGTCAGTTCCTGCCCCGGCATACCAGACAGGTGGATCAAAGATCACGGTCTGTGCTGCATCTGCATATTGATTTTGCAGCTCTAGTTTCTGATAGTCCGGCTTTTCCTGAGAAGGCAGATATCCAGGAATGTGGCCGGCTTTGCCCCAGCGGTCGCCCAACTTCAGCATTGCTGCAACGAATTCATAGGTCTTTTGGCGAAGATCGTCAGTCATGCGGCGATTAGTCGGCAAAACGTAGGTATGCGAGTCGGCGTAGTTGGCAGGTTGACCAAACATAGTGGGAGTCGGTGAGGCTGCAAGCGCAGGTACGTTTTCAATGAATCCGTTTAACTCCCAAACCCCGGAGAAAATCAGAGCATTCCTGCCTCCGTTAAAAGCAGATAAAGCTCCGCCATAGTCTTGGTCTTTTGCCATGCACTTGCCGTCCATCCACATGTGAACGGCCTCAACTACTTGGGCCGCTTTGTCAATGTCCAGCTGTGCCCGCTGTCCGGCAGAAAAATCATATCCACCACCGGTTTGGTTATAAAGTCCCCAGAAAAGACGCCATGCTTGCGCAGTGTCGAGTTGGAAACCGAACGCCACGCCCGGGCCACCGATAACCTCACCCAGTTTGACGCCGACTTCATAAAAGGCCTCGGCTGAATCGACCTTGAGTCGTCCATCGGAGCCGAGCACACCGGCCTTGTCTGCGACATCCTGGTCGTAGAAAGTAATAAAAGGATGGGTGTCGAGAGGAATAGCGAACTGCTTGCCTTCGTATGTTCCTGCGCCAAATAGCGCATCAGTAAAGTACTCCGGACCTACGTCAAATTCTTGAAACAGCTTCATGTCCCACGGCTCAATAAGGCCTCCAGGTGCGAAACCAGGCATGCGCGAAACGTGCATGATCGCAGTGCTAGGTGGTGCGCCAGAAGCCGATGCCATCGCCAACTTGGTGTAATAAGGGTTTCCCCAGCTGAGAGTAGTGGGAGCAACGAATAGGCCAGGATGTTCTTGGACGATTGACTCGATCATCGCGCGCGTATTCGCGCCATCCGCTCCGCTGAACAAGTCCCACACGCTCACCGTTACTTTCTGCGATGCTGAAGACGAGCAACCAGAAAGACCGGATGTTAAGCCGAGTGCACTAAGACCCAAACCGAACAAGCCTAAAGCGGAACCCTTTATAAAAGAGCGCCGTGAGATTCCACTGCTAGAAAGCATATTGTCCTGATCATCCACGACCAAACATGCCACCTTCCTGATCAACGTTGATTGGCGGAAAAAGCTGCAATGGGATTGCAGATTGAATTCTCACGTGAGAGTATGGCACTTGACTGCAGTGAGGTCAAATGAAACAGCACCGAGGAGAGTCTGAATGTCGCTCATTGATGAGCGCCTAGAGAACCAGGAGTACCTGCCCTAAAGTGAAAAGAGCAACCATCAAAGACGTGGCAGCGCGCGCAGGTGTGTCGTGGAAAACGGTATCGAATGTCATGCACGGAAGACCATGCGTCAGCCCTGACACCAAAGATCGGGTAATGGCCGCAGTGAAAGATCTCAACTACATTCCGAATTTTTCCGCGCGCGATATTAGAGGTCATGCCACCAGAAGAATAGGGCTTGTAATACCACATTTGACTAACCCATATTTCGCAAGGTTGGCAGAAAAGTTTCATATCATTGCAAATCAAGCAGATTATACTATAGAAATTGAATTGAGTGGACAACATGGTGAAATAGAGCGTCGCTATGTGTTAGGCCAATTATCACGATCAATAGATGCCTTGATTATTTCTCCAACTTTACCCGATACGACGAAGCGTCTAGTAAAACGAGATGATATGCCGGTTGTTCTTCTAGGCGAAGCAGTTACCGATCGTGGGGCAATGCATCACGTATCGATTGACAACGTGGCTAGTGCTGTTGAACTGACAAGGCATCTAATCGGAAAGAATACGCAGAGAGTTGTTTTCTTAGGGGCTCAACATGGTGCGTCGTCCACCGGATCTGAACGCCTCATAGGCGTCGCCGCCGAGTTGGACAAAGCGCAGATTTCTCCTGATAGGAGGTTGTTCGTCTCCAGTGCGGAATGGAGTCGCGAAGAGGGATATCGGTTGACAAAACAATTGATCCAGTCCGAAAAATCCCTGGGGAAAGTTGGAGATGTCGTTATTGGAGGAAATGATCTTCTTGCCCTGGGTGCTATGGATGCATTTCGTGAACAACGCATTCGGGTCGGTGAGACAGTGCGTGTAGCCGGGTGGGACAATATTCCAGAGAGTGAAAGCTCGTTGCCCTCACTTACTACTATTTCTCCTGATTTGGACTCCCTTGCACGTCTTGCATTGTTTCTGGCAGTTGGTGATGACCGATTTCTGGAGAGGGCAAGTTATAGCACGGTTACTGCTGTGGGGCCTGGCATTTCTTTTGTGGTTCAACATGAAATGATCATTAGAGAATCATCGTGAGATAGCTAAAGAATTTCACAATTTGCCGATTGAAATATGAGAGGAATTTGAAATGGTGAATAAGCAGGCTGAGAAAAAAACATCTCTGGATGACGTGCGTGAAAGAGCAAGAAAATTGGCCGCACTTCTAGATGGGCCCGCAGATAAGGAGAGTGGGTCATGTAAGCCTGAACACCCTAGACCTCAGTTTGCTCGGAAGAATTGGGTCAATCTCAATGGTCAATGGGAATTTGAGGTTGACCCTGGAGACTCTGGCCGTGAGCGGGGTTTGCTGGATCGGCAGTTAGCTGATTCTATCGAAGTCCCATTTGCGCCTGAGTCGAAAATGTCGGGAATTGAAAACACTGATTTCTTGAACGCGGTCTGGTATAGAAAAACGCTGACAGTTCCATCCGAATGGAAAGACGATGATATCCGACCGGTTTTGCATTTCGGAGCGGTCGATCACGATACGACGGTTTGGGTTAACGGAGTCGAGGTGGCACGGCATCGGGGCGGCTTTACACCATTCGACGCAGACTTGGATGGTGTGGTTGGTGCCGGTGAAGAGGCGACTGTTGTTGTTCGAGCTCGCGACTTACGCGGCATGCCTCAGGCTCGCGGAAAGCAGGCTACGTGGTATGACTCGACACACTGCCAATACACGCGTACGACAGGAATTTGGCAGACTGTTTGGCTGGAAGGCGTCCCGCGGGAGCATATTAAGTCAGTTAAGGTGTTTCCGAATATGGGAACGCAGAGCTTTGAAGTGACAGCTTCGGTTTCGAGGAGCGTATGTGATGGTCAACTGAAGGTCGTTGTGAGTGAGCCTGAGGGAGACTTTGTCGCGTCGGCCCACGTAGCAGTTGGGAAGGATTTATCTCCAAAAGTCGTAGTGGAGATTCCTGCTGAAAAAGTTCGTATATGGGGACCGGGAGATCCAGAACTATACCGACTGACGATACTGCTGGCAAACGAGGACGGATCGATCAGGGATGAAATTTCGTCGTATTGCGGTCTTCGTTCTATCTCAATTAAGGGCAACGAGTTCCGGATAAATGGGAAGAAGATTTTCCAGAGACTGGTCCTGGACCAGGGATATTGGCCAGATTCCTTGATGACTGCACCGAGTGATGATGCAATTGTCGAAGATATTCAACTGGCTCTTTCTGCCGGGTTTAACGGTGCGCGGCTTCATCAAAAGGTTTTCGAAGAGCGCATGATGTTTTGGGCCGATATGTACGGCTATCTTCTCTGGGGAGAATTCGGGGACTGGGGAGTTTCTGGTCGAGGACCTCTTGGATACAATCAGGAGCCTACTGCGTCGTTCGTTACGCAATGGATTGAAACACTTAACCGGGATATTTCACACCCAAGTATCATCGGATGGTGCCCATTAAATGAGACGCACCAAGTGCTGCATGATCACATCACAGTGCTGGATGATGTCACGCAGGGAATGTACTGGGCCACAAAGCTGGCAGATCCGACTCGCCCCGTGCTTGATGCATCCGGGTATTCGCATAGAGTCCGCGGCGCAGATATCTATGATTCGCATTCTTATGAGCAAGATCCTGCAGCGTTTAAACGTGAACAAGCAGGTTTGAAAGACGGAAAACCGTATGTCAATCGAGTGGTCTTGGAAGACAATACGATGCCCTTTGCAGATGGGCGTTTTTCGATTGATTACGACGGCCAGCCCTTCTTCGTGTCGGAATTTGGCGGCATCTGGTGGAATGAGGAAGAGGCAAGAAATCGACGAGGAAACAACGATCAAGCTGAATCGTGGGGCTACGGAGATAGGGTGAACAGTCTGGAGGAGTTTTACGAACGATTCGAGGGATTAGTACAAGTTCTCAGCTGCGACAGCAACATGTTTGGGTACTGCTACACCCAGCTGACAGATGTTTTCCAAGAGAAAAACGGAATCGTCAATTTCGATCGCACGCCCAAATTCGATCATGAAAAGCTGCGTGCCATTCAAGAAAGAACGGCAGCATATGAAAAAGAGTGAGGCCACCGGAACCTTTGAGGTTATAGAACATTTTCTGTTGCTTTTGAGTTCCACGCGTTGTGGTGGGCGTATCGGGGGACGATCAGTGCCCTGTACTGGAGTGTCCTAGATTTCGCTCTGCTCCTTATGGGGATGCCTGGATGGTGGTACGGCGCTGAGTACATTTTCATGATTGGACGGTGTCCATCTTTGGATTGGTCAGATGACACGCGACCAAGGAGTTTTCCCGGATTGGTCCTCAGCCGGGAAGGTAACATGAACGTGACAGTTCGCAACCCAAAGCCACTACTGAGCCTGCCCGCATGTCCACTGCGCATGGCCAACAAGGGGAGCCCGACATGAGCATGCATCATCTTGCAGGCGTTCTCGTGCTGGCAGGCGGAACCGCAGCCCGCATGGGTGGAGTGTCCAAACCGGACGTGATGGTCGCGGGAAAGAGGCTTCTCGATCATGCGCTTGCCGAAATCAGCCGCACCGCCCCTCGCGCACGCATTGTCGTTGTGGCGCCCCCCGACGTGTCAGTGCCGCCCAGCGTCATTCGCATACTCGAGGATCCGCCTCTTGGCGGGCCGCTGGCCGGTTATGCTGCGGGATTCCATGCGCTCACGATTGACGAGGGCGCCCTCGTGGCATTCATGACGTGTGATGCACCACTGTCGGCGCGATTATTCCCGGCGCTGCTAGAAGCGTTCGAAGCAGAATCATGCGACGGTGCAGTACCGGTTCAGCACACGCCAGAAGGCGACATTCTGCAACTCACCCAGGGAATCTATCGATCCGAATTCCTGCAAGATGTCATGCGCGATCACGTGCGCAATAAGTCCTTGCGGCGAGCGTTTTCAGATGCGCATCTTGTCGGCGTACCGGATCAGTCGCAATGCGGGTTTGACGTGGACACGTGGGAAGAAGTCGCAACGCTCGAAGAATACCTGCTTTCCGATGACGGGCGGGAGGCGCGGTCTGATCTTTGATGCCGAGCAGACTGCCTTAGTTGTGCGCAAAGAGTTCGCTGATCTGCGCTGCTAAACTAGGCTCCTTACACTAGGTGCATTGCGGAGGAGGTTTCTTGAGCATCGCATTGAATATGCCATTGATGCAGGCACGTCTTGATCCGGCAAAGCGCCCGGATGTTCCCGTGTTACTCGATCAGTTTGGGCGAGTCGCCAGAGATCTACGCATCTCGGTAACTGACAGGTGTAATTTGCGATGCCAGTACTGCATGCCTGCAGAAGGTGTGGAGTTTTCTTCCCCTGACCGAATCCTCACAGATGATGAAATCAAACGGATGATCCATATTGGCGTTCAGCAGTGCGGAATAGAAAAAATACGCTTCACCGGCGGCGAGCCGTTGATGCGCCGCAGCCTGGAAGAACTTGTGTCATACGCGGCGAGTTTGTGTACCTGGAAAGGGACGCGGCCAGATCTATCCATGACGACCAATGGTCTGGGCCTGACGCACCGAGCTGAAGCGCTGGCGCGCGCCGGCCTTCAGCGAGTCAACATTTCAATGGATTCGGCGACTCGCCAGGGCTATCGCATGATGACCCGACGGGACCGATTCGATGATGCGGTTCAGGGAGCTGCTGCGGCTGCCCAGGCCGGCCTTCGTCCAGTCAAGTTGAACGCGCTGCTGATGCCGGGTGTGAACGAGGATCAGGCGCCAGAGCTGCTTCGGCATGCGCTGCGTAACGGATACGAACTGCGTTTTATCGAATTCATGCCTCTTGGACCGCGCGGATCGTGGAAGTGTGAAGATATGATCACTCGCGACGACATTCTGGACACATTGCGCCCACACTTTGATTTGGCTCATCGGTCCGATCGGGAACGAGGAGCCTCCCCGGCAGAAGAGTGGGATGTGATGTCAGGTGCCGATCACCCAGGCGGCAGATTCGGCATCATTGCGTCAGTGACACGACCTTTCTGTGGCGAATGTGACCGCACACGCCTGACCGCAGATGGGAATATCCGAACCTGTCTCTTTGCCCGCTCAGAAACTGATGTGCGCACGATGATGCGCACAGGCGCCACCGACGAGGACATCGCGCAGACGTGGCGACTTGCCATGTGGGGTAAACAACCGGGTCACGGGATCAATGACCCAGACTTCTTGAAACCGCGCCGCCCCATGAGCGCGATCGGAGGATAAATGACTCGAGCTCACGTCACGTATTTCGCTGGTGCAGCAGAAGCAGCTGGCACGCGCACCGAAACCGTTGACGTGCCGCAGTCAATAGACGCGGCCGAATTGCGGGCCTGCTTAGCCGTAGGAAAGTCAGTGCATTTTGCAGACCTCGTCGGGGTGTGTGCTCTGATTATCGACGGTCAGACCATCAGCGAGGCGGAGCGTTGTCAGCTCGGAGACAACGTCCAGATCGAAGTGTTGCCACCATTTGCCGGCGGATAATTCTGACTCCGCGCCACGGGCGGAGCTGTTGGCGCACGCACGCCGTCAGGATTCCGGTAGCACAAGACTTCGCGCCACGTGCGCAGCTGTTGGATAGGGCGAGGACGGGACCTGTGCGTCACGCGCGCAGCCTTTGCACCCTACATTCCCTACGCGCTGCCCGTCCACTCGTGTGAGCCGTCGACAAACTCCTGCTTTTTCCACACCGGCAACTCGGCTTTGACCTGTTCAACCGCACTTTCCAGCAGGGCGAACGCCTCGCGCCGGTGCGCCGCCGACGCCGCAGCCGCAAATGCCACGTCACCCACCTCAAGGTGACCGTAGCGATGCTGAATCGCCAGCTTGATCGCACCTGACCCGTGCGCACATCTTCGGGCAATCCGTTCAATCACTATGCCGGCATCGGGATGCGCTTCATAGTCAATCGACACCACGCCCTTGCCGTCATCATGGTTGCGCACCCGGCCGTCAAAAAGAACCACGGCACCTGCTTGAGAATCGCGCACCGCTTCCTGCAACGCGGTCACATCTATAGGCTGATCCGTGACTTCTGCGATCACAACGCGCGCATCTGAACCGTCGCTGACCCCGCGGCTCTGGATCGCATGGGTGGCACGCTGATGAGCCGACTGGCCGATCTGCTCGGCGGGCGCCGTGTGGTCAGCGTCAGCAAGTTGCTCGGTGATGTGCGAGATCAGCGGGCCGACTACGGCCACAGCATCGCGCACTCCGCCCGTTGACCCAGGAGCGTTGACAACGAAAGCGCGCCGCCCCTCACACTCGATGACGCCTGACACCCCGCGTGACAACGCGGCAGCTGGAACCTCCGGATTGGAACGCAAAGCCGCCTCGACGCCCTCGGCCCGCTTCGACAACAGTGGCATGGTCGCCTCGGGAGTGACGTCACGCGTGGAAAAGCCTGTGCCGCCCGTGGTGAACACGACGTTGGCTCCGCCGGCAACAGCATCCCTGATCGCGGCGGTAATTGCGTCAGCGTCGTCAGGGACGATGACCACACCGCTGACTTGCGCATATTCGCTCAGCAATTTCTGTGCGAGCGGCCCGGAACGGTCGGTTCGCACTCCGGCCGCAGACCTGTCAGATATCGTGACCACCGCAACATGAGGCATGAAGGCAATCATACTCACGCGCCTCGAAGCGGCCAACAACCCGTCCGTCGGGCACCGCTGCTCCGCGTTTTCTTACGCGCATGTCCGAGGGCGACTGGTCTGACACGGTAAGCGTTGCAGCGCCAGTTCATCAGCAATTCGACTCGCGTACAGTAGGTGGGTGATGATCACAGCGCTTGGAAGAGCCGGCACGGCACTGACCGACGAACAACGCGAACGCTATGCGCGCCCGATGTTGCTCGACGGCATGGGAGAAGAAGGCCAGCGCCGACTGCTGGGCACGTCGGTTTTGGTGATCGGGGCCGGAGGGCTCGGCTCGCCGGTGCTGATGTATCTGGCAGGTGCCGGCATTGGTCACATCGGCATCGTGGATTCCGATGTACTGGATACGTCGAATCTGCATCGCCAGGTCATTCACTCCATGAGCGAGCTCGGACAAGCGAAAACAGACAGTGCAGCGCGACGGATCGCTGATCTCAATCCGGACGTGGACGTGACGTGTTACCACCTGCGCCTGACGGCTGAAAATGTTGATGACCTGTTCGAGCCATTCGACATCATTGTTGACGCCACGGACAATTTCGCCACCCGTTACCTTATCGACGCGGCGGCCACACGCTTGGGTAAACCTGAAGTGTGGGGATCCGTGCTGGGAGCTGCCGGGCAAGTCTCAACCTTCTGGAGCGGTCCTGCTGCGCGTACAGCGGGCGTACCCGTCGAGGTTCGCCTCACTGACCTGTATGCGTGCGCGCCGCGAGAAGACGTGGTCCCAGAGGGAGCGAGCTCGCCTGTCATCGGTCCGATTACCGGGATGGTCGGATCCCTTATGGTAGGAGAGGTGACTAAACTTGCCGCCGGATACGGGCAGCTCCTGCTGGGACGTGTCGCGTTCATCGACACAGCTGCGGGGCAACTACGGGACATGACATTTAAGTGGCGGACTTCAACGCGCATCTCCGGTCACCCGGAGTAAGCCTGAAATGCCGTAAGGAACCGCACGCGCAGAAGAAAGGAACAAGCAGATGAAAGACGTTGCCGATCATTATCGCGACGTGGTGGCCTTGGGCGAGCCTCTTCCGGAAAGTACTGTTCCCATCGACGAAGCTCTGGGGCGAGTTCTGGTTGAGGACATCCGCGCACGCTTCGCCGTCCCACCGTTCACAAACTCCGCGATGGACGGTTTTGCCGTGCGTGCTGACGAGGTACGCGAGGGCCACGCACTGCGTGTCTCAGACGATATTCCCGCCGGCCGCACTGATATTCCAGTTCTTCCCGCGTGCTGCGCCATACGCATCATGACAGGTGCGCCGATGCCGGAGGGCGCCGACGCGGTGATCCCGGTTGAAAACACACAGGACGCCGGAGCCAACATGGCGCCAGATCCGCCCGCCCGGATTGTTCCAACCGCGACAGTTCCTGCAGGCGCAAATGTGCGCAGACGCGGTGAGGACATCAACGAGGGCGACCTGCTCTATCCTTCAGGAACGCACCTGACCGCAGCTCACCTGTCCGCCCTCGTCTCTGTGGGATACGGGCAGGTGGCGGTACGTTCACAGGTGCGTGTCGGAGTGATCACGACGGGGGAGGAGCTGCGCGAGGCTGGAGCTGACCTTGCCCTCGGGCAGATCCCGGACTCCAACTCAATCCTGCTGGCAGGCATGGTCCGTGAAGCCGGTGCGGTGCCGTTGGTCCGCGCATTCCACGCCGATACAGTGGAAGATTTCATGAGGGATCTGCAGGATATCCTCGACCAGGTTGACCTGCTCATCACGGCAGGCGGCGTTTCGGCTGGCGCGTTTGACGTGGTCAAAGCCGCTTTGCGGGCATACGGCGTGGAGTTCGTGAAGGTGGGGATGCAGCCGGGTAAGCCCCAGGGATGTGGTGTGCTCGAGCCTGCGGGTCATTCTGCGCGCCGCATCCCGATTCTGTGCCTGCCTGGCAATCCCGTCAGCGTTTTCGTCTCCTGGCACCTGTTTGCCGTGCCGCTGATGCGCGCGCTCGCCGGTGAGCCTCCCGTCGATTTTGATGCACTGTTTACCACGGTTCGCGCAGGTACCGGTTGGTCACGCAAACCTGGCCGCGTACAGTTCCTTCCGGTCACTGCCCGCGAGCGGAAAGTTACGATTGGGGAGTGCAACAGGGACGAGCGTGGCACTGTCGCACCTGATGGCGTGCTGATCTACCCGTCCAGCCACGGCGGCTCGAAGTCTCATTTTGTGGCCTCCCTTGCCGGTGCAGCCGCTCTGGCGCGCGTGCCGGCTGAACGTGCGAAGGTGGAGGCTGGCGATCTGGTTGATGTGATGTGGTTAGGGAGGGCGCGATGAAACTGACGCATCTGAATGAAGACGGCAGTGCTTTCATGGTGGACGTCACCGCCAAGAAGCCAACCGTTCGAGAAGCAACAGCTATTGGCGAGGTTGAGTGCTCACCGAAGATCATGCAGACGCTGCGCGACGGAACCGTCCCCAAGGGCGATGTGCTGGCAGTGGCGCGCATTGCGGGAATCGCGGCGGCAAAGAAGGTGCCTGACTTGCTGCCGTTGGCTCATGTCATCGGCGTGCACGGCTGCGAAGTGGATCTTGAACTGGGCGCGGACCGGGTGCTGATTCGCGCAACGGTCCGAACTGCAGATCGCACGGGAGTGGAGATGGAGGCGCTTACCGCTGTTTCGGTGGCCGCATTGGCGATTATTGACATGGTGAAAGGCGTTGATCGTTCAGCCAGAATCACCAACTGCCAGATCATCCACAAGGCTGGCGGGCGGTCGGGCGACTGGTATCGCCCCGGATTTGAGCCTGACGCTGGCTGAACGATAGTCGCTGGGTCGTGCGCCAGGCAGCTAGCCGCTGACCCGATGGACGTTCAAGCAATGGCCGGACGCCAGTTGGCTGGGTAATGGAGGGTCCAACGCCCCGGCTGGATGCTCAGGAAGCGGAGTCGACCGATTCTGCACGATCGACACGGCCGTGGCGAATCAGCACGTTGAAATCAGCGAGCTGTTCGGCATCCTCTGGATCATGCGTTACCAGCACGCCGGTAAAGGGAGAGGTGCGCATGCGGCGTTCCAGCTCAGTGCGCACCGACTGCGCTGACCGCTCATCCAGCCCGGCCATTGGCTCATCGAGCAGCACAATGTCCGGATCCAACGCCATGGCGCGGGCAATGGCAGCCCGCTGAGCCTGGCCTCCCGACAGCTGCGTGGAACGACGATCCGCCAGTCCATCCATTCGCACCGCCCGCAGCTCAGCCATTGCGCGCCTGCGTGCATCGGCGCGCGACGCTCCGCACGAACCCAACCCGAACTCCACGTTCTTGAGCACACTCATATGTGGGAACAGCAACGGTTTTTGCTGCAGTAGGACGATCCTGGGTGACGGCTGCGAGAACGTGACTCCACCGCTGGACGCAGTCACTGTGCCAGAAATCAGCCCCAGCAGCGTCGATTTGCCTGAACCGTTCGGCCCCATGACGGCCGTCATCTGACCGCTGGGAATGTGCACCTTCAGCATTACTCCACGTTGAGCCACTTCCGCATCGACATCGATGTCCGTGCTCGATGAGGGACGCGCAGCAGTGGCAGTGGTCGAATCCACCTTGGAGTGGTCAACGCTGTCCGTCTTGTTTTCGTCGGGAAGGGGAGTGTCGAGGGCATCCTCGTCAATTCGCTGCGCGTGATCGCTGTATGGTTTCCGCTCGGTTGCAGGGCGGACACCGGGAAGGTGCACAGCGAGGAGATTCGCTCCGAACAGAATGACGATTGCCATGGTGAGAAGGACGACTGACAGGGCGAGCGCTTCTTCTGTGGAGGACTGACGCTGCAGGTAAATGGCGAGCGGCATGGTTTGGGTGGTGCCCTGCAGCGAGCCTGCGAATGTGATCGTCGCACCGAATTCGCCCAGCGCGCGAGAGAATGACATGGCAGCTGCTGACAGGATCGACGGGAACATGACGGGCAAGGTGACGTGGAAGAACGTACGGGTACGCGAGGCGCCGAGCGCGCGGGCGGCTTCGTCGTATTCGTTTCCACGGGTGCGGATCGCACCCTCAAGAGAGGAGATGAGGAACGGCATGGCGACGAAGGTCTGCGCCATGACAACCGCGATGGAGGTGAAGCCGATTTCGATGCCGATCACCGACAGGTGCTGGCCGAGCAGGCCACGCCGCCCCCAGGTGAGCAGCAGCGCCAAGCCAGCCACCACCGGCGGCAACATCATCGGCAGGGTGACGATTGTGCGCAGCAACCGCGTCCACCACACATCCGGCAGATTCGCCAGGACGAATGCGAGGGGAACGCCCAGACACACGCACAGCGCGACCGATACTCCGCACGTTTTCAGTGACAGCCAGAGGGCATCCTGAGAAATATCAGTGGAAATGAAGCGGCCAAAATCAGTCCACGGCGTCTGAACAAAGATCGTGAGCAGCGGGAATACCAGGAACAGTGCGGCCAGGATCCCCGGTGCCGTCAGCCACGGCGCGTATTTCAGTTTCACGAATGCCCCTTACGTGAGTGTGGCCCGCCGAAGCGGGTCACACATGGATGTCGGTATGTACTGCTTACTTCGTAGTCGGAGCAGTGAATCCGTAGGCGTCGAGGACCTGCTGACCCTTGTCGGAGAGGATGAAGTCGATGAACGCCTGTCCGCCTTCCTTGTTCTTCGCACTCTTCGTCAGAGCCACGCGGTAATCGTTGACAACCTGATCGGCATTCTCGATCTCAATGACGTCAACCTTGTCTGATGACATGGCATCGGTCTTGTACACGAGTCCGGCATCAGCTTCACCGGTTTCAACCTTGGCGAGCGTGTCGCCTACGTTCTGCTCCTCGGACACGGCCTGGAAAGTGACGCCGTTCTTTTCAGCCAGAGTCTTGGTGGCGTTGCCGCATGGGACGCCCTCGGCGCACACCACGAGCTTCTTACCTTCGAGCGCCTCGGTAGTGAAGCCTTCGACCTGGCCGGGGTTGCCCTTGGGAACCACCATGACCAGCGTGTTGGTGGCGTAGGAGGCATCAGCTTCGACGTCGCCATTTTCAGCGGCCTTGTCCATGTTCTTTTGGTCGGCGGTGAACAATGCGTCGGCGGGGGAGCCCTGGTGAATCTGGTCGACCAGGTTCTGCGAGCCGTCAAAGCTGAACGTCACTTTCGAGCCTGGGTTCTCCGCCTCGAACGCTTCACCGAGTTCGGTGAAGGACTTCGTCAGAGATTTTGCGGCGAAAATAGTGATGTCACCGTAGTTCTGACCCTCTGACGCGGAAGCGGCCTCGGAGCTTTGCGAAGTTTCTGACTGAAGGGCAGCTGCGGGTTCGGACTGCTCAGATTCTGTTGAGCCGCCACCGGAGCATCCTGCCAGTGCACATGCTGCCGTTGCCAGCAGCGCAAAGCTGGTACCAGATTTGCGAAGCATTGTTCATCCTTTCATTGCGGCATGGCCGCGAGCGAGTTACGTAACGATCGCGACGTTCGTTGCTTTGATCTGCGCACGCGCGATGACGCCAGGTTTCAAATCGAGGTCTCGTACTGCCTCGGTTGAAATCAGTGACACGACTCGAAAGGGGCCACACTGCATGACGACCTGGCTCATGACTTTGTCTGATTCGACTTCCAGAACCAGGCCTTTGAGTAGGTTACGGCTCGACGCCGTGTGGCTACCTGACAGGTTGTTAGTGGACATCAAATAACGCGCCAACGACTCGCCCGTGATCTCACGGGGTGACGAGCCTTCGGCTGATTCGATGCGTCCATCGTCAATCCATCGACGGATCGTGTCGTCAGAGACTCCCAACAGCTCTGACACTTCCGAGATACGATAATTCATCTTCATCATCCTAACGGGTAATAGCGGAACTATCTCGTCACTAATGCCGCATTTGCGGAAGCGGTACGGCAAACCCCCGCAGTGTGGGACTCTACAGGCTAGACGACCATGCGGCTCAGATGCCGCGCAACTGCGTGCGCACGTCCTCAGGGAAGGTTCCCCACACGTCGCGAGGAATCGCGGCATCAAAGGGATGCGCCATGCGGAATGTGCACAGCGCGCACAGAACGCCCTCCGACGCGGGATGCAAGTTGTGGCATTTTGTGCATGGCGTCAGGTCAGTCTGCTCGCGTCGCTGTTCGTCAGCTTCGAAAGGTGCGAGAAGCGCCGCGCCCTGCTCGTCCTGAGTGGTGTGCGCGGGACAGTAATGGACAGCGACCTGGCATGCCGGACACAGCGCCGAAAAATCGTGGAACGCCTGAGAGGCATCGATGCCTGCGGACTGGTTGACCTGACAGTGAACGACCTGAGCCGAACACGTCGAACAGCGCAGCATGTGCACCCGGTCGGTATCGGCGAATACCGCGGGCCGGACGATGGCGCGCTGGTCAGCCAACTCATGGAAAGCTTCGAAGCTTCTCCACTCGTTGCTTGCTGAGATTGTCAGCGCCGAATCCGAGGGCACAGGAAGCAGGGCACGTCGGGGCATCTGCACGTGTGCCATCCAAGTGACACGTGGACGATGGGCTGCGCGTCGGGGAGTCTTATAGGCGCCGAGCAGGTCACCGAAAATGTTGCGCAAATGCTTCAAAGTATCCTGGCACTGCGATGGGTGCTCCGAACAGGGGACGAAGTGAACAGCCTTGGCACCTTGGACCAGCAGCTGTGCTGTATCAGAAGCGGTCACGGTGTGTAGGCAGCTATCCCACACTAGGGCCGCATCTCCAGAGCTGATCGGGGGAACCGCCTCATGGTCACACACCAGCACCAGGCGGTGCGCCGGATCGAAGGCGCCGAGCCACCGCAGCACCGCCTGCATCGCGCTCATGAGATGTCGGTTTCGCTGGAAGTCGCCTGGCCTGGATCCGCGTGCACGGCAAAATCGGCGAGCGCCACGCTTTCCTTGAGCATCCCAGTGAGCAGAAGAGCCGCCGCACGATACGTCGCAGTTGCGCACTGTGTGCGGATCCCGTGAATGACACGCGCTGCAAGTGGGCCCAGGTGGTGATCGAGAAAATCGCCGAGACTGTGAGCCTGCTGCGCGCATGCGGCGGCTTCGCGCGTGCGCCACGCCAGGGCAAGAGCAGTCGCCAGGTGCCCGGCGAAGGCGATCTCCACGCCCACGTGATCAAGAGGCACATCGCGCAACATGACGGTCGGGAATTCGTGGCGGGCATATAAAGCGTCGAGGTCTGCGCACGCATTACGCTGCGCCAGCCCCGCAGCGCGTTCCGTCATCGGGATGGGGCCGCCAAAGCCCAGAACCAGCAGATACTCATCGCGAATCTGGCGGGCACTCTCATCGGCAGTGGCAAGTTGTCGTGCCGCTTCCAGTGAGTCGTCATCTCGCAGCGGCCACAACCGCAGCATCTCGGGGTTCGCAACGTTATGCAGAACGCCTGTCTCGGGTGTGGATGCGAAGAGCATCGACAAAACGGAGGCGGCTGTGCCCACTCGTGTGCCCCGGCTGATCACATCGGATGCGTCAGGCGCGCTCAACGGATCGAATGCGGTCATCACAGGTCGCTCAGCCAACTGTGTGAGGCGGAGTGCGACGGTGCCGGCTGAATCTTCACCGGCACCGGGCCACCGCTTCGCTGTGCGTCCTGGCATGCAGTCAGGTCACCCTCGTGCAGGGCAGCCTCATTCGGCACATAGCGTTCGAGAGGATGACCGTCATCTTCAAGAGCCTGTTTCCACTGCTCGAGCGTGCCACCGGTCAGCTCGATCAGGCCGCGTACCCAACGTGTCCGGGCAAGCTCGACCGCACTTTCCAGCATCTGAGGCGCCCACTGTAGCAGGTGCGTGTACGTAAAAGATGCGGCAAGGACGAGGGCGTCTTCTGCCTGATCACTGTCGCCCTGTTCAAGGTGATCGAGTACGACCAGCAGCGCTTTTGATATGAAGTCGAGCTCAAGACCGATGTGGTCATCGGGTTCTTTGCCCAGTCGTGGCGCCTCATAGCCCAGAGCCGCGTAATACTGACGCACCTGCAAAGTCTCCACGCCAAAGATCAGGCCGTCAGTGCCGCGGTGAACAGACTCGTAGGGTGGGATCTGTGCACGCGCGGAGATGCCGTAGAGCGCATCCTGATCCGACCAACGCGAATACTCATCTTCGTTACAGCTGGTACGCAGCAGGTCAATACCCGTTGCTGAAGCGCCGCTGGCAGGCAGCGGCCAGTCGCTGAGCATGCCTTGAATGCTGCGTGCCGTCGTGTCGCGCGCCGGCACGCGGTGCAGAGCGCCAAGTACGGAAAAGGCGGCGCTGAAAGCGTCGAGTGAATCAGTATCAAGCATCAGTGTCTTATCGTGGATGAATCAGCGTGTCGGATACGTCATGTTATCCGAAGACGGTGTTGATTCCGACTCGGACGAGCCCTTCGTAGTGCAGACCGCGGCCGAGTAGCTCGGTCAGAACGGCCAGGACGAAAGCTCCGGCAAGCAGCCACACCAGCGGCTTGGACGGGCTGGTTGCCTTTTCCAATTGTTTGCGCACAACCAGCACAATCAGCACGACCACAACGGCCAGTGACACCAGGCGCATTGCGAGGTATCCGTGTGAGGCAATGTGGTGAGCGACGGTGCGTTCCACTTCGCTGCCTAATCCCAGAGACGTCATGTAGAAGGGGTAGGCGACCATCAGGACGATCCCGGCAATGGCTGCGATCGCGGTGGACAGGCGCATGGAACGCTGCGCAAGTGTCACGGTTTCATCGGAGAGCTGGCCGTCAGGGAACACGCCACGTTTGACGATATCCAGCACCTTGGTCACCAGGCCTGTCTTCTTGCCGGCGCGAGCCTGTGGCGCTGGCTGCGTGGCTGAAGAATTCGGTGAAGCGTCGGTGATGGGTGAGTCGCCTTCGTCAATGAGGACGGACGAAGTGCCGGCGTAAGCACCTGCACGAGCTGGCTCGCGGACTTGCTTGCGTGCGGGGGCGGCGTTGCCGGACTGCATACTCCATGCGATGAACAAGGCTAGCGCAACAGCGAGGGAGCCGGTAAAGAACGCTGAGGAGAAGAAGGAAACCCACGTGAAGATGTTGTGCCAGGCGGGAACCGTTTCGGTGAAGTAGTAGACACCCGTCATAGAGATGATCAGAGCCAGACCGGCAAGTGCGGTCAGTCCTGCGAGGGTGTCGCGGGCAGTGCGGCTGAGGATGTTGAACCATTGAGCGATCGCGAAACAGGCGCCGAGACCGGCGTACAGAACCCCGGAGATGAGTTCGCGCGAGAGCCACGAGGATCCGATATGGAGCAGTGTGAAGGGCGCATGGAAGGGATCATTGAGGTGGAAGAACGCCGCGAAGAAACCGAGAAGCAACAGTGGGCCGGCCGCATACATGCCGGCATTCGTGATGCGGTCAATCGTGGTGTTACTCATGCCTGAGCGCCGTCCGATCAACTGAATGAGGCCGAGAATCCAGAATGCTCCGACCGACATTTGAGCCACGACAGTAAATATGATCATGGGGAGTTCGCCGATGTGCATGATGCTCCTTCGTGCCGATGTAACGGGTCTAGATCTCTTCAGGATTCTGGATCATACCGGTGCCTTCATCCCACTTTTGGGCATCACGGTGCGGTTTGATGACCAGGTGCGGTTTCGTGATCGACGGATCCGGCAGGGGTGCGATACCTGATTCGGACCCGAACTCCTTGCGCAGAGCTTCGATCGGTCCCCATCCGAGCGCGCGGGTCGGGCAGGCGTCGACACATGCCGGGTTCTGACCCTGCTCGCGGTAGTCATAGCACAGGTCGCACTTGGACATGTGACCGGTGCGTGAATCGAGCTGCGGCGCGCCGTAGGGGCATGCCCATTGGCAGTATCGGCATCCCACGCACTTGCTCTGATCAACGTAGACGGTGCCGTCGTCGCGTCGGCTCATCGCAGTGGTGGGGCATACGCGCATACAGATCGGGTTCTCGCAGTGGTTGCACGAGATGGAGGTGTAGTAGCTGAATACGTTGGGCGTGAACGTGCCGTCCTGCTCGTTGGTGCTCCACGTGCCACCGGTGTATTCGATCACGCGGCGCCAGTTCATGCCGACAGGCAGGTCATGTTTGTCCTTGCATGCGATCTGGCAGGCTTTGCACCCATTGCACATGTTCTGATCGAAAAAGAATCCGTAACCGGCGTCCTTTTGCGTCAACGGCTGATCAACCGTGTCGTGCCTGCCTGGCTGTGGGATCGCGTCCTGATCCATCGGTCCTCCTCGTGGCGATCTGTTCAGTACTGAACGGTCAAGTCTGTGAAAATCTGTGGTTGGCGGGTCGTGGGGCTTGTGCGGAGCCGCCGCTTATACGGGCAGCCTCACGGGCGTTGTCGAAGCCGGCTTCGCGAATGGCAGCGTCACGTCCATGTGCCTCACACCTTCTCCACTTGTGCAAGATTCGTGTGCTGACCGTTGCCCTTTGATAGGGGAGTGGGGTGTTGAGATGTCAGAACGTTGACTGCACCGCCGTGATCCACACCGTTCTCGTCCCATTCAACCCATGCACCCTGCGGAACAGAGACAACGCCTGGTGCGATGCGCGCTGAAACGAACGCCTGCGTCTGGATTGTGCCGCGATCGTTGAAGATGCGGATCTGGTCGCCGTTTGCGATCCCTCGTTTGCGGGCATCCTGAATATTGATCCATGCCTTTTGCGGGTGAGCCTCGCGGTTCTTCGACAGGTTGCCGTACGTCGAGTGCGTACGTGACTTGTAGTGGTGTCCAATGACCTGCAGCGGATACTTCTTGTTGGTGCGCGCCTCCTCGACGCCCTCACGAGTGGGGACGTATTCGGGGATCGGAGTCAGTCGGTCACCGGGTAGTGGATCGGGGAACTCCCACGTCTTGGCCATCTCGGCCAGCTGGCTGGAATACAGTTCGATCTTGCCCGACGGCGTCTCCAGCGGATTGGCCTCCGGATCTTCGCGGAACTCCTTGAGGGGCACCACATGTTCGTCGGGGTTATAGCGGTAGACGCGCATGTCGCGCAGTTCGTCGAAGGTCGGGAACTGCGGCTGATCCTTGCGTGTCATCTCGTGAACGTCACGCGCCCAGTCTTCCGTGGTTTTCTTGCCGTGCGCGAACTCTTCACCAATACCCATACGTTCGGCGATCTCCGTGGTCACCTCGATCGAGCTGCGAGCTTCATACAGCGGGTCGATAGCCTGTTCGACCATAATTTCGTAGGCGAGCTCACCGGTGTATTCGCTGGGAACCAGATCCCATCGTTCAGCGGTGGTGGTATCAGGCAGCACCAGGTCGCACAGTTTCATCGACGCTGTCATCTGGTTATCCATCCCGACGATGAACTCGCACTTGGTGTCATCGTCAAGGATTTCCCGCGTGCGATTGATGTCGCCGTGCTGCGAGGAGAGCATGTTGGAGCCGTACACCACCATGAACTTGATGCCGACATCGAGCTTGTCTTTGCCGTGCACACCATCTTTGAGAGCCGTCATCTCCGGTCCGTGGTCAATCGCGTCGGTCCACTTGTAGCAGCTGATCGACGTTTCCACCGGGTTCGTCCCGTCGTCAAGCCACTGGGACAGTGGCCAGTAATAACCGTCACGCCCGCCGGTACCGCCGCCGGGAATACCGACGTTGCCGGTCACGCAGGCCAGCAGATAAATCGAGTTCGCCTGGTTTTCACCATTGGCGTGGCGTTGCGGACCCCACCCCTGGTTGATGTTGACGGGCGTGGAAGTGGCCACCTCACGTGCAAACTTGCGGATGGTGTCGGCCGGGATCCCCGTAATCTGTGCGGCCCACTCCGGAGTCTTTTCAATCCCGTCTTCGCCTTTGCCTTCCACATACGAACGGTAGGAGGCGTTCTTCGGGGCGCCCTCGGGCATGTGCTGTTCGTCGAACCCGATGCAGTACTTGTCGAGGAAAGCCTGGTCGTGCAGGTTTTCGGACAGCATGACGTGCACCATTGCAGCGACGAGGGCGGCGTCGGTTCCGGGACGGATCGGGATCCACTGATCCGCAATCAGGGAGGCTGTATCGGAGTAGCGCGGATCAACCACGATGATCTTCACGCCAGCTTTCTTCGCACGCGTTGCCGTGTAGGCGATGCCGCCGCCTGACATTCGTGTTTCCAGAGGATTGTTGCCCCAGAACACGATGAGTTTGGAATTGTCGATGCAATCTTCGATCGAGTTGGAGATCTGCTCATCGGGTGAACCGTACACGTACCTTGTGCACTGAGAAATCTGCAGGTAGGAGTAGTTTCCGTAGTAGTTCAGGTGGCCGCCAAGCAGATTGAACAGGCGGTGCCAGCCTCCCGAATAAGCGACGAGGGCGTTCCACACTCCTGATCCATAGTTCTTGTAGATCGCTTCGGGGCCGTAGGTGTCATAGGTGTAGCGCAGTTTCTCAACGATCAGGTCGATGGCTTCGTCCCAGCTGATGGCTTTGAACTCGCCGTCGGAGCGCTTGGCTCCCACGCGCAGCAGCGGTGTCTTGATACGGTCGGGGTTGTAGATACGCTCACGCATGTTGCGGCCGCGCACACATGCCAGGATATTGCGGTTCATCAGTGTCTCGTCGCCGGTGTTGTCCGGCAGGACGCGAACGACCGTGCCGTCCTTGACCTGGAGGCGTAGTGGGCAGCGCGAACCGCAGTTGACGATGCATGCCGACGAAACTGTCTTGTCGACATCCAGGCGTCCCGTGCCGTTGGGGACGAGTGTGCCTGAATCGTCTGTGTGGGAGTACTGCACGTTGGAGTTTGAACATCCCACTAGACCGACGCTGGCCCCAGCGATTGCCGACCACTGCAGGAACGAACGTCGGGACGGTCCCGACGCGGTCTTGACTGCTTTCACTGCAACCCCTTTGTCTCACTAGCTGACACCTGTCAAATAACGAATAATCCAATTATGCCTGAAGACTGCGAAATGCCTGATAAGACGCCATTCGAAGTGATGAATATGATGGCATCTGTGTTGCATAAATGGCGGGGCGTTTCCTAGGTGTTTTTCGGCGTGTGTAACCCCCGACGAAGTGGTCCCCGTTGACGCCATTACCGACATGGCGGACCACGGAGTACTTGATCGCCTTGCCGCTCCTGCTGAGCGCATCAACCCATGTTGTCGGGAATTGTGTATGGTCACTTAAAAGCGCCTGATGCGCAATCAGGACCGAGGTGCCAAGGAGGATGCGTGAGCGCTACTGGTCGTGCTTCAAAACAGCGCAGTCCTGAAGAAGACCCTCGCTATCAGCGCACCCGCGCTGCTCTAGTTCACGCAGTCGTCGAGCTGGCTCGCACCACTCCTGCGGACAAGATTACGGTTTCAGAGCTGACAGCACGCGCCGGCGTCGCGCGGCAAACCTTCTACAAGCATGCGCCCACACCAGCTGACCTGCTGGCGAATTATCTGATTGACCAGCTCCAGCCTGATTTCGCCGACCTCGCCACTTTGCTGTCGTCGGTGACACAGGATCCGCGCCAACGCCTGACTGACGTGTATGTGCGGATGATGAGCACAATCAGCCAACAGCCCGAGATCTATCAGAAGATTTTCGCCACCAACGCGCCTTCGGTTGTGCGCTCACTGTTCGCGCAGCGTCTGGAAGAAGTTTTCAGCCAGTATGTGACCGATTTTGCGCAACGCCTGGAATGGAACGCGTCGCAACTGTGGATCGAAATGGCTGTTTCCCAGCAGCTTCACAACATGATGGCGATGATTACGGCGTGGCTGCGCACAGGAATGACGGCGAACGCTCAGGAAGTGGTCGCCACGTATCTGACGCTTGCACCGCCGTGGCAGCTGGTGCATTTCTCGGAAAGCGGGAAAGCGCCCATGCCGCGTCGCGGATTCATCGACGAAACGGCGTCGAAAGCTGAGGACGAAACCTGAGACCTTACTTCATCTGCCAGGTGTCGGCCTGCTCGGCAACCGCGCGCGCAGCCTCAGCTGCATCCACGCCGAGTTTTCCGGCAGCGTATCCGACCAGGAAATTCGTCAGCGGAGCACCTGGACGGCTCGGCCCGTGTGCAACACTGCTGGTCATATCCAGCAAAGCCTCCTGAGCACCAGGAAGCGGGTTGTCTTCAATTTTGAGGGACTCAGCGACGTCCTTCAACCAGGCCGCCATTTCAGGGCTCTTTGCAGCGTCTGCCATGTCATCTCCTCCAGTAGCGGATGCCGATCAGTCGGCACCGATTCAATTGCTCAGTGCGCCATGTGTGACCTACGGTCAGTCTACGCGTTTGCGTGGAATCCGCCGTCTGCGTGGGAGTGAGACGCCCTCGCCAATGTCGTTGGAGGACTGGGCGGATGGACGAGGGCGGAGCCTGCGGCCGTATTTGATGTAACGCTCGCGAATCCAGCACACCAGGACGGCAAGCAGATACAGCGCGATCAGCACCAACGCCTGGATTGTCATCGGCCACGGGCTGGGGAGTGGGTTGGCGATTGCGGCGAACACAAAACAGATCATGGTGACCCATCGCCATGCGCGCAGCATTGCGCGAACCGGCAGCAGGCCGAGGAAGTTGAGCAGAACCAGGACCTCCGGGAACAGATACGACAGGCCGAAAATGATGACCAGGCGCATGTAGAAGCTGACGTAGCTGGAGGCCTGCAGCAGGGATACGCCACCGTCGGGTATGAAGGACTGCAGGATATGGACGGCTTTGGGCGCCACCCACACGCCGGTTGCAGCGCCCGCACAAAACAGTACGACGCCGACCAGGCCGAAGACGGTGATATAGAGTTTTTCGCGTCTGCGCAGGCCGGGAGCGATGAAAGCGCCGATCTGGAAGATCCACCACGGGCACGTGATGATCGTGCCGATCCAGATCGCAACCTGCAGTTTCAGATCGAACGCAGCGCCGATCGTGTGGAAGTTAATCTGGGTGGTCGCCGAGTCGAGAGCGCGCAGCGGCTCTGTCATGAACGCCATGACGGGGTTATACAGGTACCATCCTGCGATGGCTCCCAGGACGATTCCCACCAGCACCATCACAAGGCGTTTGCGCAGTTCACGCAGATGGGCGCTGATGGGCATCCGGCCTGCGGGATTGGACTTCTTCATGCCCGCAGCTCGGAGCTAGTTCTGGGAGGGCGCTGGGCTCTCAGGCGTGCCGTTGTCTGGCTGCTGGCCGGTTTGCGGTTGCTGAGATTGCTGCGGGTACTGTGGCATGGGAGCCTGCGCAGATGTGCCGTGCTGCGGCATGGGAGCCTGCGGCTGCTCGGCCGGGGGCTGCTGAACCGGAACCTGCGGTTGCGGAGCCTGGGACTGGGGCTGCGCAACCGGCGTGGAGCCATCGTCGTCAGACAGCTCGCGCATCTCTTTCTTGAGAACCTTGGCTGACTGCCCGATCGAGCGCGCAATATCGGGAAGCTTCGAGGCGCCAAACAAAATAATGAGAACGACGATGATGATGACGATGTGGCTGGGCCTCATGGCGTACCTCCAGTGGGATTATCTGCATCCAATTGCTGTATTGAAAGTTTCGTGTCATTGGTCGAGGGCGTCCCATCCGGCACGGACTGCGCGGCGTCCTTGAGTGAGGTGGCTGACAGGCCTGCCTGCTTCATCCACTCGTTGATTTCGTCTTGGACAGCTTCTCGAACCATCTGTTTGGGGGAGTACTGCGACAGGTCAAATTCGCGTAACATCTGCAGATTCTTCAGATCCTGAGGCGTCAAGGCAGATGATTCGCTTAACGCGTCGGTTCGAAGCCGGGCCGACCACTGCCGAAACATTGTCAGAGCCTTTTTCAAACCATGCAGAGCCTGTGCCACCGATCGGGGTCCCAGCAGCAACGCCGCCAGTAATAAAAGAATGACGAATTCAGCTCCGTTGATCCCGAACATGGCACACCCCCTTCAGCTTCTATCCGTTCAGTGTAGACGGTTAGGCCATTTTTCAGCGCCTCAAGACAGCCCGCATTGTGGTCGATGCTCGTCATGAATTAGGTCACGGGCCACGGAACTGACACACTGTATCCATGAAAGAGCACGTATTCACATATGACACCACGTTGCGTGACGGTGCCCAGCAGGAAGGCATCAGCCTGTCAGTTGCTGACAAGATCGAATGCGTGCGAATTATGGATCGCTTGGGGATCGACTTCATTGAATGCGGATGGCCCGGAGCGATCCCGAAAGACACCGAGTTCTTCAGGCAGGCAGCGCGCCTTGACCTGTCACATTCCTCCCTCGTCGCGTTCGGAGCAACGACGAAAGCCGGAATGAAGGCCAGCAAAGACCCTCAGATTGCGGGGCTCGTTGACAGCGGCGCCAGCGTCATCACTGTCGTTGCCAAATCCGATCCCAGACATGTCACCAGTGCTTTGCGCACAACGCTAGAGGAGAATCTGCGCATGGTGCGCGACACCGTTTCCTACCTGTCGTCACCCGACGCGGTGGGGCGTCCCATCACCGTTATGGTCGACCTGGAGCACTTCTTTGATGGCTTGGCGTGGGACTCACGCGAACGATACCCGATTCAGGTCATGATCGAGGCGGCACGTGCCGGCGCGGCAGCCGTCATTCCCTGCGACACGAACGGCGGAAATCTGCCTGCCACTATTGCGCAGATGATTGAACAGGCTCGGGACGCCCTCGTCAATGACGGACATGAAGATGTGGTGCTGGGAATACATGCCCACAACGACACCGGCTGCGCAGTGGCCAACACGATGGCAGCTGTCGGGGCAGGCGCGCGACAGATCCAGGGGACCATCAATGGTTACGGAGAGCGAACCGGGAATGCCGACCTGCTGGCTTGTCTCGCAAACCTGCAGATCAAGATGGGGTTTGACCTGCTTGGTGGCCACGCGCTGACGCACCTGACCTCAACGGCACGCAGCATCGGACACATCGTCAACATTGCGCCGTTCTCGCGTACTCCATACGTGGGGGCTTCCGCCTTCGCGCATAAGGCTGGACTGCACGCATCAGCTATTCGGGTCGATCCTGACCTGTATCAGCACATCGATCCCGAGCAGGTAGGCAACGGCATGAGAATGCTGGTATCGGAGATGGCAGGACGTGCATCGATCGAACTGAAAGCGCAGGAACTGGGCATTGACCTCACCAGTCCTGACCTTGCCACACGACTGGCTCGCATTGTGAAAGAGCGCGAAGCGGACGGCTATATGTACGACGGCGCAGACGCCTCCTTCGAGTTGCTGCTGCGCAACGAGGTTGGAATGCTGCCCCCATTCGTGGACGTTGAATCGTGGGACGTGTCGACGGGTCAGCGACCTGCTGAGGGACAGCCGCTCTCGAGCACACGCGCTACCGTCACGATCCGCACCCACGCGCGCTACATCCACACCAGCGAAGGAAATGGTCCGGTCAACGCCCTTGATCGTGCGCTGCGCGCCGTACTCACACAGTACAAACCGGAAGCCGCAGTGATTGAACTGAGTGACTTCAAGGTGCATATCCTCGACCAGCATCACGCCGGGACGGCCTCAACGATCCGCGTCCTGATCACCATGAGTGACGGGGAGCGCGAATGGTCCACAGTTGGAATCGGCACCGACATTATCGAGGCGTCATGGGAAGCACTCTTCGACGGATACCGCTGGGGACTTCTGCCCCGCTGAGTAAATGACCGGTTTCGCGTTGCGGTTGCCGAGCGTGGATCGCTCCGAACAGCGACAATAGAGACATGCATGGAGAATACAAAGTTCCTGGAGGCAAACTCGTCGTCCTCGACGTGGAAGTCGACCAGACGGATTCGGACGCCATACTGCGCGATGTGCAACTGTCAGGAGACTTCTTCCTGGAACCAGACAGCGCACTGACGCGTATGCGCGATGCCCTGGAAAGCGCCCCAGCCGACATGAGCGCGGCACAGGCCGCTCAGCGTGTTTCTGAAGCCCTGCAGCCCAGCGACAACCTGCTGGGCATCACTCCTGAAGGCGTTGGCATCGCGTTGCGGCGTGCACTGGGTAAAGCACTGAGCTGGGATGACATTGACTTCGACGTCATCCACGGGCCGGTGGTGCCTCCAATGGTCAACGTCGCGATGGACGAAACGCTTGCTCAGGATGTCGCCGAAGGGCGCCGCAAACCGTTCATGCGCATCTGGGAATGGGACGATCCGGCTGTTGTGATCGGATCATTCCAGTCCTATGCCAACGAACTGTGGCAGGACGGTATCGACAAATACGGCATTACAGTGTGCCGCCGCATCACCGGGGGCGGCGCAATGTTTATGGAAGCCGGCAACTGTGTGACGTACTCGCTTGTGGTTCCCACCGCCCTGGTCGACGGACTCTCGTTCGCCCAGTCATACGAATTCCTTGACCAATGGGTGATGGAAGCCCTCGAAAAGGTCGGCGTGAAAGCGCGGTACGTACCGCTCAATGACATTGCGTCCGAGGAAGGCAAGATCGGCGGTGCAGCGCAGAAACGATTCGCGAACGGCTACATGGTGCACCACGTGACGATGTCGTATGACATTGATGCAGCCAAGATGCTGGAAGTGATCCGCATCGGCAAAGAAAAGATCCACGATAAGGGGACGCGTTCAGCGGTCAAAAGAGTCGACCCCATGCGCTCGCAGACCGGTATGGCGCGCGAAGACATCATCGATGTGTTCCTGGGGCATTTCCGCGACAAGTACCACGCGACGGACGGCGAAATCACGCAGCATGATATTGAGATCGCTGAGAACCGGTGCCGTACCAAGTTCGCGACCCACGAGTGGACGTACCGTCTTCCGTAAACTGTCACTATGTACTACCAGTGTGTGCGGTGCGGCAGCACCGCGGAGGCGACGCCCGCGACCTCGATAAAATGTCGATGCGGCGGACTGTGGGATCTGCACGGCGATCTGGAACCGTTCGCGCTCGACACCGTGGATTCCTCGCAGTGGTCACAGTTCCGGTATCGTGCGTCGATGATCGGAGTTGGGTCAGATGATTCCACATGGCAGCGCGTCAGCATGGGGGAGGGGATGACC
The DNA here is from genome assembly GCF_001814535.1 of Actinomyces sp. HMSC065F12. NCBI lineage: Bacteria > Bacillati > Actinomycetota > Actinomycetes > Actinomycetales > Actinomycetaceae > Actinomyces > Actinomyces sp. HMSC065F12. Next base: position 89,093 of record NZ_KV816938.1, read on the forward strand.
GGCCTCGTCTCCATTGACGAGGGTGTCCTCGGCAAACTGGAATACGCCATGCCGACCCTGTCATTCAAGGATCGAGGGGCGGCCGCGCTGATCACGTGGTGCGCTTCGGTTGGAATCACGCGCGTGGTGCAGGATTCAAGCGGAAATGCCGGATGCGCGATCGCAGCCTACGCTGCACGAGCGGGGACGGAGTGCGAGATTTTCGTGCCGGAAGCGGCATCCGACAAGAAAATCGCGATGATTGAATCCTTTGGCGCGATGGTGCACATTGTGAAAGGCTCGCGCGATCATTGCGCAGATGTCGCGCGAACCTACGTTCGGGAGCGCGATGATGCGTTCTATGCGTCGCATGTTTTCAGCCCCTTTTTCTATGAAGGCACGAAGACCTATGTATACGAGATCTTTGAACAGTGTGGCGGGAGGCTCCCTGAGGTCCTGCTCATTCCGGTTGGCAACGGCACGCTACTGATCGGCGCGGTTAAGGCGCTTGAACATTTGATGACATCAGGATGCATCGATCATTTTCCGCATATTGTGGCGGTGCAAAGTGAGCGCTGTGATCCGCTGCGCCGTATGGCGGCAGGTGAGGATCTCAGCGATTTCCATGCCACAGCGACGCTTGCCGATGGAATCGCAATTGCAAGGCCTGCACGGGTTGAGCAAATCATGAGATATGCGCGCGCCTGCTCGATTGAATTTCTTGCCGTACATGAGCAGGACATTGTGCGTGCACACAGCGACCTTGCGCACCGCGGAATTTACTGTGAAATCACGTCAGCCGCCAACTATGCGGCATACCGTCAGTATGTCTCGAGTGGTCGAGAGCCCGCTTCGTGCATCATTCCGCTATGTGGTTCCGGTGTGAAAGACCACGATCCGGCAGCAGGCTAGTCGCGACGAGGGCGCGGGCCGAACACGTCGGTTCCGATCCGAACGATCGTGGCACCTTCTGCAATTGCCCACTCCAGATCGCGTGACATCCCCATCGACAATTGCAGATCAGGTTCAGGTACACCCAGCTGCCAGGAGGCAGCGTCGCGAATGTCGCGCAGCAAGCAGTATGAGCGACGCACGTCAGATTCGTGATCCGAATTCAGTCCAACCGTCATGAATCCTTCGAGCGTGAGCGCGCTGGACAATTCGATCGCATCCAGCAATGCTGGAACATCGTCAGGTCGGCACCCGCTCTTGGAGTCTTCACCAGACACGTTGACCTGGATAAACACGGGGCGCAGCCCGTTGGCACGTTTATCGAGGTGATCGACCAGACGCTGCGAATCAACCGTTTCGATCAAGTCGGTGCAGGCCAGCGCCTGGTTAATCTTATTAGTCTGCAATGAGCCAATCAGATGAATGCTGGCGCCCGGAACAGTGCGGATCGCCTCCGCGGTAGCGCGGGCTTCCTGAACGCGATTGTGTCCGAGGAGGACAGGCAGGCCTGCCTCGTACAAAGCACGAGCCGCAGCCTGGCAGGTTTGTGCGTCCTGGGTCTTGACAGCAAGCTCGAGTGTCGCAGTATCGGATCGGCCTGCAGCTTCGCAGGCACGGTCGATTCTGTCGCGGACCCGGGCAATGTTGTCGTTGATGCTCACTTGGTCGATACTACGCACTTTGTCCTCGCTATGTAGCCGGTTCTGTTGGAGAAGAACGCCGTGGGACAATAAAGGAAGCAGATAAGGTAAAATGAGCGGGTTTAACTCTAGGAGATCACAGTGCGCACACTCTTGAATATCATCTGGTTCCTGTTGGCCGGTTTCTGGCTCTTCCTCGAATACATCTTCTTCGGCATCATCGCGTGCATCTTTATCATCACGATCCCAGCCGGCGTGGCATGTTTCCGTATGGCGTCCTACGTGATCTGGCCATTTGGCCGCGAGGTCGTCAAGCGGCCGGACGCCGGTGCAGGCTCAACATTCATGAACGTCGTGTGGTTCCTCGTGGCAGGACTATGGCTCACCATCGGACACATCACCACTGCAATCGCACAGTTCGTCACCATCATCGGGATCCCGCTGGCAATTGCCAACCTCAAACTCATCCCCGTGACATGCTTCCCCTTCGGCAAAGAGGTCGTCGATTCGCCTGACGCGAGCATCATCTGACGATGGCAAAGAAAAAGCATCACGGCACCGGCCCGACGCGAGCTGTCGAGGAGCTGACGCAGGCAGGAGTCAACTTCACGCCCCTGCACTATGAGCACCACGCGTCGGCAGCCTCATATGGAGGAGAAGCCGCCGACCAGCTTGATCTGCCGGCACAGCAGGTCTTCAAGACCCTCATGGTGGAAACTTCCGACGGTGAGTTCGTCGTGGCGGCGATTCCAGTAGACCACCACCTGTCACTCAAACTCATTGCGCGTGCAGCGGGCGCTCGCTCGGCAAAGATGGCAGATCCTGCTGTCGCGCAGCGCCGAACCGGGTATGTGGTCGGTGGAATCTCCCCGCTGGGACAGACCACCCGGTACCGCGCCTTCATCGACGAGTCAGCGCTCGCCTACGATGCAATCGCGGTCAGCGGCGGCAAACGCGGATTTTCCGTACTGGTTGCCGCCACTGATCTGGCAGAACTGACAGAGGGCGAATTCGCCCCGCTCATCGCGCTTGACTGAACGGGCGCGATTCCGGCGGCCCCGCGCCGCTGAGCTGCTCAGTTACTGAGCTCCGGAGCCCTGACCTACTGGGCAAGTACGTCACGCAGGTGACGCAGACGCTTGAGCGAGGATTCCTTACCAAGGATTTCCATCGACTCAAACAACGGGGGAGACACCTGCTTGCCGGTCACAGCCACCCTCATGGGTGTGAACGCCAGGCGCGGCTTAATTCCCATTTCATCGACGAGGGCCGAGCGGAGCTTTTCTTCCAGCTTTTCCGTCCCAAAGTCAGCCTCAGTAACCTTTTCGCACTCCTCGATAGCACGGCTGAGGACATCTGCCGCATCATCTTTGAGTTTGCCCTGCGACTTTTCATCGATCTGAAGATCTTTGTCAGCCACAAACAGGAACCCGAGCATGCCGGACGCTTCAGAGAGCACCTGAATGCGTGTCTGGATGAGCGGGGCAGCAGGAACCAGGCGGCGTTGTTCCTCATCGGTGAGTGCATCGAAAGTGTCCGCACTGACTACGCCATCGCGATGAAGGAACGGCACGATGCGGCGGGTGAAATCGTCGATGTCGAGCATGCGGATGTGCTCGGCGTTGATGGCGGTGCACTTCTTCTGATCGAAGCGCGCCGGATTCGGGTTGACATCTTCGATGTCGAACGCCTCAATCATTTCCTCAGCGGAGAAAATGTCATTATCCGGGCTGATCGACCAGCCCAGCAATGCCAGGTAATTCAGCAAGCCTTCACGAATCATGCCGTTTTCGCGGTGCAGCAGCAGATTCGACTTCGGGTCACGCTTGGACAGCTTCTTGTTCCCTTCACCCATCACATAAGGCAGGTGGCCAAAACGCGGCGTGAATGAGGCGATCCCCAGCTCCTCAAGTGCACGGTAGAGCACGATCTGGCGAGGAGTTGACGAGAGCAGATCCTCACCGCGCAGGACGTGTGTGATCTCCATCAGCGCATCGTCGACAGGGTTGACCAGCGTGTACAACGGATGACCGTTGGCACGAACGATGACATAGTCAGGAACCGAACCCGCCTTGAAGGTGATATCGCCGCGCACCAGATCCGTGAACGTGATGTCCTCATCCGGCATGCGCATACGCAGAACAGGTTTGCGGCCTTCAGCACGGAACACCTCTTTCTGCTCCTCGCTCAGATCACGGTCGAAACCGTCATACCCGAGCTTCGGATCTCGGCCAGCGGCACGGTGACGTTCCTCAACTTCCTCGGGCGTTGAAAACGACTCGTACGCGTATCCGCCTTCCAGCAGTTTCTGTGCGACGTCACGGTAGATGTCCATACGCTCTGACTGACGATAGGGCGCGTGCGGCCCGCCCTTACCGATACCTTCATCCCAGTCCAGTCCCAACCATTCCAGGGAGTCGAGGATCTGCTGGTAGGACTCTTCGGAGTCACGCTGCGCGTCCGTATCTTCAATGCGGAAGACGAACGTTCCGCCGGTGTGACGCGCATACGCCCAGTTGAACAGGCAGGTGCGTACCATTCCGACGTGCGGAGTGCCAGTTGGTGAAGGACAAAAACGGAGGCGAATATCGCGTCCAGTTGCATTCGTGACAGTCATAGTGCTGCCTATTCTACCGTTGAAACGGTGCCCAGGAAAACACCAGGTCACCGGTTGCGGATCGTCCTTTATGCCTGCGATGTGCCAGGTATGGAGCGACGCCCTCGTATCATGTAGACCACTGCGACGATCACTGCCAACAAAATGAATCCAACGACCAGAGCCTGGGCTGAGGCGAAGCCGCGGAACCATTCGCTGGGCGTATGTCCCACAGCAGCTCCGCTGGCGAAGAAGACGGCAGTGACAACAGCATTACCGATGGCAGTCGTGATGCGCTGGGCGGTCTGGACCATGCCACCGGCCGTACCTCCGTGAGCCGCTGGAACTTCCAGCATGGACTGAGTCTGGTTGACCGAGCCCATCATGCCCAGTCCGATACCGACGGGCGTGATTGGCAGAGTCAGCCATGCCGGGTGCCATCCCAGATTGGCCACACCGTACGCTACAGCGACGGTGGCCAGAACCGAGCCGATGACGATCAGCAGCGCGACGACCTGCAGCACGCGACCCTTCTCGATCGCGTGGCGTGAAGCGAACACCGCGAAGTAGGCTGAAATCACGGCGTTGGGTAGGCCGATCAGGCCGGTGAACAGAGCAGTCTGCCCCAGTCCCTGCTGTACGAACAGTGCGATGAGCACGAAGATGGAGGTGGAGCCCAGGAACTGCAGTGCGGAGATTGCCGTGCAGTAACTGAATGAGCTGATCTTGAACAGTTTGAGGTTCACCATCGGGATGTGGCCGCGGCGCTCGTAGGTGTATTCCCACCACACCCATGCAGTCAGAACAAGCACGGCGGCAGGCAGCAGCCACATTCGCCAGGACGCGTGCATCGTAAACGGCATCATGATCAGGAATACGCCTATGCACAGTGTGATCATGCCGACAGGGTCGAGATCCAGGGTGCGACCGCGTCGCTTCGAAGCAGGACGCCCCGCGACAATTTCCTGACGGCGGTACTCTTCGCGTGCTTTCTTGCGATTCGGGCCGATGGTGCGTCGCTCCTTTGAGAAGGCCAGCCACCGGAAGGCAAGGAAAAGTCCGAGCAGGCCGATTGGAGTGTTGATCGCGAACGCGTAGCGCCACCCTGGATCATTGCCAAAGATCGCTACCGTAGCGCCGGAAATTAGCGGTCCGGCTGCAACCGATGCAGAAATGGTCAACCCCATCAGGCCGAAAGCTTTGGCGCGCGCACGTCCATCGAAGTACTGCTGGATCATTCCGTTGACCTGAGGCGAAAATACTCCCGCTCCCACCGCCTGAAGAATCCGCATGGCGTTCAGCATGACGGTGTCAGTTGCCAGTGCGCAGGCCAGGCAGCCAGCGCTGAAAATCGCCAGCCCGATGACGAACATCATGGAGCGTCCGACAAGGTCACCGATACGTCCTGCGGGCACCAAAATGATGCCGTAGACCAGCGCGTAGCCAGCCAGCACCCACTGAATGCCTGACGAGGTGGCTCCCAACGTCTCCTGGATAGCGGGGAGCAGCGTATTGACTGCTGAAACCTGAAGCAGTGCCATGACCAGTGGTATAAGGATGGCAATGAGCATTCTGTTGCGGTCGTATTGTCGATCTGATCCCGGTACCGTGAAATAGCGTGAAGTCGCCACTTAACCTTCTTTCACACACAGTAATCTGAACGGCTGATCAACGAGGGCCGACCATCCATTTTAAGGCGCGTCCAGGAAGGTGACAATGAGGAAGAACAAAACGTTGTCAGCCTGACAATGCATATGACACGGTTCACTGCAAATGTCAGGTGCGCGCAAGCAATTGAGCGAGTACCCGCACAGGCAGCGACACTGAGTCCGGTGGCGGGGGACAGAAGCAGACGACGGGGACAGCATCGAGTGACGGGCGTGAAGTGCGTGAAGAGCATTAGCATGGTGCTGAATGAATGAAGGAGTATGTTCCATGAAACCTGTGCTGCCTGACCGCTCACCTGAAGAGAACTGGACCATTGGATCGCTCAAATGGACAGGCATTCGCACTGCCAGCGGTGAGCCAACACTGGGTGCATGGGTCGCTGAGATGGATTTTGGTACCGCTCCACCGGTTGTCGAGGCGATGAAGAAAGCGATTGATGACGGCCTGCTCGGATACCAGCCGTCATGGCTGGATGGCGCGGTGCGAGACGCCCTCGTCGATTTTCAGCAACGCCGATTCGGCTGGACACTTGATCCAACATGCGTGCGCACGGTCCAGTCCGTCTTGCCAGCCCTTGATGTCGTGTTGCGCTCGATGATCCCCGAGGGGAGCCGAGTCATTGTACCGACCCCTGCCTACATGCCCTTCCTGACGATGCCCGGTGTCGCTGGGCATCCCATCGTTGAAGTCCCCGCTGTTCGTGTTCCATTCAGTGACGAGGGAGACCGGCGCAGTGGGGGTGAATGGCAACTCGATGTGGAAGCGATCGGCCGAGAAGCCCGTCAGGGTGGTGCACTGCTGATCTTGTGCAATCCGTGGAATCCGACGGGGCGTGCCTTTCGGCGTGACGAACTGGAAGCGTTGTGGGAAGCGATTCGCGATACGGATGTGATGATTTTTGCCGATGAGATCCACAGTCCGCTGGTCCTGACAGATCCCACGAGTCACTTCTCATTTGCGCGCCTGAATGATGAGGTGGCGGCGCGCACGATTACGGCGACAGCTGCATCGAAGGGATGGAACATTGCGGGACTTCCCTGCGCACAAATCATCGTGACTGATGACGCTTTGCTTGAACAATGGGACGACTCCTGTGGCGAGATTAGTCACCTGACAAACTCATTGGGGGCGATCGGAACAATTGCTGCCTACCGCGACGGTGACCCGTGGCAGGACGTGGTGCGTGAGGAGGTTGCGTCGAATATGACGCTCGCGCATGAAACACTGTCAGACACTCTGGTCGACTTTGTCAGTCCTGAAGCGACATACCTGACATGGTGGGGGCTGGATGCGTATGACTGGTCAGGCGTGCATAGTCCCGCCGCCTTCCTGCGTGAGAATGCTCGGGTGGGTGTCAATGCCGGTGCGACTTTGGGAACCGGATACGAGAACTGGATTCGCGTCAATCTGGCGTGTTCGAAGGCGAATGCGCACAGAATAATCCAGGCGATCACATCCTCGCTTCCTCCGACACGACGCGAGTAAGCCTTAACAAATACCTGTTTATGCACGTCAGATACTCGGTACGTAATCCTGTCAAAATTAGCTCTTGTGCTTACCGCAAATTTGATTTAGTCTTGGCTTGTTGTAACAAATGCGATTATGGCAGTCGCAGTTGCACTGTGGGTCGATGAGATGACCACAACGCGAAGGAGCAGATATGAGCAGGAAGACTATCGGCGTAGGCGTGATCTCGCTGGGATGGATGGGGCGTCTTCACACACGGTCGTTCAAAGCACTGCGGGAGAAGTATCCGGAAATTGAAGTAGATATCAAGCTGGTGGTGTGCTGCGATGTTGTGGAAAGCAACCGTCAGTTCGCAGTTGACAACTTGGGATTTGAAAAGGCTGTGGAGGACTACCGAGATGTTCTGAGTGACCCGGAGGTCGACGTTGTGTCGATCTGTGCGCCCAACTTCCTTCACCACGAGATCGCGATGGCCGCGATCGAGGCAGGCAAACCTTTCTGGATCGAAAAGCCGATGGGGATCTCCGCTCAAGAATCCAAAGAAATTGCGCGAGGGGCTCAATCTGCAGGCCTGATTACCTCCGTCGGATTCAACTACCGCCATGCTCCTGCCATTGAAATGGCGCGCGCGATCGTTGCGGAGGGCGCAATCGGTCGTATCACGAATGCCCGCGTGTGGCTGATTGCAGACTATGCCTCGAGTCCCGACGGGCCGCTGACGTGGCGTTACGCGAAGGAAAAGGCCGGAGCAGGAGTCATCCTCGATTTGCTCGGACACGGAGCCGACCTGGTGCAGTACGTTTTGAAGGACCGCTTTACCGCTGTTACAGCGCAGACAGGACTGTTCATCACGGAGCGTCCGATTCCCCTTGAACAGGGTATGGGACATGCCACGGTGCAGGTATCCGACCAGAAAGGCCCGGTCGGCAACGAAGACTATGTTGCAGTTCTGGGCACCCTCGAATCAGGCACCCTGGTCACGATGGAGTCCTCGCGCGTGAGCGTGGGACCGCGCGCCGAATACATTATCGAGGTCTACGGCACCGAAGGCTCATTGCGGTGGAACTTTGAAGATCTGAACAGACTGCAGATCTGCATCGGAAACGATCATGGATTCCAGCAAGGATATGTCGACGCGATGGCCAGCCCCGATTACCCCGGATTCAGCCGCTTCCAGCCGGGAGCTGGAACATCAATGGGCTTCGATGATCTGAAAGTGGTCGAGGCCGCGCAGTTCATCCAAGGTGTGCTTGACAATAAGCAGTACGGGCCATCTGCCGGTGACGGATGGGCGGCAGCTGAAGTGGACAACGCCATTGAGAAGTCGGCTGAAGACCGGACATGGCATGAAGTAGCGCCAGTTGATGTTGTCACAACGTTCGACCACGACAACGCCCTGCAGGCGTGATCCAGGTACTACGACTGGTGGCGGTGCAGCCACACTTTACTCGCTGAAGAGGAGAATCATGGCAGACAACAGGCAAGAGGCAGAGCTGTCCTACGCGGACTACACGCCTGAACGAATCAAGGAGATGGCGGACGAAACCCCGCCATCAGGTAAGAAACGTGGAATCGTCGCGCTGACGGTAGTAGCGACCCTCGGCTCACTGCTGTTCGGCTACGACACCGGTGTGATCTCAGGTGCTCTGCCGTACATGTACATGCCCGCCGGAGCTGGCGGCCTGGAACTGACACCGCTCGAAGAAGGAGCCATCGGCGGCGTCCTCACCATCGGTGCTGCATTTGGCGCTTTGATCGGTGGACGCCTGTCGGATAAATTCGGTCGTCGCCACAACATCATCATGCTGGCTATCCTGTTCATTATTGGCGCGCTGGGCAACACCTTCTCACCCAACGTGTGGATCATGTACATCTTCCGCCTCATTCTGGGCTTGGCAGTTGGCGGCGCGTCCGCAACTGTCCCGGTGTTCTTGGCAGAGAGTGCCCCCAAACGTATTCGAGGCTCCATTGTTGCCGTCGATCAGCTCATGATCGTCACCGGCCAGCTCCTCGCATTCAGCATGAACGCGGCGATCAATTCGGCTCACGGTGGCCCTCAGCTCACCGTCAAGGCTGACCCGACGGGCGCGATTGCGCCAGGCACCTACGAATGGGACTCGTTGAACGAACTGGTCGCCCAGCAGGTCGGGAACGACCAGTCTGCTATCCACGAGTTCATGATGCAGATGACGATCAGCGCCGGCAACGGTTCGGCATGGCGCTGGATGATCGTCCTATGTACTCTGCCCGCAGTGTTCCTGTGGATTGGCATGCACCTGATGCCCGAATCCTCCCGTTGGCACATTATCCAGAAACAGGTCTACGAAGCGATCGGCACGCTCAAGCGCGTTCGTGACCCTGAAAAGGACGGCCCGATCGAGGACGAAATCAACGAAATGATCGAGGCCCGCAAACGCCAGGTCGCTGAGAAGAAACTCAGTCTGAGTGAGATCATGCGGATCCCGTGGCTGCGCAAGCTTCTGGCCGTGGGCATCTTCCTTGCAATCGTCAACCAGACAACCGGCGTGAACACCATCATGTACTACGCGCCGAAGGTTCTGTCCTTCGCCGGCATGGGAACGTCTGCCGCGATTACCGCGCAGGTCGCCAACGGTGTCATGTCAGTGATCGGCTCAGCACTGGGCCTGCTGCTGATCGGTCGTTTCCGCAGGCGCCAGCTGCTGATTTTCGACGTCACAGGTGTGGGCATCTGCCTGCTGGCCATTGCCGCTTTCTTCCAGTTCACCATTGCTCCGGCAATTAATGATGGTGGTGTGCCTCCATCATGGGCACCGTACGCAGTGCTGGGCATGATGGGCGTCTTCATGCTGATCGTGCAGTCCACCAACGGAACCGTTGTCTGGACCATGCTGGGCGAAATGTTCCCGGCAAATGCGCGCGGTGTCATGAACGGATTCGCGGTCTTCTGCATGTGGATCACGAATGCGATCATCACCTGGACGTTTCCGAAGATGATGGACACGCTCGGTGGCGGAATTACCTACACCATCTACGGTGTGATGAACCTCGTGATCGCAGTCGTGCTGTTCAAGATCATGCCGGAGACCTCGAAGCGGTCTCTGGAAGAAATCGAAGAGCACATGCAGAAGATCTACTCGTAAGAACAGATCGCTCTGAAACCTGATTCAATCGTTGTCGAGGCAGCTGCGGCTGCCTCGACAACTGCGTTTGGGTCAGTGGGTGCGTCGGCAAACGACAGGTCGGACACAACACTCATCCCGCACACGCGCACGCCCAAAGCGTGCAAGGTGATTGCCTCCATTACCGTGGACATGCCCACGCAGTCGGCACCCGTCGACATGAGCCAGCGGCCCTCGGCAAGCGTCTGATACTCCGGTCCGCGCATACATGCGTAGATGCCCCGGCGCTGACAATGCTGAGCGAGGATATCGGTCAGTTCGCGATTCCACACGCCGGTCACATCCACGAATGTTGGCCCGTTAAATGGGGAATATCCTGAGAAATTCAGGTGATCATCGATAGCCATAACATCGCCCAACTGCCATTGACGCACGCACCCGTTCGCGTTGCACAACAGGGCAGTGTGAACACCGGTTGCGGCAGCCGCCCTCGAACATGCTGTGACGCACGCGGGGGAGACACCCTCGTACAAATGCGTACGCCCCAGAGCAATGAGAACATTCAATGCGCCGACTCGCACCGAGTGGATCGTGTTGACGTGTCCATCAGCCACGGGAGCCTCAACCCCCGGAATGTCGGAAAGTGCGAACGAGCGGCGCTGAGAATCCGGCGCGTCGATCACAGCATCCAGTGCATGTGCCAGACCCGAGCCGAGCACCACGAACAGGTCATGGTGGTCACGCCCCGACAGCTCCGCAATAGCGCGGGCCCCGTCCTGGGCCTGCTGATCCAGAAGAACGCTGCGGATCGACTCGTCAGACATGGTCAGAGCTCGCTTTCCTGGGCGCCGGCGGCGAATGTGCGGGCGCCGGCTTCTTCCTGCTTGCGTACGCGTGTGCGGCTGGTGAGCAGGTACCCGATGAAGCCAACGAGCATGGCGAGCAGGATTCCGATATTCGAGTACGCCCAGTCACCCTCGCGGCCACCGATCGGGCCGAGCAGGTAGCCCTGCCATGACAGCCAGCTGGCGGCGTTGTTGACCACCAGGCCCCAACCCACGAATGTTGCAGCAGCCAGGGAGGCGATCGCGCCCCAGTTCACGGACCCGTACACGCCGGAGGAGCGGAACAAATCAGGTTCGTTGTAGTCGGAGCGACGCAGCAGAATATCAGCGATCATGACGCCACCCCAGCCCGCGATGACCACGCCGAGCGTGGTGAGGAAGCCGGTGAATGGGTCAATGAAGTTCGCGGAGAAGAACACGACGGCGATTGTGCCAACCAGCATGATGGTGCCGTCCAGAGCGGTGGCAACCGGACGCTTGATGGGCACACCCGTCGCCAGCAGCGACAGGCCCGACGAATAGATGTCCATGACGATGCCTCCGACCAGACCAAGGATCGCGACAAGGGCGAACGGAATGAGGAACCAGGTCGGCAGAATCGTGGTCAGCGCGCCGATCGGATCCAGGTTGATTGCCTGTCCCAGCGACTCATCGGACCCAACGAGCAACAGACCGAAGATCACGAGGACAACAGTGGGCAGAGTGGCACCGAAGGTGGTCCAGCCGACCACGCCGCCGGTGGAGGCACGACGGGGAAGGTAACGCGAGTAATCGGCGGCCGCGTTGATCCAGCCGAATCCGAAACCGGCGAGAAGCATGCACAGTGCGCCGAGCATTGCGGAGAACGGGCCGGACGGCAGAGCGGAGATCGCGCTGAGATCAATGGTGGGGATGGTCAATGCCAGGTAGATGACAGTCAGGATCGCCGTCAACCAGGTGATCCAGGTCTGCACCTTCATGATGGTGTCGAACCCGAGGATGCCGGCACCGCCTGCGATGGCGACAACGAGTACCAGTGAAATGATCTGCGCGGCAACATGATTGTGCATGCCGAGGGCGCCCATCACCGTTGCGGACGCCTGCGTGGCAATGATGCACAGGAACATTTCCCAGCCCACCGTCAGGATCCATGAAATCGCGGCGGAAATGCGGTTGCCGTTCACACCGAATGCTGCGCGCGACAAAACAAGTGTCGGGGCAGACCCACGCTTACCTGCGATGGCGATGATGCCGCAGGTCAGGAATGAGAACGTGATGCCGACGATGGAGACGATAACGGCCTGTGTAAAGGAAATGCCGAACCCGAGCACCCATGCGCCCCATGAGATTCCCAGGACGGAGATGTTCGCAGCGAACCACGGCATGAACAGATCTGATGGTTTGCCTTTACGATCCGACTCAGGAATGACATCCAGGCCGGCCATCTCAACGGACAGGCCCTGTTCCTTCTGTGTCTGTACTGCATGCGGTGCCCCAGCGTTGGGTGCGATTGGCTCAGTGGAACTCACGATTGCTTCCTTCAACGTGACCAATGGGATGCGAAAGAGTCAGGACCGGAACTTACGTGTGAGGTATCGGCCTCAGGCGATCGGATTCGTCAGCGTTCCAATCCCGTCTATTTCGACACTGATCGTATCACCACGCTGTAGCTCTCCCACCCCTGCTGGCGTGCCTGTCAGTACAACATCTCCCGCCTTGAGGGTGATGGATTGGGAGATGAACGAGATCAAGTCGTACACCGGACGGATCATGAAAGAAGTTGAGACGTCCTGCACAACTGTGTCACGCAGAACGGTGCGCAGATGAGCGTCGCCGACTGAGAACTCATCATCTGCCTGAGGAATCAGGATCCACGGACCCAGAGGACACGAGGTGTCAAAGCCTTTCGCACGCGTCCACTGCCCGTCGCTGTGTTGCTTATCGCGCGCTGTCACATCGTTGGCGCAGGTGAACCCCAAAATATGTGCCGGCACATCCTGGGGTGCGACCTGTGAACATGTCGACCCGATAATGACAGCCAGCTCCCCCTCGTAATGCACATTTGATGACCACGAGGGGTACTTGATCGTCTCACCAGGCCCGATGATGGCGGTCGATGGCTTAAAGAACAGCAGTGGCTCCTGTGGTGCTTCCCCGCCCATCTCCTGAATGTGGTCAGCGTAGTTCTTCCCGACAGCAACCACCTTGGCCGTGGCTACCTCAGTGGGAGCGAGCAGGCGAACCGACGTCACATCGTAGTTCGTGGCCTGCAGCGGGGGAGTCAGCTCCCCCTCGAAAGGCGCGCCCGCCAGGCGAGTGATTGTTGTGCAATCATCATTCAGGATCCCCCAGGCGGGGGAGTGGAAATTTGGATCAATGTAGTGTGCAATGCGCATACTGTACTGTAACGCACATCACGCCTGAATCTTCCTGGATGACGTGTTCTACTCCTGACGCGACTTGGTCCACACGTCGGTGGGAACGTCCGCAGGAAGGTGCGGATTATCCACTCCGACAAACACCGGGTCCTTGACGCCCGCCTTGCGTTGGTCCTCGTAGTCGCGCAGTGCTCCGAACGCCCATTGACCCAGAACGACGAGGGCGACCAGGTTCGTCACTGTCATGATCGCCATTGCAATATCCACGGCGTTCCACACCAATGGAAGCTGGGCAACTGCACCGATGACGACGGAGGCCACTGACACGGTGCGCACCATCCACGTGGCCCAGGGGCGCTTCGTCACGAACGCCATGTTGACATCGGAGTACACGTAGGCCGCGATGATGGAGGAGAACGCCAGGACAAAGATCATCAGTGCCATCGGCACGGTGGTCCACGCGCCGAGCTTGTCGGCAACGGCCAGAGCAGTCAGGTTCGAGGGGTTGACGCCTTCAGCGCTCCACACCGAAGGTCCTGCAATGAGGATGACGAATGCGGTTGCCGTACACACGATGATTGTGTCGACAAAGACACCCAGGGACTGGATCAGGCCCTGCTTGACAGGGTGGGACACGGTTGCGGTTGCGGCCGCGTTCGGCGCGGTGCCCTGACCGGCCTCGTTGGAGAACAGGCCGCGTTGAACACCGTTGATCACTGCAGCCATGATGCCGCCGGCCAGGCCGCCCACCACAGGTTGAGGTGCGAATGCGGAACGGAAAATCATCGACAGCACATTGCCGATCTCGCCTGCGTTCATGATGCAGATAATGAAGACCATCACCAGATATATCAGAGCCATGATCGGTGCCATCCACTCGGTCACCCGAGCCACGGAGCGGATGCCGCCGTAGATGACAGGTGCTGCAAATGCCAGCAGGAATGCTGCGATGACCCACTTGCTCATCGGAGTGGCGGCGGCCATTGTCTCCGCAATCGCGTTGGACTGAACGGATGTAATAACGAATGCGCAGGTGAGCAGCGTGATGATGGCGAAAATGTTCGCCAGGGGTTTGCTCTTCATACCCAGATGCATGTAGTAGGCCGGGCCACCGCGATACGTACCATCAGCGTCCCTCACCTTGAAGACCTGCGCGAGGGTCGCTTCCACGAATGCGGTGGACATGCCAACCGCTGCCACGATCCACATCCAAAAGATTGCGCCTGGTCCGCCCAGCAGAAGTGCTGCGGCTACGCCGAAGACGTTGCCGACGCCGACGCGGGCTGCCAGTGAAATGGTGAAAGCCTGGAATGATGAGATCCCGCCTTTGGAGTCCTGACGGGATGACCCCACGGTCTTGACCATGTGACCAAAGAGGCGAACCTGCACGGCGCGGGTGCGAACTGTCAGGTAGATACCGACACCAATAAGGATCCACATGGTGATGTGACCGGTGATCCAATCCGCAACGACCTTGATCATATCGGCAATTTCCACGTCGAGCTCCTCTCTCATCTCATCGCGTGATGGGCACTTTAGTTAACAAAGCGGTTCTCATCTTTCCACAGGGCGCGGATATCATGTTTGCGTCATCCTCCATGTGAGACTGCGGCAAGTAATGACACAATGGCGTGTATGAGTGCCCCGCTGAACGAACTGCTCGACGACCTGGAAGATGCCGGACATCTGGACGACCCCGATGAACTGGTGCGCGCGTTCCAGTCGTGGGCGGCATCAACGGGCAGACCCCTGTACCCGCATCAGGAGCAGTCACTGCTGGAGATCGTGATGGGCAATCACGTCATCGCAGCCACGCCCACCGGTTCAGGTAAATCCATGATCGCCCTGGCCGCACATTTCGTTTCCCTGGCTCATTCGGGCCGCTCCTATTACACGGCACCGCTCAAAGCGCTGGTCTCAGAAAAGTTTTTCGACCTGGTCGAGCTGTTCGGTGCGCACAACGTCGGCATGGTCACGGGGGATGTCTCGCTCAACCCGCTTGCACCGATCGTGTGCTGCACCGCCGAAATTCTGGCGAACCAGTCCCTTCGTGAGGGCAATGCGCTCGATGCCGACATGATCATCATGGATGAGTTCCACTTCTACGCCGACCCGGAGCGCGGCTGGGCCTGGCAGGTGCCGCTGCTGGAACTGACCGCCCCACAGTTCATTGCCTTGTCGGCCACACTCGGTGACACCACCCGTTTTCAGGAACAGTGGAAAGAACGCACCGGTCGGGACGTCGCCCTCGTCGACAATGCGCAACGACCCGTGCCACTCGAGTTCGACTATGTGGTCGAGGACGTGCGCACCTGCGTGGAGCGCCTCCTGAAAGAGGGACGCTGGCCGGTCTACATTGTGCACTTTTCGCAAAATGACGCCGTCTCAACTGCTGCCGCGTTTGATCGGGCCTCCCTGATCAGCGACGATCAAAAGAAGCAGATCAGCCGCATCCTCAGGACTGTCTCCTTTGCACGCGGATTCGGACAGCAGTTGCGCGGACTGCTCGCACAGGGGATCGGTGTGCATCATGCGGGGATGCTGCCGCGCTACCGCCGACTCGTCGAGCGCCTGACGCAACAGGGACTCCTGGCTATTGTGTGCGGCACTGACACGCTGGGTGTGGGGATCAACGTGCCGATCCGCACCGTGCTGATCACGTCGCTGGTGAAATTCGACGGGCGGCGCATGCGCCACCTGTCGGCACGCGAATTTCATCAGATTGCCGGCAGAGCAGGGCGCGCGGGATACGACACCGTTGGATTTGTCCGCGTTCTCGCTCCCGAACATGAGGTGGAGGCTGCGCGCGAAAAGGCTCGGCTCAGCGCCGCGCAGGAAGCGGCCCGTCAGGCGCGCGACGAGGCAGCTGCGAAGAAGGCCGCCAAGAAGTCGGCTAAACGCTCCACGAAAGCACCCGCGAAGGGTCAGATTTCATGGACGAGGTCAACGTTTGAACGTCTGCGTGATGCAGAACCCGAACGTCTCCAGTCACATTTTGCGATCAGTCACTCGATGGTGCTTAACGTGCTGGCAGGGCAGCGTCATGATCCCGCTGCGCACCTCATTGAACTGGCTCGCACGAACGACGACCCGCCGCGCGACTCCAATCCGCATATGCGCGCACTCGCAGACATTTACCGCTCCTTGCGGCAGGCCGGCGTCATCGACCATGTCTCCACTGAGCAGGCTGAATCTGATGGGATGGCGCGTGTGCGTCTGGTGCGTGACCTGCCTGATGACTTCGCACTCAACCAGCCCCTCTCGCCGTTCGCGCTGGCAGCGCTGGACCTGCTGGACGCGCAATCACCCACATACGCCCTGGATGTCGTCTCAGTTGTCGAATCAGTGCTGGAAGATCCTCGTCCCCTGCTGGCCGCTCAGCAGCGCATGGCGCGCTCGCAGGCGGTGGCCGCGATGAAGGCAGAGGGCCTCGAATATGACGAGCGGATGGAAGCGTTGGCCGAGGTGACGTGGCCGCAACCTTTGGCTGATCTGCTTGAAGACGCGTTCCGTACCTACGTGCAGACGAATCCATGGGTCGGGGACCAGCACATCTCACCCAAGTCTGTTGTGCGCGACATGATCGAACACGCGATGACATTCACGCAGCTTGTCTCCCGCTATGACGTGGCGCGTTCCGAAGGCGTGATCCTGCGGTATCTGACCGATGCATACCGTTCATTGCGGCAGGTGTTACCCGACCGGGTTGTCACCGAGGAAGTGGCAGCGATCATGGAGTGGCTCTCGCACCTCATCCGCGCCATTGACTCTTCTCTGCTGGACGAATGGGAATCCCTGGCATCTGGGCAGCGTCGCGAGGAGGGTGAGGATGATGCGTCAGGACAGGAAGTCGCGTTTGGAGCCAGCGAGGACGGCACAGTTGCTTTCAGCGCCAACCGTCATGCCATGCGCACCGCCGTGCTGCGCGCACTGTTCGAACGCGTGGAGTTGATGAGTCGAGACGATGTGGACGCTCTGGCGCGTCTGGACAGCTGGTGCGGATGGGATGAGGAGCGCTGGGATCATGCGCTGGAACGATACTGGGCGGAGTACGACTGGATCGGGATTGATCAGAATGCGCGGTCAGGCGCCCTCGTCAATTTGAATGAAAATCCGAGCGAGGCTGAACTACTGGCAGTTGGCGTGCCTGACGAACTGGTGGGGTCGAACCTGTGGCTGGTTGAGCAGACGTTGGATGATCCCAACGGTGATGGCGACTGGCGCATCGTGGCCGTCGTGGACGTGGATGCGACCGACGAGGCGAACCGGGTTGTCCTGCATATTGTGGACGTAGGGCCGCGGTAGGTGAGCTGTTCCACGTCCGTAGGATTTGTCAGGAGAGCCCGCGTCGGGTAGTGTTTTCTTTCGTTGCAGGCATAGTTTCAGTACTGTGAGTGCAACCAACGCCATGGGGTATGGTGTAATTGGCAGCACGAGTGATTCTGGTTCACTTAGTCTAGGTTCGAGTCCTGGTACCCCAGCGGATTCGGCCATTTTCTTGCCGTCCATTCACAGGCCCCCATCGTCTAGCGGCCCAGGACATCGCCCTCTCACGGCGGTAACATCGGTTCAAATCCGATTGGGGGTACAAGTGCGTCATAACTGAACAGAGCCCCTATCGTCTAGCGGCCTAGGACATCGCCCTCTCACGGCGGTAACATCGGTTCAAATCCGATTAGGGGTACGAAACGTTGGAGGACGGACCTGACAGCGGGTCCGTCCTTCCTCTGTTTCAGGGTCGCCGGGTGGCAATCCGCTTGTCGGCGGCTTGTCGGTGAAACACCCCCTTTGGAGGACTCATGGCCCGTAGTGGATTCGATCGCGAAAAATACATCACTTTACAGTCCGACCACATCGCCACTCGCAGGAAAGAAATAGGCGGCAAGCTTTACCTGGAAATGGGTGGCAAGCTTTTTGATGATCTGCACGCTTCGCGTGTCCTGCCCGGATTCACACCGGATAACAAGATCGCCATGTTGGAACAGCTCAAGGACGACCTGGAAATCCTCATCGTCTTGAACGCCAAAGACCTCCAGCGCAACAAGGTGCGCGCCGACCTGGGCATTTCCTACGAACAGGACGTATTGCGGTTGGTCGACGTGTTCCGCGAACGTGGGTTCCTGGTTGACAACATCGTGATGACGCAGATGGAAGATGACAACAAGTCGGCCAAGACGTTTAAACGCAAGCTGGAGAAACTGGGCCTGAAGGTGGCGCGTCACCGCGTTATCGAGGGATATCCAGCTGCTGTGCACACGGTGGTATCGGACAAGGGATTCGGGCGTAATGACTTTGTCGAAACCAGCCGCGACCTGATCGTCGTAACGGCCCCGGGGCCGGGATCGGGCAAGATGGCCACGTGCCTGTCGCAGATCTACCACGAATTTGCTCGAGGGAACAAGGCCGGATACGCAAAGTTTGAAACCTTCCCGATCTGGAACCTGCCACTGGACCATCCGGTGAACCTGGCCTATGAAGCGGCAACGGCTGACCTGGATGACGTCAACATGATTGACCCCTATCACCTGGCTGCCTACGGCAAACAGGCCGTTAACTACAACCGTGACGTGGAAGTCTTCCCGTTGTTGCGTCAACTGCTCGAAGAACTTGTCGGGGCGAGCCCCTACCAGTCGCCCACAGACATGGGTGTCAACATGGCTGGCTACTGCATCAGCGATGACGAGGTATGCCGCGAAGCTGCCAAACAGGAAGTGATCCGCCGTTACTTCAAGGCTCTGGTCGCTGAAAAGCGTGATGTCAAGGATCCAGTTGAATCTCAACGCATTGCCATTGTGATGAGCAAACTGGGCATCACGCGCCAGGACCGCCCGGTGGTGGTTCCCGCACTGGAGCTGGCCAGAAAGACGCATCTGCCGGCCAGTGCGCTGCAGCTCGATGACGGACGAATCATCACAGGTAAGACGTCGAAACTGCTGGGATGTTCGGCCGCGATGCTGCTGAACGCGTTGAAGGTGCTGGCGGGGATTGATAAGAAGATCGACCTGCTGGCGCCCTCCTCAATCGCGCCTATTCAGACTCTGAAGACTGAGCATCTGGGCAGTCGCAACCCGCGCCTGCACACAGATGAAGTGCTGATTGCGCTGTCCGTGTCGGCTGATACTGATCCGAACGCTGCGAAGGCGTTGGAGTATCTCAAACAGTTGCGCGGATGCCAGGTTCACACCACCACGATTCTGGGATCCGTGGATGAAGGAATTTTCCGCAATCTCGACATTCAGGTCACCTCTGAGCCGGAGTACTGGCGCAAGAGTTTGTACCGCAAGTAAGAGGCTGTACATGGCGGCGGTTGCGTCAGCGCCGTCGCCGCCTCACCGCTGCAGTCATCCGCCTCGCCGCACGAGGCCAGCTAATCTGCTGAGCGGTCACCCCGATCGCCTTCCACGCTGCGGCGGGATCCGAAGACACCCGCTTCTAGTCTTCAATGAATCGGGTGAGCGCCGGGCGGCCGTCGGGGTCCAGGAAAGAGTCAAGAAGGTCCTGGACCGGGATGTCACAGATATAGGAGAAAAGCACCG
>NZ_KV816939.1:0-5538 GCF_001814535.1 Actinomyces sp. HMSC065F12
CTCGACCCGCACTCAGAACACGACTACCTCTACAGGTATAAGGAGGAACCAGAATGAAATGGCTAATCCTCGCCTTAATCCCCGCCGTCATTTACCTGATAGGCGTGCTTGCAGTATCCGTAGATGCGTGGGACCTGAAAGACCTTGGTTATCTCAGCACTGCGCGGCGCACCTACCGGCGGCGCTGGAAATGGCCGATCTCAGTCATAAACGCGCTCGTTAAAACCCACGCAGAACTAACAGCCGACACTCAAAGCGAAGGAGAACCAGAATGAAAAAAATAGACCCCGACCAATGGCCGCTAGACAACCAACTCGTCTACTACGTGAAAGGCAGCAGTGAAGGCTACCCGGTAGAAGGATTCGCCACTTACGACTGTAGCGGCGAACTCTACGTGACAGGCGGCAGCATCCTACGCGACTACCGCCCCGAAACAGACGCCCTCTATGAGTGGCACCCATGCGCAGTAGTCCCAATGCCACTGTGGGACGGAATCGCAGACCTAGCGGGCGAACCAAACGCGCAATCCATACGCGACTACATCGAATGGTACAGCGCCTACTCAGAATGGGCAGAACGCGAATCTACCCACCCCACGAAAACCACCGAAACAAAGGAGAACAACAAATGAGCGGCGAACCAGTCATCACCATCACAGGGAACCTCACACGCGACCCAGAACTACGATTCACGTCATCCGGCGCAGCAGTCGCAGACTTCTCAATAGCTGTCACACCACGCACCTACGACCGCAACACGAACGAATGGCGCGACGGTGACCCACAATTCTACAGGTGCAGCGTATGGCGCAACGCGGCAGAAAACGTGGCAGAAACCCTACGCAAAGGCATGAGAGTCATCGCCACAGGCCGCGTCTCACTACGCTCATACGAAAACCGCGACGGACAACAACGCTCTGAACTATCCTTGCAGGTTGATGAGGTTGGCCCGTCGCTACGCTACGCGCGCGCACAAGTCGAGAAAGCCTCGGCGGGGAATGCGCAAGCGGCACCGCAATACCAGCAGCGACCACAAGCCACACGCAACGCGCCAGCAGGAGGAACCCAAGGCGACCCCTGGGCACAACAAACCCAACCCGCATTCCCAGACGACCCACCATTCTAAACAACGCCACTCACCCAACATGTCGGAAAAGCCGACAAGTTGCACCGACGCGGGCGGGGATGACGGCCACCACAAGCCACTCCCCGCCCCAAGCGCCGCACCAAAGAAAGCCAGTAACAGTATGCGCATAAAAATTGGACTCACCATCAACATCGCGCGCGATAAAACGCCAGACAACACCACGGCGGTTGAGCCGCCAACCATCATCGACGGCAACTACGCCACCACAGAACGCCAACCAGAAGATAACACTCTAGGATTCCAACCCCGCGACGTAGAAGCATAACCACACGCCAAGGACACCCCAATGAAACTGACCAACAGTCAGCGCAAAGCCCTACGCAGACTCGGCAGAGGGCAAACAATCAGCCGAACAATGATGCGCGACACGCTCATCAAACAGTGCTACACGCTGAACGCACCCCCGCCACCACCCGCAAGCGAAATGAACGTCGTTACCTACACGGACTGGGAAGCCACAGTACAAACCGCTAAGCCGGTAATCAGCGCCTACGGGCAGCAACTACTCAACCAACTCGAAAACACCAACAGCGCGGCATGAACGGCAGAGAAAAACAATACACGCTCACCGACAAAGGCGAACGCGAAGCCCAACAAGTACGCGCACAAGGATAGTGCCGTAAGCCGAGCCAACCACGAAACCCAGCCCACGGCACCACCCCACCGGAAGCGCGCAACCCAGCCCCACAAGCGGCGTAAGAAACACGAAAGAACCGCCGCCCCCAAGAAACGCAGGACTAAGCCACACCCCCCGCTGACGCACACAGGCGCGCGCGCCCCAGCCCAAAACGCGCGCACCCGCACAAAGACCTACTCACCCTCATCACCGTTCAGGAACTCAAGCATTTTCCGCTCACAACCCCGAAGCGTCTGCCACACCGCGCCTTGAGTGACACCCTCACCGGCAGCAATCTCAACCTGGCTCAACCCCAACACGACATGCTTAAATAAGCGTCGTTTCTCAAGCGTGTTCAACACGTCGAACGCGCGGCGCGCGTCCACCACGCACGCCCACAAGGTTGACTGCGCGTAAGGGCTACACTCAGCGCGCGGCATGTCCCCATCAGGAGCGTGCCCATCGTTCAAACGCCACCCCCACGCATGAGACTCAAAAAACGACGCGCGCAACAATTCAACAAGCTCCCGCCACGAGTAACCGCTCACCAGCCCCCCAACCAGTCAACGCACACTTCCCGCTCATGGTGCTTATAGTCCGTGAAACACTCTCCTAGCCGCCCGCGCACTCGAAGAACCACTCCCCCGGCTTGACCGTGATTCCACGCGGTAGCCACCTGCTTAGGGTGAGTGCGCGCCCATAGCCACGCGCACCCCAAGCACTCCCCTACGGGGATACGCGCCTTACCAGCGAACAGGGTGACAGCACGCATAAACGCCGCCCACAGCTCAAACCCCACGTCACCCACAACGGCCACGTCACCACAGGATTCAAGCACTCTCACGACAAAGTTTTCGTCAGCGTTCAGGACGGTTGAACTCACACCCTCATGATAACAATAATCAGTCTCAAAGTGGTGGCGCGCGTACACCCGTCCAACACAAAAAAGCCCCCCGCCCCACACCACAAAGGGCACAGGACGGGGGAACACATTTTGAAAGGGAAATTAAGGTCATGTCAGCCTTAACTTCACCACCAGCATACACTCACTCCGCATCCGGGTGCAAACGGTGCATACTCGACTCCAACATGCCGATCTTCGACGACAACTTATCAAAATTGCGGCGCTGCTCCTCCTTCGTATCACTCACCCGCCTATGCAGAACATTCCTCTCCTGCGTCGCCTTATCCTCAGCCGCACTCACGTCTTTCCACAACAGGTTCAACTGGCTCGCCTGATTATTAGCGCGATCATGCTGCTCATGCCTCATCTCGTCAAGCTCATCAGACAACGCCTTCTGACTCTCACCTGTTTGAGCAAGCAACTCCATAATGACTTCAATCGAAGAACGAGTTTCACCAATCTCAGACTTCAACTCGTCAATATCATCACGCAAATTCACCGAATGATTATTAGCCACCTGCTCGTGAGCGGCAGACGCACTATCCGCCGCCACACGCGCAGTATTCTCAGTAGTTTTCATAACCGCCTCAAGCGACTGAATACGGTGCCGGATACTCTTAATACCCCACCGCGCAAGCCACACGAACAACGCAAGCACCGTCAGAATAAGCACGCCCGCAATCTGAATAACCTCCGGCGTAGTCACCAACTCAATCACAGTATGAGGAACACCAGACTCCATACGCTAATCACCTTCAGCCTTATGCCGAGGCTCATAAGGTTCACCGCCCGGCGTAACTTTGCCAACCCAATCAATCACCCCTAACTGTTTGAGCACCGTGAACGCGGCGCTGGCCGCGCCGATCACGACACCAGCTTGCGTGCAGAACAGTCTCCACGACGCGGGGTAAGCTCCTGCAAACCACACGACAACGCCCAGCAGAACACCGGCTGCAAGAACAATCACCCGGCGTTTGCCAGCCGTCCAGTAGGGCTTGTCGAACGCGGCCTGTACGAGCGGCCACACGAAGCCAATCAGCCCGCACGTGATAAGTGGGTCAATGTTTAGTCCAAGCATTATTTCCTCCCTAGCTGCCTGTTGATAGCGTGCTGCAAGGCTCTGACGGTCGCGTGCCCCATGTAGCCGTCCACGCTCACGCGGTAGTAGCGTTGCATACCGCGCACAAACTCAGGCCCCGCGATACCGTCAGCGTCCACGTGGAACGCCCTCTGCAACTTCACGATCAACTGTGAGCCTTCCGCGTTTTCACCAGTCCATTCCCAGCCGCTACCCGCTGCCGGGAAGTACTCACGGTTCGGCCTGTACTGCGAGCTAACCTGCCCGTCTTGTGGTGTGCCATTGATACGCTGCAACGCGCGCGTAGTGGATTCTCCCCACCAGCCGTCAACAGCCAAAGTCCCAGCCGGAACAACCGGGCGAGACGCACCCGTGTACGGGGGCCGGATAACAGCAATCACCGTGTCAAACGAACGCACCCTGCGATACACGCCGCCACCGTTCGACTGGCTACCATACGCGCCACTCGACGTGTTGCCCTCGATGGTCTGGTACGACCACGCATACTTGATCTCGACAATGCCGATATGGTCGGCCACGCCGTCATCGTCCCAGTCGAAGCACACGAGGTCACCCTCGCGCGCGTCCTCACGCCTGACGAGCCACCCGCGCGCCCTGGCTGTAGCGATCCTGCCCGGCACATACGCGCTATCAAAATTAGTGATACCAATTTCGCGTAGGCACTTAGTTACGTACATGTCGCAGTACGGGACGCCGTTAGCTGCGAACGCTGCGCCGTGCCGCTCAGCGTAGGCCCTGCCGAAAATCGTGCCAGTCAGCGGGTCATCAAAACGGTTATACCCGACATACTTACTGGCTACACGTAGTAGGTCATTCCCCGTGGCCATACTCCACCTCCACAATCTCAGCAGTATCGTCCGGCGTGCTTGTCGCCGTGTCACCGTGACCCATTAACTTCTCGTATTCCTCATCCACAACTGCCCCTCCTTCTCCTTGCCGCCCGCACGCGGGCATAAAAAACCCGCCCACCCCACGAAACAGGGCAAGGCGGGACACACAACGCCCGGCTAGTCAGCCATACTCACCGGGAACGCGAGCACACTAAAATAGTTCAACTTAGTGTCACCGCTCAGCGTGAGAGTGCCGCCACTAGGCGAACCGCCACGCACCGACAGTGATACAGACGGTTGTTCACCAGCACGAACAAACGTCAACATTGTCACCGTCACACAGTCTTGCGTTCCCGAACTGAAACGGCCTAGCGACAGTTCCCCGTTTTTCCCGGTCAGCGCTAAGTCAACGCTTCCGCTCTTAGCCAGCCCCCACGCCACGGCGGTAGCCATCATCATCCGGTCATACGGGCGCGCTATCAGCTTCGTGGCGCACATGCCGCTTGACGCTCCAGACTTCACGGTGCCAGTCCACCCGCCACTTTGACCGTTACCGTACCGCTGCACGTCGTACTCAACCTCGTTAGCGGGCTTCAATACCCACGCGCCGCCCGCGCCTTTCGAGCCGTCAGCGCGATACAGGACACCGCCAACATCAAAATAGGCGGGGTTGTTTACAGTGACATTCGCCCCGTTGTCCACCGCGCGCGTCAGCGTTGAACGTGCAGACGCGATTGACTGTGCGGGAACCACTAGGCCAGCCGTGTCCGTATAGTCGCGCCACGACGCTAACAGGTCATCTCCCGCGTCAGGCATGGCCGCGCCTTTCCAATGTTTTGTACTCATTGTTCCTCCCCACTCGCGCTAGTGTCAGCGCTTAACGGTTGACTTGTTGCGGCTTCTTCTAGGCCGTTGCACATGGCTTCGATCAGTACGTCTAACA
>NZ_KV816940.1:0-45971 GCF_001814535.1 Actinomyces sp. HMSC065F12
CGGGCGACAAGAAAATACTCTACGAACAATCGGGCGATCTGTCAAATGAGTGGGCCGGGATCTGCATCACAGATCCCGGCCCTTCGTCAGGTCTCACGTACCGATTGGCATTCTCACCACGCTCGTTGACGTTCTCATCGCGCCGGTCGATGTTCTCAATACGCCAGCTGGCATCGTCGATTCGCCACTCGACATTCTCAACGTAGCACTAAGCCGTGCCGTGTCAGTGGCAAGCATCGCGTTCAGGCCGGTTCACGGCCACCTGCACGCACCTCGGTTCAATCAGCACTTGTTCACTGATTGGCATGCACAACAGCAAGGTTGCGGCGCCCTCGTCGAATGAGCGCCAGACCGCCGGCGAGCAGGTCTGATGCTTCAATCGGGGCGTCTTCGTCTTCGACCTTGACATTGTTCAGATACGCACCACCGGATGCGACGGTACGGCGCGCAGCAGAGCGGCCCTTCTCCAGGCCCGACGCAATCAAGGCATCCACAATCGTGTCATGGCCAACGCGAATGCTACCGGATGGTAGTTCGCCAGTCGCAGCAACCAGCGTCTCTTCGTCAACTTCACGCAGATCTCCTCTGCCCCACAGCGCTTCTGTCGCAGCCTGCACGCGAGCGACTGCATCTGCACCGTGCACCAGCGTGGTGACCTTTTCGGCCAGCTCCTTCTGTCCTTCGCGAAGATGTGGACGCTCGGCAACCGACTGGGCAAGCTCTTCGATGCGTTCGCGGGAATCAAAGGTGAAGACCTTCAGCAACTTCACGACATCCTCATCCGCGACCTGCAGCCAGAACTGGTAGAACGCGTACGGGCTCATCATCTGAGGATCCAGCCAGATCGCGCCGCCCTCGGACTTGCCGAACTTGGTGCCGTCAGACTTCGTGATGATCGGTGTGGTCATCACATGCGTGGTGGCGCCCTCGACTCGGCGGATCAGTTCCACACCGCCAATCATGTTGCCCCACTGGTCGTTTCCGCCGGTTTCCAAGGTGCAGCCGTAGTTCCGGAACAGTTGCAGGTAGTCATGCGCCTGGAGGATCTGGTAGCTGAATTCGGTAAACGAGATTCCCTCTTCAGAATTCAGGCGGCGAGCGACGATATCTTTCGACAGCATGGTGCCGACTCGGAAGTACTGGCCCACGTCGCGCAGCAGGTCGATCGCGGACAGCTGGCTGGTCCAGTCAAGATTATTGACGAGGCGTGCCGCGGCCGGCCCGTCGAACTCAAGGAACTGCGAAAGCTGGGCGCGTAGTCTGTCCGCCCACTGTCCCACCACGTCGCGTGACTGAAGCTGGCGTTCACCGGACAGGCGCGGATCACCGATCATGCCCGTTGCGCCACCAACCAGTGCCAACGGCTTGTGGCCAGCGTTTTGCAGGTGCCGCATGAGAAGCACCTGCACCAGGTGACCGTGATGCAAAGAGGCGGCAGTTGGATCAAAACCGCAATAGAAGGTGACCGGACCAGCGTTCAGGTGCGCACGCAGCGCATCCAAATCCGTGTGCTGAGCAATCAGCCCACGCCACTGTAGTTCGTCCACTAAATCCTGTGTCACCGCTCTGCTCTCCTTATGATCGCGGTCGTGTTGGCTTTCTTCTCTCAGGTGCGCGCCAGGCAGACGTTCACCTACTGCGGTTAGCTTAGTCGGGTCGGGCCACCCTCGTCACACGTGTCCACTACGAATGAGACGACGCCACGCCCTCCTGAATCCAGGCGCGATGCGTGCTGGCCAGACGGGTCGCCTCGGACAACTGCTCGCGCACCCGGTCCGGCGCCGTTCCTCCTCGGGCATTGCGGGCAGCAACCGATCCCTCAACGCTGAGCACGTCGCGCACGTGAGGTGTCAGGTGCTCGCTGATCGCAGCAAATTCGTCATCGGTCAGGTCCCACAATTCCACGCCTCGTGCCTCTGCTTGGCGCACGCACGCACCGGACAGTTCGTGCGCCACTCTAAAAGGCACTCCCTGTTTGACGAGCCACTCGGCAATATCTGTAGCCAGCGAGAAACCCTGTGGTGCAAGCTGCGCCATTCGCTCGAAGTTCAGGCGCATCGTGGAGACCATTCCGGCAATGGCCGGCAGCAGCACGTCAAGCGTGTCGATCTGATCAAAGACAGGTTCCTTATCTTCCTGCAGGTCTCGATCGTAAGCCAGCGGGATTCCTTTGAGGACGCTCAGCAGCGCCGTGAGGTCACCGATCATGCGCCCGGCCTTGCCTCGTCCCAGTTCGGCCACGTCGGGATTCTTCTTCTGTGGCATGATCGATGAGCCCGTGGAGAACGAATCATCCAGAGTCACATAGTCGAATTCTCGGGTATTCCAGATGACGATTTCTTCGCACAGGGTCGATAGGTCGATTCCGATCATCGTCATGACGAAGGCGAACTCTGCAACCACGTCGCGCGAAGCTGTGCCGTCGATAGAGTTGGCGACACTGTCGGTAAAGCCCAGTTCCTCGGCAATGGTCTGTGGGTCCATTCCCAGCGTGTTTCCTGCCAGTGCGCCCGAACCGTACGGGCTGACGGCAGCTCGTTGATCCCAGTCACGCAGACGTTCCACATCGCGCAGTAAGGGCCACACATGTGCGCCGAGGTGATGGGCGACCAGAACGGGCTGCGCGTGCTGCATGTGAGTGCGTCCGGGCATGATCGCATCCCCCGCCAGGCGAGCCTGTTCGAGCAGCGCGTCCACAACGTCAAGTGTCAGCGCTCCAATGTGTCGCGCCTCGTCGCGCAGATACATGCGGATGAGCGTAGCGATCTGATCGTTGCGTGAGCGGCCGGCGCGCAACTTCCCACCCAGTTCAGCGCCCGCTTTGTCGATCAATGCGCGTTCGAGCGCAGTGTGCACGTCCTCGTCATCAGGGTCAGGGACGAGGGCGCCCGATGCGACTTCTGCGCTGAGTTCGTCGAGAGCGGATTCCATGCCGTCCAGTTCTTCGTCGGTCAGCAGCCCTGCTCTGTTTAGGGCGCGTGCATGAGCTTTCGAGCCGGCCAGATCAGCCTGGGCCAGCCGCCAGTCAAAGTGAGTTGACACGGACAATCTGGCAAGCGCCTGAGAGGGGCCGCCTGAAAATCGTCCACCCCACAATGCGACGGGACGGGCGGGAGACGATTGGCGTTGTGCTGCATCAAATGTCGAGTTTGCGCTCATAGTTTCATGATGCCTGTTCGCACGCCGCGATGCCAACATCGACACAGACAAAATGCATATACTCAGCACTGCAGCAATGTGAGGAGGAACAGTGGACGTCAATCCCCGTGTGGATTCCGAGATCGGTCGGCTGCGTGAGGTGATCGTGCACCGCCCCGGTCAGGAAGTCGAACGGCTCACTCCCCTCAATCATACTGAGCTTCTTTTTGATGATCTGATGGATCCGGGCCGTGCACGAGCTGAGCACGATCAGTTCGTCGAAGTCATGGAGGGCGAAGGCATCGAGGTGCACAAGCTGCGCACATTGTTGTCGCAGACACTGCACCACGAGCAGGCCCGCCAGGCGGTACTGGATCGCACGCTCAATGAACGCCGGCTCGGACCGGTGCTCACCCCTGCGCTGCGCGAATGGACGGCGGATCTGTCGGCAGATCGCCTGACCGCCATGTGTGTGGACGGTTTGACGGTCGATGAGTGGAAGAGCGTGTCGCCTGTGCGCTCGCTGGTGACACGCACGCTCGAAGATGAAGATTTCCTGATTCGTCCCCTGCCAAACCACCTGTTCACGAGGGATGCGTCTGCGTGGATTCACGGTGGTGTGGCCGTCAATTCGATGTCACGTCTGGCGCGCGAGCGCGAATCGCTGCACTATTCGGTTATCTACCAGTACCATCCACGTTTTGCCCCCTGGGATTTCCACTGGTGGTCGCGCGGCACATCAGGTGCTATTCGCAGTGCCGAGGGCGGCGACGCTCTGGTGGTGGGCGATGGGATCGGTGTGTTTGGCGTGTCGGAACGCACCACGCCGCAAGGTGTTGAGCGCTTGGCTGTCAAAATGTTCGAGGCCGGTCACGCCCACACGGTCCTGGCTGTCGTATTGCCGCATGTGCGTACCTTCATGCACTTGGACACAGTGTTGACGCAGGTCGACCGGGATGCTTTCTTGCTGTATCCGCGCTTGGGTGACGTGCGCACGATGACGTTGCGACCCGGCCCCGATGGGGGCGCTCCGATCGTCGAGGATATGCATTACGATCTTCGACGCGCACTGGAAGTGCTGATGGGCCGCTCGTTGCGTTTCATCAGTCCGGATGGCACCTTCTCCGACGTGGATCGCGAGCAGTGGAATGACGGTTTCAATGCGCTGGCGATTGCACCTGGCAAGGTGATTACCTATGATCGTTCCCCGCTGTGTAATGCTGCGTTGCGCCGCGCAGGCATCGATGTCATCGAGATTCAGGGGGCTGAGCTGGGACGCGGCCGCGGCGGTCCGCGCTGTATGTCGTGTCCTGTGGTGCGCGACCCCGTTGACCAGGACTAGGCGGGACCGGCAGGGACAATACCCCCACGCCCACTTCGCTGTCTTCCTGTTCGACCCTGACGACCAGCCATGTGGCCAGGGCGACGAACAGAATCCATGTGCCTTCGAATAGGAGGCGCGATTCAGTGAGGGACTGCACCAAAATGGCCGTCATCATCAGTGCCGGTGCCAGCGAGTACACGTCACCGTCGATACGGCGAATGGCGACGTGCAAGACGCGAATACCGATGACGCAGATGGCAATGACGAAGACGGCCAGGCCAATGAGTCCGGTCTGGAATGACACGTCCACGAATGCGTTGTGGGCGTGAGGCGTGGGCGCGCCGTCCTGACGAATCACCAGATCGCGATACATCGGGATCCACGGTGGCCACAGCATGACCCATCCCCACCCGCCGATGGGCCGTTGTTTCCACAGCTCAAACACTGCACGCCAGATGTCAGAGCGTCCCGTCAGGTCTGCGTCGCGACCGATAAACTCAGCGATCGGGGCGTACAGGAGCGCTCCGACGACGCTGACGATCAGCAGAGCCATCGCCGAAATTCGCAGGACGCGCTGCCGCCTGTGCGCGCGCACGCGCCGTAGAACGGTTCCAACCAGGAATACTCCGGCGCATGCCAGCAGCGCCACGAAAACGGTAGCTGACCGTGTCAGCGCCAGTGTCGCCGCGTAGAGGGCGAACCATGTGAGGGCACGCCTGGAGCTCATGCGTCGCGCGCGGAGCTGAATCACCGTGCAGATGATGCCGAACAGTGCGATTGCGGCCAGTGGGTTGCGGTTGCCGACAAACCCCTGGATGGGGCCACCTCTGAACAGTGCGGATTCAGTCCACAGCTGCGTGGCGCCCACGTTACCCTGGCCGCGCAGCCACACAGGAACGATCGGATGGCCGACAAAGATGGCGCACCATAGCTCCATCACCAGGCTGATTCCCACCGACCATCGCATCGCTGCGGCGAACGCGTCGATGAGGCGCTCCAGCGGCACCGCGATGGCGATCATGATTCCAATGAGAGCGCTCAGTGTGCTGCCCAGTGATGCTAACGCTGAGATCCCCGGATACTCGGCCCACAGGGCTGACATCCAGCACACCAGTAGGAATGCCGCGATCGTCCACGGGACACGGCGGATCGTCACGCGCCGCCCCGCAATGACAAACATCGCGATGAATACTGCTGCGGACAGCACGACGATGATGCCGTATCCGACCCATCCGATCAGCGCGCGAAATCCCGTTCCGCTGAATGTCAGGAAAAAGACCCAGGCAATCATGGGTTCGAGGTATTCGTTGGCGTGAGCACCCCACCGAAGTGTTGCATTCAGGCGTGCTCTGCGAATTGCCCACGTCAAGGTGCTGAGCGCCCAGCCGGCGTTTCGCAGCGGAGACGACATGGTGACGCGCAGCTCACGAGGGCGCACATCCGAGGAAGCCTCCCTCGTCACTGTCCGGTCAAGAAGACGCCGTGACGAGGAGGATGCGATCGCAAGGTGGTGCGCCATGTGTCCCCTCGAAAACCTGGTGGTGAAATGAAGAAGCGGAGGTTCGTGCCGTGGGCAGGGACAACCCCCGGCTTCGATGCCTCAGAATACGAGGGTACGAAAAACCGGGGGTAAGTCCTAATCGGTTCGATGAGGAGTCGGACGCTCTTTAGAAACGATCCGGTTACGGTTCGATCACGAGAGGAAGCGCCGACTAGTGCGCGTCCTCGTCGAAGTTCACACCGCGTCCGAAACGCACGTCGCGGGCTGCTGCCAGTTTGGCGCTCATTCCGTAGATTTCAATGAAGCCGCGCGAGTGGGACTGGTCGAAGGTATCGCCCGTCTCGTAGGTCGCAAGGTTGAAGTCGTACAGGGAGGAGTCGGAGCGTCGACCTGTCACCGTTGCTCGCCCACCGTGCAGCGTCATGCGAATGTCACCACTGACGTAGGTCTGCGTGTTCTCGATGAAAGCGTCCAGCGCATTCTTGAGCGGTGAGTACCACTGCGCGTCGTAGACGAGTTCGGACCAGCGTTCGTCCACGCGGCGCTTGTAGCGTGCCAGTTCGCGCTCGACGGTGACGTTTTCAAGCTCCTGGTGAGCGGCGATCAGGGCCACGGCTCCTGGTGCTTCATATATTTCACGCGACTTGATGCCCACCAGGCGGTCCTCGACAATGTCGATACGGCCGATGCCCTGCGCGCCAGCGCGGCGGTTCATTTCCTGAACGGCTTCCAGAGGAGTCACGGCACGCCCATCGATGGCGACGGGGACACCCTGCTCGAAAGTGATGACTACCTCGTCAGGAAGTGGCGGGTAGGTCGGGTCGTCGGTGTAGTTGTACACGTCCTTGGTCGGCGCGTTCCAGATGTCTTCAAGGAACCCTGTTTCGATGGCACGACCCCACACGTTCTGGTCGATCGAGAAGGGATTGTGTTTCGTCGTCTCAATGGGCAGATTGTGCTTGTTGGCGTAGTCGATGGCCACGTCGCGGGTCAACGCGAGGTCACGCACGGGAGCGATCGTTTTCAGGTCAGGAGCCATCGATGTGAGGGATACTTCGAAGCGGACCTGGTCGTTGCCTTTGCCGGTGCAGCCGTGTGCCACGGTGATGGCGCCGAATTGCCGTGCGGCGCGCACCAGGTGCTTAACGATCAGCGGGCGTGACAGCGCAGATACGAGGGGGTAGCGCCCCTGGTACAGTCCGTTGGCTTTCAGCGCGGGCATGCAGTAGTCGAAAGCAAACTCTTCCTTCGCATCTGCGACGTATGCTTCCACGGCGCCGCAGTCGAGGGCGCGTTGGCGGATCACCTCCAGGTCTTCGCCGCCCTGCCCCACGTCAACGGCAACGGCAACCACTTCCATACCTGTCTGCTGTTCGATCCAGCCGATTGCAACAGAGGTGTCAAGCCCACCGGAGTAGGCCAGTACAACGCGGTCTTTGTGTTCACTCATTTCGTTTCTACCCTTTGATTGTCGTACTCGAATGATTCACGCTTATTGGCGAGGCTCGACCAGTGCGATCAGTGTTGACTGAAGTTCCACGGCGTCCTCAGTGCTGCGACATGCGACGAAAATAGTGTCATCTCCTGCCACGGTGCCAACGACTCCCTCGAGCCGCGCGGTGTCGATGGCTGATCCGAGCAGGTTGGCTGCGCCCACTGGTGTGCGCACAACCAGGAATGTGCCGGCGGTGTCTACTGCAACGAGCAGGTCCTGAGCCCATCGCTCCAGGCGTGCCAGTGATTCTTCTCCACGACGCGTCTGTTCCCCGTCCAGGTCCGGCACTGAATAGATCTGTTTACCTGAGGCCGTGCGAATCTTCGTGGCGTGCATCTCCACGAGGTCACGTGACAAAGTGGCCTGCGTCGTTTCGATACCCAGCACGGCCAGTGCTTCACGCAGTTCCTTCTGAGAGGAGATCTGCTGATCGGCAAGGATGTCCACAATGGCTCCGCGTCGAGCGGTGCGTGACGACGGGATGCCTTGCGTGTCAGGGCCGGCGTGGTCTGTCATCAGTCCTCCTTGTGTGCGTGGCCGAGTGTCTGCCGGGCGCTGTGAACCAATGCAGGCAGAGCCTCAGTGAAGGACTGAGCCTGCTGGTCTGACAGCGTTAACGGTGGTGCCAGACGGATTGTATGGGCGTTTGGCGCATTAATGATAAATCCTTCGTCAGCTGCATGGCGCACAAGCGCACTGGCGCACGGTTCATTAAATTCGACCGCAATAAGCAGGCCGCGTCCGCGCACCTCGCGCACCGCCGCTCCGCCTGCCTCACGCAGTTCGGCGCGCCACTGTTCACCCAGTGTGAGGGCGTGTGCCAGCAACGCATCGTTTTCGATGGTGTCGATGACGGCCAGGCCTGCGGCGGCGCACACCGGGTTGCCGCCAAAAGTCGTGCCGTGCATTCCCTGGGTCAGGATCGATCCAGCCTGGCCGATACCGACGCAGGCTCCAATCGGCATGCCTCCACCTAGTCCTTTGGCGAGGGTGACGACGTCGGGCGTGATTCCTGCATGGTGGTGCGCCATCCACTGTCCGGTGCGTCCCATGCCGCTTTGTACTTCGTCAACGACCATCAGTGCGCCGATCTCATTGCAGCGCCGACGCACGGCCTGAAGGTACTCATCACTGAGCGGGTAGACGCCTGCTTCTCCCTGGATGGGTTCAACGATGATGCCTGCCACGCCTTGGGTCAGGTGGCGGTCGAGTGCGTCCATATTGTTCGGCTCAATGAATTCGATTCCTTCGAGCAACGGTGCAAATGGAGTGCGGTAAGCCTCTTTCCAGGTCACTGAGAGTGCGCCCGCTGAGCGTCCGTGGAATGCGCCAGTCAACGCAATGATGCGAGGTGTCGTGTCGACAGAAAAGCCCTTGGTACCCTCGTCGATCTTCGTGTTGCCCCAGGTGCGGATCATTTTGATGGCGCACTCGTTGGACTCAGTTCCCGAATTGGTGAAAAAGACACGTGATCCGTCTGGAACGGCGTCCGCGCACACGATGCCGAGAACGCGTTCGGCCAGTTCAATCTGCGGCGGTGTGGCAAAGAAATTGGAGACGTGATCCAGTGTTGCCAGTTGCGTACTCACTGCGCGCTCAATGGCCGGGTGGCAACGTCCCAGCACGTTGACGGCAATTCCGCCCAGCAGGTCCAGGTACTCTGCTCCGGTGTCGTCCACAACCGTGCAGCCCTGTGCACGCGTGAGGATACGCTGAGGAGGTCCAAATGTGTCCATGAGCGCCTCATGGTAGCGATTTTCCCAGGTCATTGATCCTCCCCTTCATTTCCGTCGGTGGTGATCATCGTTCCGACGCCCTCGTCAGTAAAGACTTCCAGCAGCATGGAGTGCGGCTGGCGGCCGTCGATGACGTGGACACGCGGCACACCCTGTTCGAGGGCGGCCAGCGCAGCAGTCATCTTCGGCGCCATCCCCGAATCAAGGGTGGGAACGAGGGCGGCCAGTTCACTGCGCGAAAGGCGACTGATCAGAGAGTTTGGATCCGGATAGTTTGCGTAGAGTCCTTCCACGTCGGTCAACATGATGAGCTTTTCAGCACCGATCGCGCCAGCCAGTGCTGCTGCAGCAGAATCGGCGTTAATGTTGAGCACTCCAGATGGCGCATCCTGGTTGGGTGCAACGGAGGAGACTACCGGGATGAAACCCGAATCCACCAGCGCCATCAGTGGCTGGGCGTTGACGTGGGTAATAGTTCCCACCAATCCAATATCAACGGCTTCACCATCGACCCATGCGGGTGTGCGTTGAGCCTGGAACAGACCCGCGTCTTCTCCTGCCAGTCCGATGGCCTGGTAACCCTGAACGTTAAGCAGGCTGACCAGTTCGCGCTGTACTTTTCCAATCAGCACCATGCGCACAATCTCCATGACGTCCTCGGTGGTGACCCGCAGCCCTTTGGTGAAGGGCGCATCAAGGCCCACCCGGGACAGCATCTGGTTGATCTGAGGACCACCGCCGTGAACGACGACCGACTTGACACCCCACTGGTGCAAGAAAAGGACATCCTGGGCAAATGCGTGCATGAGTGAGTCGTCCACCATCGCATTGCCGCCATACTTGATCACGACATACTTGCCGCGGTGGTGACGCAGCCACGGCATTGTTTCCAGCAAAATAGCGGTCTTATCCCGCGCTGTCAGTGTGGTCATGATGAGTACGCGCTGTTCTCGTGGACGTAGTCGTAGGTCAGGTCGGAGGTGATGACGGTGGCACTGGCTGAACCATTGTGCAGATCGACCTCAATACTGACCTGCCGATCCGTCATGTCGACGAGGTCTCGCGACTGCCCCACTCCCCCTGCCTGGCAGACCTGCACACCGTTGAAACTCACGTCAATGGCATCCGGGTCAAATGGTGCGACCTCTTCAGGGATTGTGCCGATTTCTGACAGGACACGCCCCCAGTTCGGGTCATTGCCGAATATGGCGGCTTTGAGCAGGTTCGATCGCGCGACGGCACGGGCGATAATCTCGGCTGCTTCTTCACTGTGTGAACCGCGCACGGTGATGTCGATGTCATGAGTGGCGCCCTCGGCGTCCGCAATGAGCTGGCGTGCCAGCGTTGCGCAGGCGCTGCGCAGATGTTCGGTCAGTTCCTGTGCATCGGCGCGGTGACCGGATGCTCCAGAAGCCAGTACAATGACGGTGTCATTGGTGGAGCGGCATCCATCTGAGTCCACGCGGTTAAACGTCGTGCGGACCGCTTCACGCAAGGCGGCGTCAAGTTCACGCTGGTCAACGACTGCATCGGTTGTCAGGACGCACAGCATGGTCGCCAGTGCCGGCGCGAGCATACCTGCACCTTTCGCCATTCCTCCGACTGTGTAGCCGTCTGCATGAATCTCGATCGTCTTGTTCACGGTATCGGTGGTTCGGATGGCATCGGCAGCGTTGGCTCCCGCTTCAGGCGTATCAGCAAGTTCGCCCACCGCCATATCAATTCCGCTGATTACTGCCTCCATCGGCAGCAGCTCACCGATCAAACCGGTGGAGCACACACCGACCTGCATGCTGTCGGCCAGGCTGAGTGCCTGCGCGACGTGGTCGGCCATCTGTTGGGCGTCACGTGCGCCCTGCTCGCCCGTGCAGGCGTTCGCTCCCCCGGAGTTCAACACGACGGCACTGACAGTGCCCGCGGCGAAGTGTGCGCGGGAAAGATGGACGGGAGCAGCGGCGACGCGGTTGGAGGTAAAGACTGCTGCCGAGGCGCGAAGCTCGGTCGGTCCGGTGTTGACGACGAGGGCAACGTCACGGTTACCGCTGGCTTTGATCCCTGCGTGAACCCCTGATGCGAGAAATCCCTGAGGTGCTGTCACGCCGGCCAATGGTGCTGTCTGGTTCATGGTGTCACTCCGATGGTGGGGATTCCGGTCAGTTCAGGCAGGCCGAGCGCAAGGTTTGCGCTCTGGATGGCTGCACTCGCAGTTCCTTTACCGAGGTTGTCGAGTGCGCAGATAGTGACAAGACTGTGGGCACGTTCGTCAATCACTGCATTGACGAGGGCACAGCCGGTCGCGTTGACAGGCGCAGTGGACGGCCAGGGTGCCTCGTGGCT
Organism: Actinomyces sp. HMSC065F12; assembly: GCF_001814535.1. Lineage (NCBI taxonomy): Bacteria > Bacillati > Actinomycetota > Actinomycetes > Actinomycetales > Actinomycetaceae > Actinomyces > Actinomyces sp. HMSC065F12. The sequence continues at coordinate 11,532 of NZ_KV816940.1, forward strand.
GACACCGATCAGCGGCTCATTATCGTAGATGCTGTAGGCGTGGGCCACGTCATCTGCACTGACGGATGCGTGCAGCGGTGCCACCACTGTCGCCACGATGCCGCGAGCTGTGGGGACCAGAACGGGCGTGAATGTCAGGCGAACGTCGTCCGCCCCGCTGATGCGCAGGTTCTGGATGATTTCGGGGATGTGCCGGTGGGTCCCTCCCACGCCGTAAGGCACGATCGCGCCGAGTGCCTCGGAGGCCAGCAGATGCTGTTTGGGTGATCGACCGGCACCTGAATAACCCACTGACAAGGTGGCGCATAGGGTGGGTTCGACGATGTGCGCGGCGATGGCTGGCTGTATTGCCAGGGTGACTGCTGTCGCATTGCAGCCGGGCACGGCGATCTGACCGGCGTGTGCGAGGGCGTCGCGTTGACGTGTCATCTGTGTTTCGCCGCTGTGCAGCAACTCTGGCATTCCATAGGTCCACGGTTCGGCTGCGTCGGTGCCGTAGTAGCGATGCCATTCGTCTGCATCGGTCAGTCGATGGTCGGCAGCGCAGTCGATGATCAGTGCTGACGTGCCTGCGCGTGCGAGCTCATCGGAAAGTCGGGGGGAGTGTCCGTGTGGCAGGGCCAGGAAAATCACATCAACGCCGCCGAGAGCCTGGGCTGTTGTTTCCTGGATCACCAGCGCACCTTGGGGCCCAGTGATGTTCGGATGCATCTGTGCCAGGGTGTTGCCGGCGGAAGATGCTCCCGTAACTATGCTGAGCGTGATGTCAGGATGCGCGGTAAGGAGGCGTGCGATTTCGCCTCCTGCGTATCCCGATACTCCTGCAATAGCTGCCCGAAAATTCATATGCATGACTATACACAGTCATGCATAATTTGCATAACGGGTGTCCTCTATATGGACACCAGGACTACTGAGCGTCCGACTCCTGCGGTGCCGTATTACCCGACTTCAGATCCTGTGCTATCTCATCTGCCCACTGATCCACTTCGTCCCACGGCCGAAAATCACCTTCTACCGCACCGGCAAGGCGCGCGATGGTGCGCTCACGCAGTGACAGGCGCGAGGGGTCGTAACGACCCGGGAACTTCTGGTGGTGAACAATCGGCACCTTCATCAGCACCGGACCAATGCGCGAGGGATCCTGCAGCGAATGCTTCGGCACTCCGGACAGACCCACTGAAAAAGCCCACACTGGCATCGACAGCAGGTTCGGGCGAAAACGCTCCATGAAATCGTTCGCCTGCGCCATCCACTGCGTCATGTACACGGCTGAACCGCACACAACAGCATCGTAGGATTCCAGAGACTTCACATCCTCCGGATTGATCATCTCGACATCGAAGTCGTGCGAGCGCAGACGGTCAGAGATACGTTCGGCAACCTCACGGGTTGCACCATGTTTTGACGAAGCAGTGACGAGGATTTTCATAATCCCAGTATGGACGCTTTGGCGCGCCAATGTGAGCCGAATCGGTCAAGAAGTCGCAAATACTGCCCTGCTGTGCATACGTTTCAGACTCTGAGCAGGACTAACGCCCGAGCACACGCGTATGCGCCAGTGCGGCCGGCGCTTCACGCACCGGCCGCACTGATCACGATTCGCGCATTCGTTATGCGCGAAGTTGCGCCCCGAGCGTCTTACCTGTGCGAGAAATGATGTCGTTGCGTGTGCGCGTAACCTCATCTGCACTCAGCGTGCGATCATCGGCACGCAGTTTCACAGTGAAGGCCAGCGAGCGGTGACCGTCGGGAACCTGGTCGCCCTCGTAAATGTCAAAGAGGGATACCTCTTCGGCCAGGGCACCTGCCGCCTGGCGAATCACCTGAGCAACGCGGGCAACGGGAATGTCATTGGCGACAACCAGTGCGAAGTCTTCTTTTGCCACCGGGAACGTTGACACGCCGCTCACCTGGATTGGTTCTTCCGCCATATGCGCCACCAGCGCGTCGACGTCCAGCTCCAGTGCGCATGAGCGCTTGGGTAAACCGAATGCCTCACATACACGCGGGTGAAGTTCGCCGGCTCGCGCCACAACAGTCAGAGTCTTGCCGTTGCGGACGAAAACCTGCGCCATCCTGCCTGGATGCCACGGTGCCACTGCGTGCGGGTCACTGCTCGCCTGAGGCATCGGCGGCCCCTTGCGCACGGGGGTAGATTCAGGAAGCCAGCCGCGTGCTGTTTCCACCTTGACGCCCAGTGACTGTGCGACGCGCCAGACGAGGTCGATGGCATCGGCCCAGTCGTAGACGCGGGGCTGCTCGAACACCCCGTTACCTGTGGCATTTCCGCACAAGATTGCTCCCACATGCCACGGCTGCGAGGGAACGCCGGCCTGGAGCTGAGCTTCCACCTCGGCAGAGGGACGCTGCTCAGCGGACGGCAGATCGGATGGAACCGTTCCTGCCGGGCGCACAACCTTCGCAATCTCAAAGACCGCGATGTGGTTCATACCGCGTGACATGTTGCGTCCGGCAACATCGAGCAGCGTGTCCAGGATGCGTGTACGCAGCAGCGGCGCATCGTCGGCCAGCGGATTGCGCAGGCGCACTGCCTGACGGTTCGGGTCATCGGCAGCCAGCTGCTGGCGGTCATGGGCAGCAGTGGACATGAAGGGGTAGGACTCTGCCTCGGTCAGTCCAGCATTGGCCAGGACGCGTGCGACGTCACGGCGAGCCTTCTGCGCCGTGGTCAAGCCGTGTCCAGCGGGGGCTTGCGGCAGGATTGACGGGATCTCATCGTATCCGTGCAGGCGCGCGACCTCTTCGACCAGGTCGGCAGGCCCGGTCAGGTCAGGTCGCCAGCTCGGAGGTGTCACCTGCCATTGGGCCTCGCTGTCCTCGCCATGAACCTGGCAGCCGATTGTTTCCAGCAGTTCGCGAATGCGTGCCGGAGGCAATTCGAGTCCGGTCAGGCGCTGCGTCTCACTCACTTTCATGTCGATCGGTCGAGCTTCGGGCACGGTATTGACCTCGAACACGTGGGGGTCAGCCCGTCCCCCGCCGTATTCTTCAAGCAGCGCGCAAGCCCGGGCAATCGCGACGGGCGGAATCGCCGGATCCGAACCGCGTTCGAAACGCTTCGAGGCTTCAGAGGCCAGGAAGTGGCGTCGGGACGTGCGCGCAATTGAAATGGAATCAAAGTGCGCAGCTTCGAGGACCAGGTCTGTTGTCCCCTCAGTGATTTCAGAGTCGAGGCCGCCCATCACTCCGGCAAGTCCTATAATGCGCGATCCATGCTGGCCTTGTGGAGAATCCGTGATAAGCAGGTCTTCGTCGTTCAGTGCGCGATCTTCACCATCGAGGGTGACGAGATGTTCACCTTCTTCAGCTCTGCGCACCACGATGGGTGCTGCCACAGAACCGAGGTCGTAAGCGTGCATCGGCTGGCCCAGATCCAACATGATGTAGTTGGTGACGTCGACGGGCAGGCTGATTGAGCGCATGCCTGCCATCTCCAGGCGCTCCACCATCCATTTGGGCGTCTGAGCGTGCGTGTCGACGCCGCGCACGATGCGTGTAACGAAGCGGTCGCACCCGACGTGGTCGCGGATCGGGCGCTTGTCCTCAACTTCCACGCTCAAAGCTGAGTCGGAGTGTTCGGGCAGGTCAAGGCCATCGGGCAGACCGGGATCAGTCAGGGTTGCTCCCGTTGAGTGGGAGTATTCGCGCGCCACGCCACGCATGGAGAAGCAGTAGCCACGGTCAGGGGTGACGTTGATTTCGAGGACCTCTTCCCCCAGTCCCAGCAGTGGGATCACATCTGATCCGGGAGCGGGGATCTGGTCGGCATCGAACTTGTCGGTCAGAACGAGGATGCCGTTGTGGTCCTCCCCGAGGCCCAGTTCGCGCTCCGAACAGATCATGCCGTCAGAGATGTGACCGTAGGTTTTGCGGGCAGAGATCTCGAAGGGGCCGGGCAGAACTGCGCCCGGCAGGCTGACGACCACCAGGTCGCCCACATCAAAATTGTGAGCACCGCAGATGATGCCGCGACTGGGCAGGTCAGATGGCTCTTTCCCAGTTCCCGGCTCGTCGTTGTGCTGGCCGACATCGACGCGGCAGTAGTTGATGACTTTGCCGTTGGATTGTTCTTTCGGCTCGCGTGTGAGCACTTTGCCCACGACAAGCGGGCCCGTCACGCGGGCGGGATGAATTGTTTCTTCCTCCAGGCCCACTTTCACCAGCGCTGCGGCCAGTTGCGGAACCGTCACGGAGGCGGGAATTTCTACGTGGTCACGAAGCCACGACAATGGAACCATAGGCATGTTCAGTGTCCCCTTCCGTTGAGTCCGAACTGCTGGGAGAAGCGCACGTCTCCCTCGACGATGTCGTGCATATCAGCGATGCCGTGACGCAGCATGAGCGTGCGTTCAATACCCATGCCGAATGCGAAACCGGAATACTCGTCAGGGTCGACGCCGCAGGCGCGCAGCACGTTTGGGTTGACCATGCCGCAGCCACCCCATTCAATCCAGCCGGGGCCGCCCTTCTTCTGCGGGAACCACAGATCCATCTCGGCGCTCGGTTCAGTGAAAGGAAAGAAGCTGGGGCGCAACCGCGTGCGCGCGTCAGGGCCGAACATCTGGCGCGCAAAGTGATCCAGCGTTCCCTTCAGGTGCGCCATCGTCAGGTGGCGATCAACTGCCAGACCCTCAACCTGGTGGAAAACAGGTGTATGTGTCGCGTCGAGCGCGTCGGAGCGGAATACCTTACCGGGGCATGCGACGTAGAGCGGAACACCGCGAGCGAGCATGGAGCGGGCCTGAACTGGCGAGGTGTGCGTGCGCATCACCAGGTGACCGTCATCCTCGTGGTCGCCACCGACGGAGCGGCCATCGACGTAGAGGGTGTCCTGCATCTGGCGAGCCGGGTGGTCAATGTCGAAGTTCAGCGCATCGAAGTTGAACCATTCGTGCTCGATTTCCGGGCCTTCTGCGATGTCCCATCCCATCGACACAAACAGGTCGGCCACTTCCTCCATCAAGGTTTCCAGAGGGTGACGCGCGCCCAGACTCTGGCGCCCGGTCGGCACCGTTACGTCCACGGCTTCCGTCTCCAGCGCGCGGGCTTCCTCTTCGTCGCGCAGCACTGATTCACGTTCGGACAGCGCAGTGGCGAGTTGCTTGCGGGCACCGCCCAGTGTCTTGCCTGCCTGCGCACGGTCAGCGGGGTCCAGTGACCCGATCGTGCGGTTAGCCTGGATCAGGGGTGCCTGATCACCCATCACCTGCGTGCGAACGGTCTTGAGTTGGGCCAGCGAACTCGCCTCACTGATACGCGCCAGCGCATCAGTGACGAGGGCGCTCACCGCTTCACCGTCAAGCGGATTGAGCTCAGGAGCACAGTCAGCCATATCCTGCTTCCTCGGTCGAAATTGACAATCGGTCATACGGGAAAACTCCACGTTTCCTCTTCCCCCATATTAGCCGTCGAAGCGAGTCCGCCCATTCGTCGCCATTGGCTGGACAGTTCACTGAGCGCGATCGCGTGTAAGCCCGGTGCACTGACGAAAGCGTCTAGGCTACAGATATGAGTTCACTTGCGCCCTCCGACGCTGCGGCCGTTGATACGGTCCCCGCGCCGACGAAACCGAAAAAAGTTCGCGTCCACCACCTTGCTCAAGCTAAGCAGCAGGGCCGAAAACTCACGATGTTGACAGCTTATGATGCGCTTATTGCCCCGCTGCTGGATGCGGCAGGTGTTGACATGCTGCTGGTGGGTGATTCCTACGGCAACGTGATGTTGGGGTATGACTCCACGTTGCGCGTCACGTTGGACGACATGGTTCGAGCAACTTCAGCAGTGGCACGTTCCACACGCCGCGCCCTGGTAGTGGCAGACCTTCCGTTCGCAACGTACGAGGCCAGTGCACAGCAGGCGTTTGAATCGGCTTCCCAATTGATGCGCGCTGGTGCCCATGCGGTCAAACTCGAGGGAGGCCGACCGCGCGTGGAAGCTGTCCGACTACTGAGCCAGTCCGGTATTCCCGTCGTCGGACACCTGGGGTACACGCCGCAATCAGAGAACACGATCGGCGGTCCGCGTATGCGTGGCCGTGGCGATCAGCGCGATGCGATGATTGCTGACGCGCTGGCTTTGCAGGATGCCGGTGCGATTGCCGTTGTGTTGGAGATGGTGCCTGACAACGTGGCCATTGACGTCACTGCTGCGCTGGAGATTCCCACTATTGGTATCGGTGCTGGCCCGCACACCGATGGGCAGGTACTGGTGTGGTCGGACATGGTGGGGATGCAGGAATGGGTTCCCTCGTTCGTCCATCGTTTCGCGCAGATCGGGCGTGAGATCACGGCGGCTGCTGCCGAGTATGTGGAAAGTGTGGAAGATGGCACATTTCCTGCTCCGGAGAATTATCACCAGCAGTGACATCCCAGCACTGGTCGGCAAAAGATCTAGGCTAGGGCTATGAGTAGTTCTGACAATTCTGGTCGTATTCCGGCATCTGCCAATGCGCGTCGCGCGCCGCTGGGCAATCTGACTGCCGGACGTATCTCCCCCATGCGCTCGGTGCCTGAGTCGATTGAACGCCCCGAGTACATGTTCCACGATGGCCCTGAAAACGTCACTGCCTCGGATATTAAGGATGCGGACACTGTGGAACGGATCCGCCACGCTGGCCGCATTGCCGCCGATGCGCTTCGTGTCGTGGGTGAGGCGGTTCGCCCCGGTGTGACAACCGATGAGCTCGACCGCATCGGACATGATTTTATTGTCGGTGCTGGCGCCTACCCGTCATGCCTGGGTTACATGGGGTATCCGAAGTCGCTGTGTACTTCCATCAACGAGGTCATCTGCCACGGCATTCCTGATGATCGCCCCCTCGAAGATGGCGACATTGTCAACGTCGATATCACGGCGTTTTACGAGGGTGTCCACGGTGACACCTGCGCCATGTTTGAGGTGGGAAATGTTGATCAGGAGTCGCGTCTGCTCAGTGAGAGGACACGCGAAGCGATGATGCGTGGGATCCGGGCGGTCAAACCTGGCCGTGAGATCAACGTGATCGGACGTGTCATTTCGGTGTATGCGAAGCGTTTTGACTACGGCGTGGTGCGCGATTACACCGGACACGGCGTGGGCGAAGCCTTTCACTCGGGTTTGATCATTCCGCACTATGATGCTGCACCACTGTATGACACGGTGATGGAGCCGGGCATGGTGTTCACCATTGAGCCGATGCTGACGCTGGGCACTGTCGAATGGGATCAGTGGGATGATGACTGGACTGTTGTCACGGCCGATCGTTCCCGCACCGCGCAGTTCGAGCACACAATCGTGGTGACCGAAGATGGCGCCGACATTTTGACACTGCCGTCGGACGCGTGAGAGTGCAGATGAGCCGGCCTGTACGCCGGGTTCTGTCCTGCTGACCGAAGTCGGCAGCGGCGACCATTCCTCTAGGACCAGTGTTGCCACTGGCCTCAAGCAACCTACCCGCAAGCGTGGAGCGGGCCGCTCGTACTTGCTGCTCGGTTTTGCTCCGGGTGGGGTTTACCTAGCTAGACCAGTCACCTGGCCTACTGGTGGGCTCTTACCCCACCTTTTCACCCTGACCGCTGGTGCGAAGTGTTCTTCGCGCCAGCGGCGGTCTTGTTTCTGTGGCACTTTCCCGCGGGTTTCCCCGGGTGGCTGTTAGCCATCACCCTGCCCTGTGGAGCCCGGACGTTCCTCGTCACCGCATCACGCGGTGCCGCGGCCGCCCGGCCGACTCATCTGCATCCTCGAGTCTACGACGCGCGCGGCGCCAGGGCCTACTTCGATCGGTGTGATTTTCAGGGGACGGCGTGCTGTCGGGTGATATCGTGCGGGGGCGGGGTGGAATAGCGTGCGGTCAGGCAAGAACCGCGCGTGGCCGGGGCGACGTTTAGGCGTCGGTTCGCACCACTATCTGGCCGGTGTCGACGCACCAGTACACCTCGTCTGCGGGCAATGCATTTATCTGCTGCAGCTCGGCGGGCGAAATTTCGCCGGTGGCTCCTGTGACGACGCCGCCTCGCACCTCCACGATGGCGAAGGGGCTGTGCCGCTGCCAGACCGAGTCGTATTCGGCGATGAGGTCAGAGGGCAGCGAGTCATTCAGGTCAGCTCTCTTGCACTCCAGGTCAGCCAGTTCGAGGTCAGACTGCGCGTTATCATCTTCGAACTGTTTCTTGGTTGCTTCCACGTCCTGCGTCAGCGCCTGCGCTTCGCGGATCATGTCGTCTTGTGCTTTTTGGGCAGCTTCGAGGCGTTCTTCAACTTCAAGTTGGTCTTCTTCGAGGCTGTTGAGCCGGGTGCGCATCTGGGCGATTTCGTGTTCCATTGCGTTAATGTCGCGCAGGGGAACTTCATTGCGTTCGATGCGTCCTTCCTGGGCACTCTTGCGTGTGTTGACTCGCTCAATGTCCGCTTCGATGCGCGCCACGTCACGTTTCGTGTCGGCTATCACTGCACTCTGATTGATCGCAGCACGCTTGAGGTCCTCTGCCCGTCCGGCAAGTTCACGCAGCTTGGCGTGCGCCGGGTGTGTGTCACGCTGGTGTCGCATCTTCATGATGGCGCGATCCAATGACTGCAACTCGAGTAGCGAGCGTTGATCTTCAGGTGATGCCTTCACTGAGTTCCTCCGGTTGTCTGCATGTGAGCCGTCCATGGTTCTGTCACTATGGTAGACGCTGTAATGTCGACGGAGACGTTGTCCGCCTCGGCTTGCTCGCTGAGTCGTTGCGCGAGCACCGGAACCCACGGCCATTCGGTCGCCCAATGGGATCCTGAGATCAGTGCAGGCGCTCCGCCTTCGAGGTGTTCGGACGAGGGGTGGTGGCGCAGATCAGCGGTGACGAACACGTCGGCACCGGATGCGCGTGCCTGCTCAAGCAGGGAATCACCTGCACCGCCTGACACCGCCACACGCGCGACGGTTGATTCCAGGTCTCCGCCCACGAACAGGCCGTGCGGACCGGCAGGCAATGCAGATGCCACTCGCTGCGCAAATTCACGCAGGGTCACCGGATCTATTGTTCCGACGCGCCCCAGTCCCACCGAGCGGCCGTCGCGGTCACGTCCCGAGGGGTCCAGCGGCTGCGTGCGATCCAGTCCCAGCAGGTCTGCCAAAGCATGCGCGACTCCCCGATAGGCGATGTCGGCATTGGTGTGGGCGTTGAACAGTGCGCACTCGCCACGTACGAGTGTGGCGACGACGCGCCCTTTCGGGTCGCTTTCAGGTAGGAACGACACGCCTCGCAGATACAGCGGATGATGTGTGATGATCATGTCGATCTCATTGCTCACAGCTTCGTCGATTACCGCTGCCACGGGATCAACGGCAATGAGAACGCGGCGCACCTCGCGTGAGGGATCTCCCACAATGAGGCCTACCTTGTCCCACTCTTGTGCCGTTTCGGGTGGATACCACCGATCCATCACAGTAACGACATCGCTCACAGTCCACGTTGTAGTCATGGAATTACCCTAAGCGTGTTCGCATGCGATGTGCACAAGGTGGGACGAGGTGTGTCAGTTTGACGCTCTCCTCAGTCGCGCGTGAGACGACGGTGCGTGACGCGGTGCGGGCGGGCTGCATCAAGACCAAGACGCTCCACCTTGTTGTTCTCGTAGGATTCGAAGTTTCCTTCGAACCAGTACCACTTCGCAGGGTTTTCTTCCGTGCCTTCCCACGCGAGGATGTGCGTGGCAACGCGGTCGAGGAACCAACGGTCGTGGGTGACAACCACCGCGCACCCGGGGAATTCGAGCAGCGCGTTTTCCAGTGATCCAAGTGTTTCCACATCGAGGTCGTTGGTCGGCTCATCCAACAGGAGCAGGTTGCCGCCCTGTTTAAGCGTGAGCGCCAGGTTCAAGCGGTTGCGTTCACCACCGGAAAGCACGCCTGACGGCTTCTGCTGGTCCGGTCCCTTGAATCCGAATGCGGACACGTAGGCTCGCGACGGCATTTCAACGTTGCCGACTTCCAGGAAGTCGAGGCCATCTGAGACAACCTCCCACACTGATTTGTCCGGATCGATGCCCGCACGGTTCTGGTCGACGTATGAGATCTTGACGGTCTCACCGATCCTGAGGTCTCCCCCGTCCAGCGGTTCAAGCCCAACAATGGTCTTGAACAGAGTTGTCTTGCCCACACCGTTCGGACCGATCACACCGACGATTCCGTTGCGCGGCAGTGAGAACGACAGGTCATTGATGAGGACACGGTCACCGAAGCCTTTGTGCAGATTGTTTGCCTCGATCACGATAGAGCCCAAACGAGGCCCTGGCGGGATCTGAATTTCCTCAAAGTCAAGCTTGCGTGTGCGCTCCGCTTCGGCAGCCATCTCTTCGTAGCGTTCCAGACGGGCTCGTGACTTGGCTTGGCGTCCCTTGGGATTGGAACGAACCCAGTCGAGCTCTTCACGCAGCCGCTTGGCCAGTTTCGCATCCTTCTGTCCCTGGACTTTCAGGCGTTTTTCCTTCGTTTCCAGGTAGGTGGAGTAGTTGCCCTCATAGGGGTAGAGGTGACCGCGGTCCACTTCAGCGATCCATTCGGCTACGTGGTCAAGGAAGTAGCGGTCGTGGGTCACTGCGATCACCGCGCCGGCATACGTGGACAGGTGCTTTTCCAGCCACTGCACGGACTCGGCATCCAAGTGGTTCGTTGGCTCATCCAGCAGCAGCAGGTCAGGAGCTTCGATCAGCAGACGGCACAGCGCCACGCGACGACGTTCCCCACCGGAAAGAACCTTCACATCCTGATCGGCAGGCGGGCAGCGCAGTGCGTCCATGGCCTGCTCCAGCTGGGAGTCGATATCCCACGCGTTTGCAGCGTCGATCTCACTTTGCAGCTTGCCCATTTCTTCCATGAGCGCATCAAAGTCGGCGCCCGGGTCAGCCATCTCCTCAGAGATCTTGTTGAAACGCGCGAGCTTGTCGAACGTTTCCCTGGCACCCATCTGCACGTTTTCCAACACGGTTTTCGTGTCGTCGAGTTGGGGTTCCTGCTCGAGGATGCCCACTGTGTAACCTGGTGTCAGACGTGCTTCGCCATTGCTTGGTTCATCCAGACCCGCCATGATCTTGAGGATCGATGACTTTCCAGCACCGTTAGGACCAACCATGCCGATTTTCGCTCCGGGGAAGAACGACATGGATACGTCATCAAGAATGATCTTGTCGCCATGAGCTTTGCGCGCTTTGATCATTTGGTATATGTACTCAGCCACAGTTCTCCATTTCAAGAAGGGACTCGTCAACTTCGTGTCACTCCATGCTACGGCACGAAGCCCACCCACGGTCAACGTGAGATAACCCGAAATGGCTGATTTTCACCACAAGCGCACTGCCCGCCGATTCGCCGCATTGACGCAGCTCCCTACATACAGTGCTCCGTTCGCACCGCCTCCCTTACACCGCTGCCGTTACCATCTGGGGCGCTGGAGCATCTGCTGTGACCGCATCGCCGCCATCATCGCGCGAGGTCCGGATCTGAAGGTTTCCCGTGCCTCCGTCGTCACGTTCTGCTTCTCCCTCTGGCCGTGATTCCTTTGGCCTATCGAAGTGCGACCACCCGTAGTTCAGGTCGTGCCCGGCGCTGTGCGCCACAATAACCAGTTCGCTCTTAACCTCACCCGCCGCATCCTTCCACGCATTAACGCTGGGCCGTCCAGTCAGCACGATGGGATGCCCCTTGGCAAATGAGGTCGACATATTATGCGCGAGCTTGTCCCATGCGCGGATCGTGTACCACTGGGGTTCCTGCTCATCGAATTCTCCCCGATCGTTGATGCGCCAACGCGGTGTGGCAAGCCGGAAACGTGTGGTCGTTCGTCCCGTCGCAGTCCTGATTTCCTTCACGTCCGTTCCGATGCGTCCGCGTAATGTCACTGTCATATTCGCGCTCATGAATTGTCCTTTCGTGTTATCGGCCCTGTGCCGTAGGACAATCCTCACCGCGCCAGGCCCTCGTCCAAAGGCTTCGCGGGCAATCTGTGGACACACACTCAGCCCGCCGCATCCCTGTGGACAACGGCGGGCTGGCAGTGAACTGTGGATAGGGCGTTCCCCTCGTCAATTCTGCTGGGCGGCACCCTCGACAATGCCCAAAGCGGCAACCTCGCCGGCAATCTTCTGGGCGTCTTCGCGACTGGGTCCCTGGTCAGAAGGGAAAAGTGCGCGACGGTAGTACTCAAGTTCCTGGATGGATTCACGAATGTCGGCCAGTGCGCGGTGGCCCCCATGCTTCTCAGGTGAGCACTCGTAAACGCACGGGTACCAGCGCTTGGCGAGTTCCTTGATGGAGGACACGTCGATAATGCGGTAGTGCAGGTGGTCGATGACGCGTGGCATGTTCGCGCTCAGGAACAGGCGATCCATGCCGACCGTGTTCCCCGCCAGCAGGGCGCGACCCGACACAGGGACGAACTTCTTGATGTAGTCCAGGACGATGCTCTCGGCTTCCTCCATCGACGCGATGCCGTCCTTGAGCTCGTCAAGCAGGCCGGATTGTGTGTGCATGTTGCGCACATAGTCGTCCATGTGATTCAGCGCCTCCTCAGAGGGCTGGATCAGAATGTCGATTCCGGGGTCCACGACGGTCAGGCTCGCGTCGGTGATCACGACCGCCACTTCGATCAGGGCGTCATGCGCCACGTCAAGACCGGTCATTTCGCAGTCGATCCACACCAGTGGATTCTTCAGTTGCTTCGTCATGTCTCCCAGTGTAGTGACCCGCGCGGGAATGCGGGTGACTAGCTTGGGTGTGCGGATGGTCAAGCGGACGCTCAGGGCCACAGGGACCGTCCGGATTGTCGAGGGAAACGAGGGCGACTGCCGCGACCTGCTGCGGAGTGTCGTACACGTGGACAGCCTCTCCGAATCGGCACACAGGTGAATACACTGAGTTCACGAACAACGTATACACGCAGATGGAAGGAGCGTTGCCGTGGCATCATCTCAGCACGTACCGCCACATTCAGAACTCAACGACACATCGACAGTGACGCTCAATGACATTATGCGTGCCAGCCTGTCCCTGAAAGACGTCGTCAAGCACACGCCGCTGGATGTGTCGGAACGGTTGACGCAGGAACTGGGCGTGCCCGTCTTGCTCAAGCGTGAGGATCAGCAGGTGTGCCGCTCATTCAAAGTGCGCGGCGCGTACGCGAAGATGAGTGCACTGAGCGCGCAGTCGCGTCAACAGGGTGTGGTGTGCGCTTCGGCCGGTAACCATGCTCAGGGTGTGGCGTTCGCATGCGCGCACCTGAACGTACGCGGCACCATCTATCTGCCGTCGACCACGCCGCGTCAGAAACGTAAACGTATCGCCGCCATCGGAGGCGAATGGGTGGAACAGGTCATCGTGGATGGCGGTTTTGACCGTGCGAACGCTTTGGCGACGGAGGCTGCGCGCGTCACGGGACGCGAATATGTCCACCCCTACGATGATCCAGGAACAATCGCGGGCGGAGGCACCATCGGTGTCGAACTGGCCGAGCAGATCCCTGCTGACACGTCCTGCGTGCTGGTGCCTGTCGGGGGCGGTGGCCTCATCGCGGGGATTGCGACAGCGCTCAGCCATCTGCGACCTGACGTGCGTGTCATTGGTGTGGAGCCGTACGGCGCTGCCTCGATGCAGCGCGCCTTTGACGAGGGTGGTCCTACCGCGCTGGATCGTGTTGATTCCTTTGTTGACGGGACCGCTGTCGGGACGGTGGGAACCTTGCCGTTCCAGCTGGCGCAGGAAAACGTGTCCTCTCTTGTGTCGGTGCCCGAAGGGGCCGTGTGCACGGAGATGGTGTCTCTGTATCAAACTGACGGCATCATTGCTGAGCCTGCGGGGGCGCTGGCCAGCACGGCTGCTCGCACGTTGCTGACCGATCCGAAACGGCGCGCTGAGCTCACGGGCAGCGATGAGGGATCCATTGTCTGTGTCGTGTCCGGTGGCAACAATGACTTGAGCCGTTATGCGGAAGTGGTGGAACGCTCGCTGCGTCATGAGGGGCTGCGGCACTATTTTGTTGTGACCTTCCCGCAGCAGCCGGGTGCGTTGCGCCTGTTCCTGTCAGAAGTGTTGGGTCCAGGTGATGACGTGGTGCATTTCGAGTATACGAAGAAGAACAATCGTGAGACCGGGCCTGCGTTGGTGGGGATCGATCTGAGCGATCCGGCAGACATTGAACGGCTGCGCACACGGATGGAAGCCTCTCCCCTGCATGTCGAAGAAGTTGCTCCGGATTCGGAGATTTTCCGTCTGCTGGTGTGAAGTGAGACCACTTCACCTGCCTGTATTCACACCCGAGGGTGCAGGCACGCTATCCTTATGCGAGTAGCCCCCGTAGCTCAATGGATAGAGCAAAGGCCTTCTAATCCTTAGGTTGCAGGTTCGAGTCCTGTCGGGGGCGCATTTCGTGAAGCGACTGGTAGTGCCGACACCAGTTCAGCTGGCGTGTTGTACGACAGACAATGTGCGTCAACCGGTCAAGGTAAACGAACGGGCTTTTCGTCAACCGGTCAAGGTAAGAGACCACTACTGCCACGTCTCACTATTCAAGATCCGCATAATAGTGCGGGAAAGTCACTGTCGCTGATAAGTGTTCAGTCCGAATCGTCCGCTCATACCTTGACTGGTTGATTCCAGACAACGCGATGACCTTGACCCGTTGACTCCTACCTTGACCGGTTGACTGGCACTCGCTTCACTGACTGTAACTAGGGCACTGCTACCTCGATCCGATGATGTCTACCTCGACCTGTTGAATCCTGCCACAATCAGTTTGATAAGCCGCGTTCTCATACATGCGCTAAGCGTGCTCAATGCACGTGGACAGCACACGAACAGGGGGCCTGCTCTCTGCGGCCGGATTACCAAAATCCCGCCGCGTGGAGCAAGCCCCCTGAGTGAGCCAGTCTCACCGCTTATGCGTGAATGAACAGGAACGAGAAAATCACGTTCAGAACCGTTGCGGCGATCATCGGAACCGCTGTGCGCTTGACCAGTTCAATCGGATTGACCTTAATGGCGCCCGATACGATCAGGACCGCAGCGCACACAGGCGACACCTGACGCATCAGGTTTGACGTTGCCCACATCGAGTTCAGCATACGAATGGGCAGCACACCACCGCTTTCGGCCAAGTGAGGGACAACCTCGGAGAAAGCGAAGTACGGAGCGGTACCAGACCCCGTCAGGGTAGACAGCAGCGCGACCGACACGACAAAGATCAAGATGATCAATGCCGCAGCGCCGCTTGAACCTTCCGTCGCATCAGTCAGCATCTTGATGACACCAAGCTGCGTGATACCTTCCACCAGAATTGCGGCGGCGACCAGCAGCGCAACCACGCCGCCCGCTGCCTCACCCATACCGGTGAAGAAGTTCTTACCCGCATCGATCGCCTTGTTCAGTGAACGCAGGCGGATAGCCTCGACAATCATCGCAATGAACAGGGAGACAACGGTGACAGGCAGGATGCCAGCCTCAAACGGGATGACACCCAGACGATTCAGAGCCGCTGAAATGATGATGAGCAGCAGTGGCAGCAACGGCAACAATGCGTAGAACCACGGCAAGTTGGCTGCACGCTTGAGGGCATCCTGGATCGTTGCTTCTGAGGCACTGTTCGATGCGCCCGACGCAAATTTCTCACCCTTCTTCGCAGCCTTCATTTCAGCTCCGGTCGCACCGGTCGCTGCGACAATGCCAGCAGCCACGTCAGCACGTTTGCGTGCATCAACCAGATCGCATCGACGCTGCCACCACATATGAATGAAAGCCGTGATCAGCAGTGTCGGAATCGTCGCTAACGCCACATGGCCAAACACGTACTGCGTGACAGGCATACCAACCAGGTCAGCGCCCTGGATCAGGCCCGCTTCCAGCGGCGTCGGGACAATGGTCGACGACGTCACCACAATTGCGCCCACCGTCAGCGGCGTCAATCCTGATGCCACCAGCGCCGGCAACAGCGTGGCGATGAGCAGCAGCGACAGGGATGCGGCCGACGGCACCACCAGAGACAAGATGTTGCCCAGGATGAAACCGATGGGGATCAGCCAATATGAGCCGTGCAAAGCCCTGAGGGGTTTCGACAAGATGACGACGGCTTTGGCATCTGCGCCGATGTACCGCATGTAGGATACGAAGCCGAACAGCACCATGATCGCCATACCGATTCCGGTGAAGCGATTGGCGAAGATCGATTCGACTATCTGCAGCTCGTCGTAGAACGCATTGCCAGTGGCTTCAATTTCGCGTGTTGCGTTATCGATCTTGCCCATCGCTGCAGCGATCATCATGAGCACGATGCCGACGGTGAAAATTGACGCAGCCGGATGTACCTTCTTGATCACCAGGTATCCGACCGCAGCAATGCCCGCCAGAGCAATAACAATCACGAGGAAAGCAATCATGCGGACCCTTTCTTTGAAATGTTTTACATGCCAAAGCGGCATCACCCGTGCGGTGCCGCCGTGGGGACGAGTCGCACTGTATCAGTGGACAGACCCAAAACTGTGATGATGATGTAATTAATCAGCAAGACGGCGAGGCGTGAGTTGTTCTTCGACAACCTCATCCCCGTCCTTGAACGTGTGCCAGCCGTAGACCTCGTCCCGATCCGACACCACGTCGACAAGTTCCGTATCGCGGTAGACCAGGCCGATCCCGTTTTCTGACGAGTAGGCATCGGTGAAGTCACCCTCGGCCACCATGCGCTGCAGCAGTTCACGACGCTGCGGGTTCACTCCGTAGTGCACGCCGTTGCCGTAGGGAAGGAAGCCGAGGCCATCAGTGACGGGACGCAGGTCCGGCCCGAATGAATCCGTGGCTCCGCCGATGTGCCAGCACATTGATCCGGCGGACACGCCAGCCAGAACGATGCCTTTCTCCCACGCTTCGCGCATGACCTCGTCCAGTCCGTGTGCGCGCCACACTGCCAGCAGGTTCACCACCGATCCCCCGTCAACCCAGATGACGTCCTGGTCCAGGAGGTATTCGCGAGGGTCGTCGACGTTCGGCATCATGAAACAGGTCAACGGATTAAGCTGCCACCCGCGCAACCGCGCCGCCTCCATGCGTTCAGCGATTCGCGCCTTCTGGTCACCGCACGCCGTGGCGAGGTAGCCAATCTTCGGTGCCCGCCCTTCGACGCCTGCCAGCTCCACTGCGTATGCGGCAAGAGGACCATATTCAACGTCGCACCGCCGTCCCGGATGATATGTGCCTGACGTGCCCACAATAAAGCGCTCTCGAGTCATCCCTCACCTCTCAGATTCTTCATGCCGCCGCTGTGATGTGCGGCCACAGGCACCGGATTGCCGTGCTGTTCTTATGTTAACGGAAAGACACGTCCTGTCTGAGTGTTCGGCTGATCCTTCTGGGCACGCACAGCGCATGGATCAGCAGCGTTGCATCATCCACGGCGGCAGCGATCGTACACACAACAAAAGACCCGGACACCTCGCGGGGTGTCCGGGTCCTCACGTCATCGAGTGACGCGTAAGAAAAATGTCTCAGTCGAGATCGTCGACGCTGAGCAAGCCCTTCTTGTACGCCTTCGCCAGGCGACGAGGCACGCGAATCTCACGACCGGCAACCTTCAGATTGTCGAGCTGGGTGAGATCAGCCTTCCATGCTGACCGGCGAGTGCGGGTGTTCGCTCGGGACATCTTGCGTTTGGGAACTGCCATGGCCCTACCGCTCCTCTTTCTACATTCGTGGACATCACTACCGGCAATAACTGTGCCATGCCTGCTGACAAAATGCCAGCTGCTGACTCCAGTTTCGCTGTGATTTCACTCGCGTACCGGCAACCCAAAAACTCTAGCACGCCAGGGGCGTGACTTTCTTCCCTCTTTGTAGGACTTTGCCCACATTTGTGCCCTCCACTCCCCTCGTAATTGTCGTAATTGACGAGGACAACCATGCGCCGCTACTGCATGCCGACACGATAGAGTGACAGCATCATCAATGGAACCACGAGCAAGCGGAGGGGTGACACAGATTCCGTGAACGATATCCGAACGCTTCGTGCAGGAACGCTGATCACCCATGAAATCGAGATCAAACGCTCACGCTTCATCGCCACTCTGGCCCGCGCCGACACCGAAGATGAAGCGCGCGCACTCATCGACATGGTCCGTTCGGAGCACCCACAGGCGCGGCATAACTGTTCGGCCTACCTCATCAGTGCGGATGGCCGAAACGCAATCCAGCATTCCTCTGACGACGGGGAACCATCGGGCACAGCCGGCACGCCTATGCTTGAAGCCCTCAAAATGTCTGACACGTGGAATGTGACGGCTGTCGTCACCCGTTATTTCGGCGGAGTGCTGCTGGGTGCGGGAGGCCTCATCCGCGCGTATTCGTCGGCGGTGAGTGAGGCACTGGCCCGCGCACCTCACGTGGTCATCAAGACTCTCAACATTGCTCGCATCACTGTCGATCCCAATGATGCCGGTAAGTTCCAGTCGGAGCTGCACAGCGCGAATGTGCCGATTGTGGGCAGCACGTGGGATGCGCGTGTCCACCTCGACATCGCCGCCACTGACGACGACATCGAGCTGTGGGCCGACCGCGCGATGGTTCTGACCCACGGGCGGGCCAGCGTTCACGTAACGGGACAAACTCGAATAGAAGTGGACGCATGAGACAAAAGGCCGTACAGTGTCGCATGTGATTCACACAGCAACGAACCAGATGAACGCGACACAGGTCGCGCGGCGTTGCGTGCACGCAGTTTCTGCGTGCTTTTTCTGTATCTGCACGGCGGAGTGTCTCTAGGGCGAATAGCCTTCTCCGTACGTCTATGCGTACTGCTGTTCGCCCGCATGGTGATCGAACCAGCCCATTTTTCTTTTTCTTTCCTTCCTGACTTTTCTCTATGGAGTGATTTTTCATGACCGCTATCGCCGCAAACGTCACTGAACTCATTGGCCGCACCCCCCTCGTCGCTATCAATCGCCTCGCGGGCGACAACGCCCACGTCATCGCAAAAGTAGAGGCGTTCAACCCTGCGTCATCTGTCAAGGACCGTATCGCTGCCGCCATCATCGACGCTGCCGAGGAATCGGGCGCCCTCAAGGAAGGCGGAACCATCATCGAGGCCACCTCAGGCAACACGGGTGTCGCACTGGCAATGGTGGGCGCCTCGCGTGGTTACCACGTGGTCATCGCGATGCCCTCGTCGATGAGCATTGAGCGCCGCCTGCTGATGAAAGCCTTCGGCGCTGAACTGGTGCTGACCGACCCGAAGGACGGCATCTCCGGTGCCGTGGCCGCAGCCGAGAAGATTCGTGACGAACGTGAAGGCTCAATCATCGCCTCACAGTTCACCAACCCTGCCAACCCGCAAATACACCGCGTCACAACCGCGGAAGAAATCTGGGCGGATACCGACGGCACGGTGAATATCGTCGTTGCCGGAGTTGGAACTGGCGGCACGATCTCAGGTGTGGGCGACGCGCTCAAACAGAAGAACCCTGATATCCAGATCATCGCCGTGCAGCCCGCCGAATCCCCTATGCTGACCGGTGGCGCAAGTGGCCCCCATGGAATCCAAGGAATTGGACCGAACTTCGTGGCCGACACTTATAACGCACAAGTCGTCGATGAGGTGCTCGATATCGACACCCCCACTGCTCTCACCTTTGCCCGCCGCGCCGCTGCTGAAGAAGGCCTGCTTGTCGGCATTTCCTCGGGTGCTGCCCTGGCTGCAGCAACCCAGGTTGCTGAGCGTGCTGAAAACGCCGGTAAGAACATCGTGGTCGTGTTGCCCGATACGGGCGAGCGATACCTGTCAACTGCGCTGTTTGAAGATCTGCGCGACGACAACGAGTAATACTGATACTGATCGGTCTCACGTGTGGGTGGCATGAGCGGTGTGCTCCTGTCACCCACACTGGGGATCTCGGCCACTGATTGAATAAGAGGCATCATGGCACTTTCTCCCTCACGTGCGCTTAAGCTTCTGCGAGAGGACCTCGACACTGCGCTCAAACGTGACCCAGCTGCACGATCGCGCACTGAAGTGGCGTTGACCTACCCTGGTGTGCACGCGCTGTGGAGTCACCGTGTTGCGCACGCACTGTGGCAGCGCAATGTGCGTATACCGGCTCGCCTGATTTCCTCTTTCGCGCGTGTCATGACTGGAGTTGATATCCATCCGGCCGCGCAGATCGGCCATCAGGTTTTCATTGACCATGCGACCGGTGTCGTGATCGGCCAGACGACTGAAGTGGGCGACGACGTCGTGATCTTCCATGGTGTCACGCTGGGCGGTGTGTCGATGAGCCCGGGGAAGCGTCACCCCACAGTGGGGCACCATGTCATGATCGGTGCGGGCGCAAAAGTTCTGGGCCCGATCACCATCGGTGACAATTCAAAGGTGGGAGCGAACGCCGTGGTGACTCGCGATGTTCCGGAATGCTCGGTGGCCTTGGGGGTTCCGGCCAGGTCGCATCCTTCCCCCGAATCGGTGGAAGAGCCCGATGATGAGCTGATTGTGGATCCGAACTCCTACGTGGATCCATCCCTGCTGATTTAACCAAGGTTTCTCGGCCTCTGCGCTGCGCTTCCCCCTCGGCCCACACCGCATGTTGCACGCGCTCACGCCAATGCGTGTGACACCGGAGGTGACGTCACCTGCCAAAATACCCACAAACGTGCGCCAGGTCACGTAGGCTAAGGGCATGACGAAGCGAACGTTGCAAGCTTCTTTGAATACGTTGGCCGATGTCGATCAGCCCCAGGGCGTCCAGCTTGCCACCCTCACGAGGTACGACATCCCAGCGTTGGCATCGCTCCATGTCATCGCCTATGGAGCGCCCTCCACTGCGGAGAACCTGTGGGAATCAACGGATGAAATGCGTCTGTATTTTGAAGGTGCGTTTGGTCAGCCTCGTGACGACTCGTTCATCGGCGCGTGGCGTGACGGAAGCCTGGTGGGAGCGATCCTGTGCGTCACCGATGTTGTGTGGGATGATGCTCCGCGCGGTCCGTTCGTCATTGACTTGATTGTTGATCCTGAATGTCGTCGTGAAGGCATTGCAACGGTGCTCATTGCCGAGCTTGCCCGCCGTTGCGCGTCGTGGGGTGAAAATGACTTGTCCTTGCGCCTTGATCTGAAATCCGCGCCCGACGCGCAGAAGTTCTACGACGCACTCGGTTTTGTGGAGGTCAACGCCGAATCGGACGATTCCGCGTCCTAGGTCCTCCCCTGCTCGCTGCAGACGCCTGTCTACCCCGCTTCTCTACCGGCTTTCGTCCGTCTTCTATTTTGCATGGGCCTGTATGCCCGAGCTAGCTCCGGCTTGCATCCATGACCACTGCGGGTCACCGCACCTAGACGCCCTAACACGATTGACGAGGGCGACCCATCCGATGTTCGGTGCACACCACCAGTGCGTGAGTCGCCCTCGTCAATGTCGTATTCAGCTGAACATTACCTAGCCTGTCGGCGCCTTGCTGCAACCAAGGAGAGCCCACCAATCAGGCTGATTCCAACAAGTGCGGGCACGAGGCTTCCGACTGTGGAGCCGGTACGCGCAACCGTTGCCTTGTAGCCGGCTTGAGCGGATGCCGCTCCTGCCTTACCCCCGTTGCCGTTTTCTGGCCGGTTCACGTCGCCACCAAGATTGCCCTCGTCTTTACCCGCATCGGCATCGGCGTTTGCATCACCATCTGCAGGCTTGGTGTCGGACTTACTCGGTCCAGTGGCCTTCAGAGACAAGCTATCCATCTGCACCCACTGGTCAGCAGTAGGGGCAGCGTCTACAAAAATATCGATCTGGCTGTTGCTTCCCGAGTCGAATTCCACAACAAAGCGCGTGTATCCGGCCAAGTGTGTGAATTCCTGAGAGGCAAGAACCTGTCCGCCTGGACCGGTTTGACGCGCACCCACCGTTCCCTTGTCAGTGCGCTGCGGGTTGTCAGGACCAGTCGTCACGAACGCTGTCATCTTGTAGTGAGTGTTGGGTGTGACGGTTACTGTCTGGGAAAGCTCCAACGTGCCTTGGTTGTTCCGCATCCATGCCTGGTGTTCTGACCCGTATGCCCAATCCGGCTTGCCATCAAGACCGCAAGGTCCGTGGCATTGCCAATGGGGACTCATACCGCCATTCTCTACGCGCTCAAAACCGGGGTCCTTAACGAGGTTCGGGTGGATCACATTGCCATCCTTATCTACCTCGAATGCCATCTGGAAAATGTTGTAGGAGCCCCAGATTGACATGGCGAAATGCACTTCTGAACCTGAATTCCACGGGTGCATGTACGGTGCATACATTCCGGGATAATCCAGTGAGGTTGCCACTACTGTCTTGTCTGACCACGGACCTTCCGGACGATCTGCCAGGCGGTACACCACGTCAAAGATTCCCGCTTCGTCTGAATCAGTGGTGTACATCAGCATCCACTTGTTCAGGTATGAGTTGTACTGCAAAGACAGTTCCGTCGTTGGAGCTTCAATGATGTCGGCCGCGGTACCCTCGTCGTCACCCCACTCGCTGCCGTTCCAGTACTGGTAAGCATCCTTTTCGAGGATCTTGTTCTCATCAACCCTGGCGATGCGGATGGCACCGAAGCGACCATTCGGCGTGCCCATCATGTAGACGAAGCCATCGCCTTGACCGTGAGCAAAGCCCACCATCTGAAAGTTATTGGACCACTTGTCATCGTTGGTCCACTGCGGGCCGTCGGTCGTATTCCAGGTTTCACCCCCGTCATCGGAGTACGCGATACGGGAATAGTTCGTGAACCATTCTCCTGGGGCGCCCCACTTATTGACGGACATGAACGCCAAGTACTGCCGGCCGCCCACCGCGATGCCGCCGGTGGGAATAGTGGTGTGCTCGGTTTCAGGGATCTTGAGCGAGGGAATGATCTCCCGCGCTTTTCCGTTCTCATCGACCACGGCAGAATCGAACAGGATTCCGTCTTCAGCGAAGTTCCTGGTGGACGAACGCAGCAGTGCATTCGAACGCCAGTCTTCTCCGCCGCCACCATTGCCGCTCCATTCGCCGAAGGTGTCACCAACAGCGAATAACACATGACCGTCTCCGTCATCCCACATGATTCCAAGGTCGGTTCCCTGGATTTTCATGGTCTGGGCGGTGTTTGTAAAACCTTTAGCACCTGTCAGCTGAGCGACAACGCGTGCAGCCGAAGGATGAGCGTATGGCTTCTCCGCCTCGGGTGCGGCTGGATCGGCAGCGCACGCTGTTCCTGCCAGAAACAGCGCGCCGGCGCATGTGCAGGCAGCAATGATTGCTCCTCGTCGAGTGAATAAGCAGCGCCCTGGTGGTGAGCTAGACTCACGCATAGCGTGTCCTTTCCTTGGATGGGTATGCCGGCCGTGACCGTCGTCCTCATCGATGAGGACGCTCCTACTTCAGACCGGACATCTTGATGTTGCCAATGATCTGGCGCTGGAAAATAAGGAAGATGATGATCACTGGCGCCGCTGACAGGACAGAGCCCGCCATGAGCAGACCCAGTTCAGAGGTACGTTCCGAGCGGAACGTCGCAAGGTATTGCTGGAGCTGGTACTTCTCCGGGGATGTGATGGTCAGAATCGGCCACACGTATGCATTCCAGTATCCCAGGAAGGACGTGATGCCCATGACGACGAACGGAGGCTTCGACAGGGGCAGGAACAGGCGCACGAAAATCTGGAAACGCCCGCACCCATCCAGCATGGCTGCCTCTTCGAGGGATGAGGGGACCGACAGGTAGAACTGTCGGATAAAGAAGATCATTCCCGCGTTCGCGACACCGGGAATAACCAGAACGGCCAGAGTATCCAGCATGCGTAACTTCGTCACAACGATGAAGCTGGTCAGCAGAATCGTCATACCCGGAATGAACATCGTCGTGATCATGACGACCCACAGGATCTTCTTGAAGCGGAACTCCAGACGTGCGAACGCATAGGCAGCAAGTGAGTTGACGGTCAGGCTGGCAGTCATGAAGAGCAGCGCACCCAGAAGCGTCCACAGCAATGCGCGGATGAACGTGGGATCCTGCGCGATGCGCGCGTAGTTTTCCCAGTGCCACACTTCGGGGAAGAACTGGAAGGGGGTCTGAACAACTTCGGTCTTTGCCTTGAATCCTGCGATGACCATCCACAGCAGGGGGAACAGTGCAGCGAAGATGAAGATCGCACCGAACAGGCCTTTGATCAGGATGACCGGCCACCATTGTTTCTGGTGGAACTGCGGCGCCGCTGCCTGGCCTTTCTTCGTGGAGTCCGATGTCTCCATTGCGGTGCTGACACCCGTCGATGTTGACATTACTGACATGATTAATCCACCAGCTTCTCGGAGTTCACGAATTTGAAGATCAGTGCGGAGAGGGTTCCCAGAACCAGGAACATCAGCAGGGCTGCTGCAATCGAGTAGCCCACGTTCATGTCTCCGCGGAAGTGATTGAAGATGAACAGGTTCGGTGTGGTTGTCGAATCCAACGGCCCGCCGCCGGTCATGACCAGCGGGAGCTCGTACTGTTGGATCGCGCCGATAATGCCTGTTACCAGCAGATACAACCCCACATTCTTCATCTGCGGCAATGTGATGTAGAAGGTCTTTTGCCACCAGTTCGCTCCCTCGAGCGAGGCGGCTTCGTAGAACTCGCTGGGGATGTCAATCATGGCTGCCACCATGATCAGGGATGTGAGGCCCATTCCCAGCCAGATTGCCGGGACTGCGATGGCCAGAAGCGCCCACCGGGGGTCACCCAGCCATGCGATTGGTTCAACTCCGAAGAACCCGAGGAACCAGTTCAAAATTCCGCCGGAGTAGTCATAGATCAACACGAAGATGATCGAGGTAATAACGCCGGAAATAATGGTCGGCAGATAGATGCTGACCTTCAACGTGTCAGCAAATCTGCGCGACACAGATACGACAAGACTGGAAAAGAGGAATGCGAGAACCAACGTGGTGGGCACGGTGAACAGCACGAACATGAAACCGCGTTTAATGGCGGCGATAAACAGCGGGTCCTTGAGGACGTCCGTGTAGTTCTTGAACGCAACGAATACTGCGGGCTTGTAAAAGCTCCAGTCCTGGAATGACAGGTACGCTGCGTACACTGCTGGCCACACCACGAAGATCCCGAGCAGCACAAAGGCGGGAAGGATCAAGAGGTATGCGAGTCGTCCATCACGGAAACGGAACTTCTTTGAGTCCTTCCGCACCTTTGTACTGGACATCGGGATTCCTTTCTTCAGCCTGGGAACAGTCCTATGACAGGGCTGAATTACTTATCGCCGGGAGCAGGTGCTTTCTCGGGAAGGCCCTCACGATCGATCACGGTCTGGATCGCCTTCTCAGCAGTGTCGATCGCCTGGTCAGCGGTCGCGGCACCCTTCATCACGGTCTCCATCGCCGTGCCGACTGCCATCGAGACATCCCACGGGTAGGCAACGCCTGGAATGGCATCGGGAGCAATCTCAGTCATGATGACGTCTGACCACGGAGCGGACTTGGCCTCTTCAGTGGCGGCCACGCCTTCCTGAACGTCGTCGCGCGGAGGAATCTTGGTGAACTGGGTGGCAACATAGAACGGAACGAGGTTCTCAACGTCTCCGGCCAGAACCCATTCGAGGAACTTGCCTGCTTCTTCAGGGTGCTTGGCCTTTGCGTCAACAACCCACTTGAAGTCACCCAGTGTGGTGGTGGTTCGTCCCTCGCCGTTCGGTGAGCTCGGGAACAGGCCCAGACCCGTGTTCGTCAGCATGTCCTGGTAGTCGGAGCCAACCTCGGACATCATCCAGGAACCGGACACCTTATAGGCCACCTTCTTTTCACCGAATTCCTTGGCTTCCAGGTAGCTGCCCAGAGGCTGCTTGGCCATGTAGCCGTTGTCCCACAGATCCTTGTAGAACTGCATGAGGTCACGGTAGCCCTGGTCGTTGATGTTCGGTGCGCTCCAGTCATCGGTCAGTGCGTTGTGTCCGGAAGCATTGAACTGCTGGCCCACAGATGCCCAGCCGAATGTGCCGGCATCAGATGCCGGGGAAATGCAGTACTGACCATCCGACAGGGTTGGCTGAATCTTCGCGCAGTTGTCGAGCAGATCCTGCCACGTCTTCGGTGCCTGCTCAGCGTCAAGGCCGGCAGCGGAGACCATTTCCTTGTTCCAGAACAGCACTGTCTGCGGCTCCAGAACCAGCGGGTATGCGTAGTAAGTGCCATCAATCTGGGAAACCGAACGTGCCAGGTCGGTCATCTTGTCCAGGCCTTCCTTGGACACGATCGAATCCAGATCGTGGAACTGAGCGGCATTCACGCCGTCATTGAGCGGTCCGGAGAAGGTGTAAATGTCCGGACTCTTGTTTGCTGCCTGCGCCGACTTCATCTTCTGATCCCACGCGTCGGCCGGTACTTCGGTGTCGACTACGGTGATCTCGTCCTGCGCTTCGTTGAACTTCTGAACGATGTTCTTGTACCACTCATTTTCCACGGGGGTGAATGTGCGGTGCCAGAATTCAATGGTCGTGCCGCCCTCGGATGATGACCCCGAGGCTGCTGCGCCGCTTTCTGAACCTGCGGGTTCACCTGGCGTTCCCGAGCCACATCCTCCTACGAGAACAGATGCCAAGGTGAACGACGCAATCCCTGCCCACGCCCACCTGCTCTTTCCTGAATTCATGGTGTCTCCTCTTCGATATGACTCAACGTTGAGTCCGTTAGCCCTATCTCGCGTTGTGATGATCTTTGAGCATTCCACCAGTGGAAAACTCGCTGATTATGGCACCTGGAAGCCAATGGCTAATTGACCCTGACTACCTGGTGCTCTACACTATACAGTAATCGATTACAACTCGTGAAATTTCGACGCACATTGTGATATTTTCTCAGGAAAGGCGATCAACGATGCTCTCCCCCTTGACAGGTCTGACCACGATTCGCAACGTAGCCACTCGCTCCATCTCTCCGGAAAACTTCGACGGCACACCTGGGGGTGGCGGCCGCGCGACCGAGGGAACCGGTGCGGAATGTGCACGCGACCTGGGACCCACGTGGAAGATCTCCCCCAGTATTGACGTTCCGGCTCGCGGCACATTCGAGCTGGCCAACATCTCAGGTGCCGGATGCATCACTCATATCTGGATGACCGCTCACACCTCACTGTGGCGTCGCCTGGTCTTCCGCTGCTACTGGGACGGCAGTGACGAACCTGCCGTTGAGGTGCCCTACGGCGACTTCTTCTGCAATGGCTGGTCCGTGTTCTCGCAGGTCAACTCTGTTCCGATCGCCGCCAACCCGCACGGTGGTTTCAACTCCTACTGGCCCATGCCGTTCAAGTCCGGCGCTCGCCTGACACTGGAGAACACCTCCGACGAGGATGCCCGCGTCTACTACCAGATCACCTACGACATTGACGAGGGTGACTCATCCGCCGCTGACGGCGCAGCCGCCAAGGATGATATCGCCTACTTCCATGCGCAGTGGCGCCGCTCCAACCCCCTGCCGACGCTCACCACACACCCGATTCTGGAAAACATCGAGGGCCTGGGGCACTACGTGGGCACCTACATCGCATGGTCAGTCAATGACAACGGCTGGTGGGGCGAAGGCGAAATCAAGTTCTACATGGACGACGACACTGACTATCCCACGATCTGTGGCACCGGCACTGAGGATTATTTCGGTGGTGCCTGGAACTTCGATGTCCCCGGCCGCGGATACACGACGTTCTCCACGCCGTATTTGGGAATGCCGCAGGTCATCCGCCCCGATGGCCTGTATATCGCCAATCAGCGTTTCGGAATGTACCGCTTCCATATTCAGGATGCAATCCACTTCTCCAAGGGACTGCCGCGCGTCGACATTCAGGCTTTGGGCTGGCGTTCAGGTGGCCGCTACCTGCCGCTGCATGACGACATCGCCTCGACCGCCATGTTCTACCTGGATCGTCCGGTCACGAACCGTCCCGAGGCGCCGACCTACGATTCCATGGAGGTCCACCTGGGAGCAGCTCCGGCCACTGACCTGGCCTAGTGTCATAGCCTTCCTGTCAGCGTCGGGCTTTTGCCTAGCGCTGACAGCTCGGACACCAGAAGAGACGCCTCGTAGCCATCAGATCCTCTGCAACGGGAGTGCCGCAACGCAGGCACGGCCTGCCGGTGCGGTGATAGACATACCAGCGTGATGCTTCAGGATCACCCTCAAGGGGTGGTTCCGGAGCATCCTCGTCGCTCACTGTTTCGATTCTGCCCACTTCAAGGCCGTGTGCCATGAGTGGGCAGATCGTTTTCCATAGCAGGCTCAGGCGCGCCTCGGCCACTCGGTTGCCTCGGCGTCTGGGATGAATTCCCGTAATGAAGAGCGATTCTGCGCGGTAAATGTTCCCGACGCCGGCAATCACAGACTGATCCATAACCAGTTCGCCGATGGTGCGCGATCGTGAGCGGATCGCATCGATGAAGGCGCGCTCCAGGTCGGGACGAGTCAGCGCGTGGGGTGACAGCGGATCGGGACCCAGACGCTGCTGTGCCTGGCGCTGTTCATCAGGTGTGATGACTTCGCAGCGATTGGGACCTGACAGGTCGGCGACCGCGTCATCTGTTTCGATGCGGACCCTGACCTGGCCAACCGGCTCGGGTGGAGTCCATCGGCCGTCCTCGTGCGTTGTGCCGCTGTCGCCAGCCAGCCGCGGAGCTCCGATCGATACGGGAACCTCCACCGATTCACTGCCATATAAACGCCACGACCCATACAGACCCAGGTGGACATGCAGCCACAGGTCGTCGGTATATGCCACCTGCGTACCGTCGGGGTGTCCCTCGCGTACCGGTCCGGGCGCGCTCAACTGCATGAAGAAATGCTTGCCGTGCGCACGAACCGACGTCACTATCCTGCCGTTGATCAGGCGTGCTCCGCCGGCGAAGCGTCCCTGCGGCGATGACACCCGGACCGCACGTCCGACAAACAGCGTGTCGAACGTGCGGGCCAGAGCATGAATAACGTCACCTTCAGGCATAGGTTCTCGCCGCTACCAATCTGACAGCGCGCGGCTAGTTCTTCGGCAGAACCAGGTTCACCAGTTTAGGTGCGCGCACAATAACTTTCAGCGGCTCACGTCCATCGAGGATGGCGCGGATCGGCTCCAGGTCGAGCGCGCGGGTGCGCAGATCGTCCTCGTCAATCGAGGGCGATACATCGAGGCGGGCACGAACCTTGCCGTTGACCTGCACGATCGCAGTAATCGCATCTTCTTCGAGCAGTGATTCGTCCTCAACGACCGGGAACGGTTCACGTGCGAGCGACTCACCGTGCCCCAGTTTGTGCCACAGTTCTTCAGCGATGTGCGGCGCAACAGGGCTGACCATCAGCACCAGGGGTTCGATGATTTCGCGCGGTACCGCATCCATCGACGTGATGTGGTTATTCAACACAATCATGCGGGCAATGGCGGTGTTAATGCGCAGGTTCTCGAACTCAACCGTCACATCCGCGATCG
The DNA here is from genome assembly GCF_001814535.1 of Actinomyces sp. HMSC065F12. Classification (NCBI taxonomy): domain Bacteria; kingdom Bacillati; phylum Actinomycetota; class Actinomycetes; order Actinomycetales; family Actinomycetaceae; genus Actinomyces; species Actinomyces sp. HMSC065F12. The sequence continues at coordinate 40,987 of NZ_KV816940.1, forward strand.
TGCGGGCCAGCAGTTTGCGCGTGGCCAGGTCGGCCGGTTCGTCACTGACAGTGACCTCACCAGTTTCTTCATCGAGGACATTGCGCCACAGGCGCTGCAGGAAGCGCTGAGATCCAACGACGGCTCGCGTCTCCCACGGACGGGAAATATCGAGCGGTCCCATCGACATCTCATACACTCGCAGCGTGTCCGCGCCATAGTCCTGAGCGAATTCGTCAGGTGTGACAACGTTCTTCAGGGACTTGCCCATCTTGCCGTATTCCTGTGTGACGGGCTCGCCCTTCCAGGTGAATCCGCTTTCCTCGTCGCCCGTCACTTCATCGGCCGGCACGTATGCGCCGCGTGAATCCGTGTAGGCGTAGGCCTGGATGTAGCCCTGGTTGAACAGCCGGTGGAACGGCTCAGATGCGCTGACGTATCCCAGGTCGAAGAGGATCTTCTGCCAGAAACGCGCATACAGCAGGTGCAAAACGGCGTGTTCGACGCCACCGACATACAGGTCCGCACCGCCGGATTCGCCCGGGTTGCGCGGCCCCATCCAGTACTGCTCATTGACCGGATCAGCGAAATGTTCGGTGTTATTCGGGTCGCCGTAACGGATTTCGTAAGCGCACGAGCCAGCCCAGTTCGGCATGGTGTTCGTGTCACGACGATACGTCTGTTTGCCTTCACCCAGATCCAGTTCAACGTCCAACCAGTCCGTTGCCCGACCCAGCGGTGCTTCCGGCTCAGACGCAGCATCGTTCTCATCGAATGTGCGCGGCGAAAAGTCATCAATTTCCGGCAGGGTCACGGGGAGCATCTCATCAGGCAGCGCGTGCACGCGGCCATCAGCCGAATACACCACGGGGAACGGTTCACCCCAGTAGCGCTGACGTGAGAACAGCCAGTCACGCAGGCGGTACGTCACGGTTTTCTTGCCCAGGCCGCGTTCTTCCAGCCACTGTGTGATGCGCTCAATGGCTGCTTCCTTGCCCAGACCGTTGAGGTCCACTTCCTCATTGGCCGAGTTGGTGATGACACCGTCACCGACCCACGCAGCTTCGTCGCGGTCAAAGTCTTCGGGTGGGGTGATCGTGGTGATGATGTCCAGGTCGAAACGACGTGCGAAGTCAAAGTCACGCTGGTCGTGCGCGGGCACAGCCATAATCGCGCCGGTGCCGTATCCCATCAGGACATAGTCGGCCACAAAAATCGGGATGCTCGTGCCGTTAACAGGGTTGGTGGCGAAACGCCCGGAGAACACGCCTGTCTTCTCCCCTGCTTCGGCGGTTCGCTCCGCATCCGTCATGCGTGCAGCGCGTTCACGGTAGGCTTTCACAGCCGTAGCTGGCGTAGCGTATCCACCTGTCCACGCTTCGCGTGTTCCCTCGGGCCACTCAGCAGGCACGTTCAGGTCAGCAGCGTCGCCCTCGTCCCCGAGCAGGGGGTGTTCGGGGGCAACGACCATGAATGTTGCGCCAAAAAGCGTGTCAGGGCGGGTGGTAAACACATCGAGCCGCGTGCCGTCAGCGTCAAATGTGACGCGCGCGCCGGTGGAGCGGCCAATCCAGTGATGCTGCATTGAGCGCACCTTGTCCGGCCAGTTCACTGTGTCCAGGTCAGCGTCCAGGCGGTCAGCGTAGGCGGTGATTCGCATCATCCACTGGCGCATGCGCTTGGTAAAGACTGGGAAATTGCCGCGCTCGGAGCGTCCCTCGGCGGTGACTTCCTCGTTGGCGAGCACGGTGCCCAGGCCGGGAGCCCAGTTCACGGGCGCCTCGTTGATATAGGCCAGGCGGTAGGAATCGAGCACGCGGGCCTGTTCGATCGCTGTCAGATCGTCCCACGCCCTGTCGAATGTTTCCTCGCCCTCAGATGTGGCGATCGGGCGCGTGCCGGAGCGGAATTCGTCTTCCAGTTCGCTGATCGGACGGGCGCAGCCTTTCGTGCCGGCCGGGTTCGTCGCTTCGGTGTCATACCACGCGTTGAAGATCTTCAGGAAGATCCACTGCGTCCAACGCACAAACAGGTCATCGGTTGTAGCAAATGAGCGGCGCTTGTCGTGCGACAGTCCCAGGCGCGCCAGTTGGCGACGCATATTCGCAATGTTGTCGTATGTCGTGATGCGCGGATGTTGGCCGGTCTGGATGGCGTACTGTTCAGCGGGAAGACCGAATGCGTCGAATCCCATCGTGTACAGCACGTTAAAGCCGCGCATGCGCTGGAAACGTGCGATCGTGTCAGTGGCGATATAGCCCAGTGGGTGTCCAACGTGCAGGCCTTTGCCTGACGGGTAGGGGAACATGTCGAGCAGGAAGTAAGGGGCCAGTTGCGCCAGTGGCCCTTCAAGGTCTCCGGTTGGGTTATCGGCATTGAATGTGCCACGGTCATCCCACTGCTTGTGCCACTTGTCTTCGATGGCGTTGGCCATCTGTGCGGTGTAGCGGAATTCCGGCTCCGAACCTTGATTCTGGCTCATTGATGGATCCCTCTCGAATTCTTCGGTCATGCTCGTCAAATTGGCCTGTTGCCAACCACTTAAGGGTATCTCATCGCGCCACTGGCTACCGGATTCGTTCAGCGTACGATCGAGCGCAGGTGCGGAGGGGTATCGCGACGAGGGCGGCCCATGCGGGCGCAAGATGGGTGACAATAGAGCCATGAGTACAGCATTTGAGAACATCATTGATGGAACATGGTCGGGACGCTTCGCATGGGCTGACGACGTTTGTGTTGTTTTTGCCACCATTGAGCCGATCCGCGCTGGTCACATGCTGGTGGTGCCGCGCCACCCTTACCCGTCGTGGACGGACGCGCCGGTGGAGGTTGCCGAGCACCTGATGCGCGTGGCTCACATCATTGGGCGAGCACAGATCGAAGCCTTCGACGTGGAACGAGCCGGCCTGATCATTGCCGGTTTTGAGGTACCTCACACCCATCTGCATGTGGTCCCCATGAAGTCGGAAGCAGATATTGCATTCGCCAATGCTGCTCAGGCTAGTGATGATGCCCTCGACGATGCTACGACGAGGGTGCGTGAGGCACTGGTGGGCCTGGGGTACGAGGCGAACGTGCCGCCGTCGATGGGGTCAGCTTCCCTGAGCTAGCTCGGGTGCGCGGCTGCGACAGTTGGCGCGCGATTGCGCCCGTTACTGTTCGACGTGAAGATCGTCGGGGTCGGTGGCTACGAAAATGGCATCTGCGGCCACGTCACCGATTTCGACGGTATGCGCGCGCTCTTCACCAGATTCACGCACGTCAAGTGTGAGTGTTCCCAGCGCAGGTGAGCGGCGCACCACCGTGATACGGGCATCCAGGGCGATCCCCCTGCTGGCCAGATCGCGCAGCATCTGCGGATGGCCATCTGAGATTCGCACGATGACCGTGTCAGTTCCTTCGACAACGTCAGACAGCGGCATCATACCGGGAGCCAGGCGAGTGCCGTCAGGAGCCGGAATCGGGTCGCCATGTGGGTCGCGCATCGGGAAACCAAGCGCACGGTCGAGGTGCTCAAGCAGCGTCTCGGAGACCGCATGTTCAAGGATTTCTGCTTCTCGGTGAACTTCGTCCCACTCAAAGTCGAGCTTTTCGTACAGGTATGTTTCGAGGAGGCGGTGGCGACGCACCACACCTACTGCTATTGCGCGGCCCTTTTCGGTCAGGTGAACCTTGTGGTATGGCTCATGTTCAACCAACCCCTGGTCTTTGAGCCTTTTGACGTTTTCAGATGCCGTTGATGCGACGACCCCCATTCTGGCGGCAAGATCGTTCACCGATACTCCGGCACCACTCCACTCCCCTGCGGAGTAAATGGTCTTCAAGTAGTCCTGCGTCATCTGCGTGATGGGCACGTCACGCAGATCGTCGTGGTGTTCCATCAGCCCTCCAGGTTTGTCAGTGTCAAAGACGCGTTGGCGCTCCGGTTCTTACTGTAGATGCCCATGCGCGCCTGTGCATGCGTCCTGCAGATGTGTCCTATCGCCTACTTTTCAAGTTGTCTGAAGCCCCTTGACACGAGTACAGTATTACTTCGTTACGAGACGTAGCGCCGTTAGCTCAATTGGCAGAGCAGCTGGCTCTTAACCAGCGGGTTGGGGGTTCGATTCCCTCACGGCGCACTTTTTATGCGTCCGCTCCTCCGAGAGAATTTGTCACCTCTTCACGCTTCTTCGGTCACGTGCACGTCTTGGCGGTCGACACCAAAGCCTGCACAGATATTGCGCAGAGTGAGCCGAGGGTCGGCCATGGTTGGCGTCTCAATGCGCGTCCCCGTCATTGAGGTCGGCGAGGCGATTGTCGTGATCCCCGTTCGAGTGGCTGACGCTGGATCGAGTGCGGATGAAACACATTGCGCATGAAAAGAGCGTCCGAACTCTCCACCAGCGGCCTCAGCTCTTCGACAAACGGCTCATCAAGACTCATCAACGACACAGCCTTGTGCCTTCCTCGCACACGTTATTCCTCGACGATAAAGGCTTCCAAAGCCGGACGACCATCAGGATCCAGAAAAGAGTCAAGAAGATCCCGAACCGGAATATCACAGACATAGGAGAACTCCACCGTACGCGAGTAGTCATTGGTCAACGTATCGCTCATGAGCATGGGAAGGATTCCGCGGTCGGGTGTCTGAAGCGTGTAGTCAAATTTGTTGATTTCCACGAGGGAATAACCAGGGCGCTGTTCGTAGGTGTAGCAGGGAATGTACATGGATGGGTAGTCGCGTTGCGCCCAGCGGAATGATTCGCCCGCCTGGTAGATGAACCAGCGCGTCACCAGGTCAAGATCCGGGGAAAAGAACGAAAAGAAAATCCTCTCATTTCGCGTGCTTTCCCCATATGCGAACTGCCCATCCTCAAGCTGAGCCACGTGATAGACCGGATCCCCAGCATGACTGATACTGATCGAACGAGGATGGAACACATTGCGCATGAAAAGAGCGTCTGAACTTTCCGCCAGCAGCCTCAGCTCCTCGAAAAACGGCTCATCAAGACTCATCAACGACA
>NZ_KV816941.1:0-986 GCF_001814535.1 Actinomyces sp. HMSC065F12
GTAGTCGTGTTCTGAGTGCGGGTCGAGTTCGGTGAGCGTGATTGTTGAGCATAGGCGTTCTTTTTCTTCGTCCCATTGCATGATGTCGTGCACGGGGTGGCCGTATTGCGTGGCTTCCACCAAGTAGGTCTTAGTTGGGTCGTTGGGCCACTTGTGGGCGGGTATGGGCATGAGGAGCGCGTATTCGTCGAGTGCTTCGCGTAGGTTTTTGACGGCTGCTTCGACGGTCGCCATTTTCTGTAGCACGAGGTCGATCCGGTAGTTCACTTTTCGGCCTCCTTTGCTTGTTCGCGTGTAGCGTGTGGCGGTAGTTCTGAATATCTCCATGTGCGCACGTTGCCGTAAGTGAACTCAATGGTCACGTCCTCACGCCGTGTTCTGTGCGACTTGCGGTGCCCCATGATTCCTAGAGGGTGAAAGTATTTGTCGCAGGTTTTGCAGTAGCAGGTTTTCTCCGCTTCGCTCCTCACTGGTCAGCCTCCTTGTCGTCCTCCTGGCTACAGAAATTGTGGTCGGGGTTTATGGCGGTGTATAGGTCGAGGTCGCACAGCGCCATTCCAGTGATATGACCCATGAGGAATCCGTACGTTAGGTCTGCGTGCTCACACATGATGTTGAAGGTGCGCAGGGCTTGGTAGGTTTCTGTGTCGTTGATTGGCCTGATGTTCCGGGCTTTGCGCAGGCACGAGATGGCCGGGCCGAGGTCTTCTATCTGCTTGTAGAATTCCTGAAAGTCCCGGGGTCTGATGGGTTTCATTTCCTGTCCTTCTTTTTTGGTGTGGTTTTTGTGATGGTGACCGGGTGGTCGATACCGTCGGTGAGGTCGGCTTTTGTGATCCGCATGTAGCCCGGCGGTGCGACGTTCGGTGTCTCCCAGGACTGTTCGCATCCTCGCCACGCGGTGCGGTGCGCCCTGCCGGGTGGAGTCTGGACCTCGATATAACCCATCACTGCTCCTTGTCGCTGGTGAATGTGCCGACCGCGAG
>NZ_KV816942.1:0-5670 GCF_001814535.1 Actinomyces sp. HMSC065F12
GCATCATGCGCCCCATCAAATTCATCCACACAACGTATATACGAGTTTGCACGGCATCCCGTCCATGAAACACACGTCACACCTTCAGCCGACACGCGCATAGAGCTGTCGCGCCTCGTTTGGGACACGGGCACCTGCCCTCCAGACCTGCAGGCGCAGACCGTCCCTGTACGACTCAGTCGATGCCGAGTTCCCTGCGCAGACGCTTGACGTGGCCTGAAGCCCTGACGCCATATTGTGCAAGGGCAATTGTGCCGTCAGGGTTGACGACAAATGTGCAACGTTTTGGTCCCAGAATTTTGCGGCCGAAACTCATTTTTTCGCCAAAGGCCCCATAGGCGTCAATCACGGTGCCTTCCGGATCTGACAGCAGCGGAAATGTCAGTAACTGGTTTGCCTCGAACTTTTCCAGCGCCGCCATGTCATCCTTGCTGATGCCGACAACCTCATATCCTGCGCCCTGCAGCGAGGCCAGCGAGTCACGAAAATCGCACGCCTCGGTGGTGCATCCGGGCGTGAACGCACGCGGGTAGAAGTACACCACCACGCCGCGTGCAGCACGAGCCAGCATGTCAGTCAGTGACACAGTGCCGTGCGTGGAATCCAAAGTGAATTCAGGAGCCTTGTCCCCCACCTTCAGTCCAGCCATGGCAGCCTCCTCATGTGTCCGCCGTATTTGTCCGTCGTCATCCACCACTGTAGGTCACGCCCGCTGCGAGCGCTCATGAAGGAACCATCCTGCCGCATCACGGCAACGCTAGAATCCTTTGGACTGCAGCCATCTCATCAGTTCTCGTGTCCTGGCCTCCCAGTAGTCATCCCGGTCAGCCGCGTCGCCCTCGTGCCTCCTATCGAGTTTCCTGCTGTCAATGGCATCCACGATCACCCCGTCACGCAGGTAGACGATCCGGTCCGCGCGCGCAGCGCACACCGGGTCATGTGTCACCATGACAATGGTGGTGCCATCCTGATGTGCTTCCTCAAGCGCCTCCAGCACCTCACCGGTCATGGAGGTGTTCAGCGCACCGGTTGGCTCGTCAGCGAACACGATCGATGGCTGGGTGGCGAGTGCGCGACAGATGGTGGCGCGCTGGAGCTGTCCCCCGGATACCTGGGTGATCTCATGATCAGCTACTGCGCCAATGTCGAATCGCTCCATCAGTGCGTCGACGCGTTCCTCGGCCGCCCTCGTCCCTGACCGTCCGGCAGCTTTCAAGGCGGGCAGCGCAATGTTGTCGCGAATCGTGAAGTTCTTCAGGAAGTGCGCCTGTTGGAAAACGAAACCCATCTCATGCAGGCGCACGTGGCTCATCTGCTGGTCGTTCAACTCGGTGAGTTCACGCCCTGCCAGTTCGACGGAACCGCCGGTGGGTCGATCCATTCCGCTCATGCAATACAACAATGTGGACTTCCCCGAACCTGACGCACCCATCACGGCCACGAACTGTCCGCGCGGCGCCTCCAGGTCGATGCCTCGCAGCACCTGCGTGGGCGGCTCCGTCGTCGAAAAGGTCTTCGTCAGGCCCTGCACGCGCAGCAGCGTCTGCCCCGCCTGCTGTGTGTGATCTGCAGGTTCGCGCGCTTCCATGTTGTCTGCGGCCATGCGCATTGTTGCCCACACCAGACCAAGTGCAACGGCGCAGATAATATTGCCGATCGCCATCAGGCGTGTGCGGTCAAATCGATCGGCAAGCACTCCGGCGGGCGGTGCCAACAGGACGGCGGGCAGGAACCCTGCCAGCGTGATCAGCGCGACCGACGTGCTCAAGCCGGTGTGCTGGTAGGCATAGATGGTCAGAGCGAACGGTGTCAAGCCGTTGCCAGTCTTGGCGATCAGCTGCGCCAGCCAGATCAGGGCGAAGCGGCGTCGGCCTTCGCGTTCGTGTGAGTTGGTAAGCGTCGGAGTACTGGTCGGTGCAGACGAGTTAGCCCCTGAGGCCCGCCAGTTGGTGGCGGTGCGTCGGTTGGAGAAGGCGTGCCGGTGGGTGCAGCGGTACTCATCTCAGTCGCGTCCATCCAACATGGCTTGCGAGGCAGTCGCGCCACCCTCGGCGTTCGTGCTCTTTCCCTCGGTCAGTGCGCCGTCGGCCTCCCTCGTAGCTTCGCTCCAGCCGTACACCATTGCTCGCAGCGCATCGTCGTATTGACGGTCTGCATCGTAGCGCCACCCGCTGTTGAACACGGCTGCGAGGTGCGGAAACGAGGCTGGAAGTACCGTTTGGTGGCTCATCTGGTCGGCCTCGCCGCCCACTGGCTCCCCCGCCTCTGCGAGGACATGGCCAACCGTGTAGTTCACCAGAGCGTTCAGCTGGTCGGCGGCCTGGGAGTTCACAGGCATTCCTGCCTCCGCGAGAGACGTCAGCAGGCATTCCATCAGGGCGAATAGTTCCGGTCCGGTTGCGGGGCGTGTGCCGACGATTGAGATGGCACGAGGGTGTCTGAGCAATGCGCGTCTCAAAGTGTGCATCACAGCGACCAGGTGCTCGCGCCACGAAGGTGTTGCCTGGGCGGCTGCCGGTACGGTGACGTCGCGCCACATGACCTCCATCAGGCCGTCAAGCACCGCCACCTTGTTGGAAAAATGCCGGTAGATCATCATCGGATCGACGCCGAGATCGCGTCCGAGCCGTCGCATGGTCAGTGCGTCGATACCGTCGTCGTCCACGATCTGCATGATGTATCGACGGGGAGGCCCCACAAGTCCTTCCTCCTCATCGTTCGTCGCACACAGGTCGGGACAACCGTCCAGCATGTCAGCGCGCAAATTCCGCTGCGATAGACAGCTGCTGACCAGCATCAGGGCTCTTGAGCAGCGCCAAGCTTGAGGCCGCTTCGGACAGTGTGTCGCGCATATTCAGCAACAATTTGCTCCGGCGCTGCTCGGTCCTGTGTCGGCGACGGTGGGTTTTGTCATGCCGGTGTGGTAAGCGGTGCCTTCGAAGGTGACGGGCACGTATGTGCCGTCGATCTGGACCCATTTGCCGTCTCCGTAGGTGGGGTCTGCCATGACGGTGACCTTGTCGGAGATGGTGCCGTCGTCACCGACTTTGGGGTCGGCCACGGTGGTGGCTTGCGGCTGGAAGTCGAAGACGACTTTGAAGTGCGGGCCGGGTTTGTTGATTTCTTCAGGGTCGCCGGGGAACTTGGGTGGGTAGGTGACAGTGTCTTGGATTTGGCCGCTGACATGCACCTTGTTCAGAGAGTAAGGAGAGACCTTACTGTATCGAGCTGCGAATGAGACCGTTCCGTTTCCGGTGGAGCGCCACTCCAGGCTGATCGGCTTGTTACTCGTTTTGCCGGTCCACACGTTCGTGCCGGTTGACGTGAAGACAGCCGGACCCGACAGCGTGACTTTCGCGTTTGCCCCGGCGATCCAGTTGCCCTTGTTATCGGCGGCACCGATGTTGTGGATAGCGCCCTGACGATCACCCTCACCGGTCACTGTTGCATCTTTCGCGTTGAAGCCGCCGGAATTGCGGGCTTCTGTGGCCATTGCCTGAGCAAGGGAGAAGATGTCGGGCTGGACGCGCTTGACGTCGTTGTACATGGTTTTCACGTCCTGGGCGATGTTGCGTCCAAGATTGTCCTGATCGAAATTCTGATGGATCAGAAAACCAAGTGCCGAGCCGTGTCTCTTATCCAGGGTCGGCTGATACTTGTCGAGCAGCCATGCTGCCTGAGAGTTGGTGACTTTCAGGTCGGCTGGCGCGAAAGAGCGCGGGCCACTCATCTTGGATAGTGTGGCGCTGTCTTCTGGCTTCGGGTTGTATTTCCACATTTCGATACACCACACGTTCTCACCTGGAACGCCCTGTGGAGATGCCCAGGGGCCGAACCAGAATCCCTGGCCGCTTCCTTGCGCACCCACGCTGATCGGGATGTGCATTCCCTTGTCGAGGAAGTACAGCGCATGGGAGGGTCTTTGTGCCGTTATCACACCGGCGCAGGCAAGCGCGAACGCGACGAGGATCGCGACCACACGGCCTGTTATTCGCCCAATGGGCGTCGACTGCTGCATTGTGATACTCCTTGTTCTTCTCTAGCTAGAGTGGCGGAAGCGGCAAAACCTCCGTCACTTATCGCTAATGCGACAAACATGAAGCCCACGCCGCGCCGTGTGAGTCGAGTAACACAAAAGGGGCCTGCCAGCATTCCAGCCAGCAGACCCCCGAATAGATCGAACGGTTAGCAATACCGTCCGGTCGCGTTTCCTTTAGTGTCCATTTCACCGCAGAAATCGCTGTCAGTGTTCACGTCCAGCTCCCACGTGTATTCGTCCCCGCCACTGGGCGCGGGAGTGCTCGGGGCAGGTGCGGGCGCGGAGTAGTCCGGCTCCACGTAGCCGCCGCCCGACGTGTAGTCAGGCTCCGAATACGTCAGCTCCACCCCAACCCGAGTCGCCAGCAGGTTCACTGGCCGCAGCCTTGGCTTCCTCGGCCTTCTTCCACGCGGCGTGAGAATCCGACACCTTCTGAGCAGCAGCCTTCACCTGGCCGGTCGCCTCAGTCAGCTTCACGCTCATCTCGTCGAACGGGTCAGCCGCCTCACCGCTCACAGCATCAGCCTGACCGATCAGGGCTGTCGCCTCGTCCACAGCTTGTTGCGCCGTGGTGCGTGTCGCGTCGTCGCTCACTTTGCCGGTCGTGTCGGACAGAACCTTGATTGCTTTGTCCACTTCCGCCTTGAGAGTGTCGCGCGCAGCCACCATCAGGTCTTTCGAATGGGAGGTCATCGCGGCGCGAACCTTGTCACTGGCGCCCTCAATCTTGTCGGCAGCAGCAGTGAATACTCCAGCCGAATCGTTCAACGACTGCGCACCATCAGCCAGCTCACGGGTAGTGCCCGACTGGGCGGCAGGCATCGTCAGTGCTGCTCCCTCGTCCAGTGCAGCGCGAAGGTCAGCACGGCTCGAATCATCGTCAGCCACCTTGCCCTCCGAGTCGGCATACAGCTGTTCGCCCCCACTGATCGCGTCCGTCAGGGACGTGTATGCGCCAGTGGCGACCGACTGCGCCGCGTCAAACTCGCTGCGCGCCTGGTGTGCCGCATGAGAGCGGTAGGCGCTCACGCCAATAATTGCCACCACCAGTGCGACGACAACCGCGACGCACACCGCCACGACCATAGCCTTGCGGTTCTTCACAAGCCGCGAAAACACGCCGCTTTCTTGAACTCCACCACTCGTACTCATTGCCCTCACGTGACCTTTCTTTTACCCGAGTAAGTTTTGGATTCACCCGAGTTGTGGGACGAGAACTCTCCACACGCCGCACACGAACGCCATTCACACGATCCGCGCGCATCACTGCACTCACAGCATAGCCAACTTCTTATGTAGCATGATCAAGTATGACAGCATTCCGAAAACCTCCGCCCGCGACCTTTCGTACAGAGGGGCCGGCCGAGGCGGCGCGATCGTTCAGTGCACATTCCCCTAGATTCAAGACAAATTGTGCACATACCCCTAAAACTGCCGCGCAACGGTGCACATACCCCTAGATTTAAAGCGAATTTTGCACATTCCCCTAGCTAAACTCCGTGCTGCCGGGTAGGCCAACAAGGAACAAGGCTCTGACCAGCGGTTATAGAAATAGCGCGAAAACCGGATCACGAAGATTTAGGGGAATGTGCACTTCCGCGCTACTTTTTAGGGGCTTGTGCACGGGAAGG
>NZ_KV816943.1:0-79135 GCF_001814535.1 Actinomyces sp. HMSC065F12
AAGTGTGGAGCGGGCGACGGGAATCGAACCCGCCTTTACAGCTTGGGAAGCTGTCGTTCTACCGATGAACTACGCCCGCAATGGCGTCACTTTCTTCTCAAAGACGCTTCACGATGATAACTGTTTCCGAGCGCTAACACCAATTCAGAACACAAAGTGGACACCCACGCAAATCGCGCCACACGCATTACGCCTACCATAGAGGCCGTGACCATCACGCAGCATCAACCGGTACGCCCCGTCGTGGGCGCAGCAATCGTCGACAGTCTTGACCGGCCCCACCAGCTCTTGGCAGCGGCACGCTCCTATCCACCCGAGTTGGCCGGCCGGTTCGAACTTCCCGGCGGAAAAGTGGAGCCAGGTGAGAACGCGATGGACGCCCTCGTCCGTGAGGTGCGTGAAGAACTAGGGACGACTATTGAACTGGGCGCCCAGGTCGCAGGACCGCTCGACGGGTGGTGGCCGATCCTTGGGACACGCACAATGGCCGTGTGGCTGGCGCAGGTCTCGCCGGGTTCCAAGGCGCCGCGAGCTGGATCCTCCCATCAGCGTATTCAATGGGTTCCGCTCGAGGAAGCGCTGAGGTTGAACTGGCTGGATCCTGATTTTCCAATCGTGCAGGCGATCATTGACCAGTGCGCATGAACCGACACGGGTGAATCCCCGCTCTCATTCTCCGCTGGCACCGCGCTATTCGCGCACTCAGCAGATTTCAACATAATTTGACGACACACAGTACGCTTCTGTCAGAATACAATTATGCCGAAGATTATTGGATCGACTCTTGCGGCTCATCGCGAGCTGACTCGCAGCCGACTTTTTACTGCCCTGTCAGAACTGCTGTCCGAAGAACCGTTCGATGCCATCACCATGGCACAGATTGCCGAACGTGCCGAAGTGGGTCGAACTGCCGTGTATAACCACTTCAGCGACAAGGAAGCTCTGCTGCTGGCATTCATGGAGGATGCCACCGCCAAGTTCGCTAACTTCCTCAGGGACAAGCTGGCCGGAATTGACGATCCGATCGAGCAACTCACCGTATATCTGCGCTCCTATCTCGATCTCAAAGATCAGTTTCATCTCGCATCGAGCATCACGCTGAGCAAGCAGGTATCGTCACAGCACACTGCCCGCCTCCATGACCACGCCGGAATCGTTGAGCATATCCTGCTCCACATCCTGGAAGCAGCAATGGCACAGGGGCGCATTCCACAGCAGAACTTGTTGACGCTGGTTGCGCTGATTCACTCATGTCTGGCCGGCGTGCGAGTACCGACACATTCGCCTGCAGACTCACCGGCAGATGCGCCTGACAACGCGCGCGCAGGAAGCGACGAGGATGCCGCGAGCCGCACCGATGCCCGAGAAGCCACAATCGGCACCGTCGTGGCGTTTATTCTCAGAGCGATCGGTGTGGCGGCCGATGAAGTTTCCCTGCCTCCAGCTGAGCAGCTTGAACGAGCACACTCGCAAACCTCCGGCAGCACCGATTCTCTCGCGATACTGCGCTGCCCTGTTGCGCACGGCTGATACTCACAATACGGCCACTCAGCACGAGTTTCCTGACTCACAGTGAGGCGAGGATCTTCACAGCCTGATTGCTCCAGTCATGGAATAATCGTGCATACAGCACAGTTGAGATAGGTGAAAGGCTGCGGACCGACCGTAGACCACTCATGATGGGAGGCCCTATGAGCACTGTTGAACTGACCAAAGAGACATTCGAGCAGACTATCAAGGACAATGACATTGTCCTGGTCGACTTCTGGGCAACGTGGTGCGGACCGTGCCAGCAGTTCGGCCCTGTTTTCGAAGAAGCGTCGAACAAGCACGAGGACATCGTCTTCGGCAAGATCGACACCGATCAGCAGCAGGAGCTGGCCACCGCCATGCAGATCAGCTCAATCCCCACGGTGATGGGTTTCCGCGATGGTATTGCCGTTTTCCGCCAGTCCGGCGCTCTGCCGGCAGTCGCGCTGGAGGATCTGATCACTCAGATTCAGAACCTCGACATGGATGATGTGCGCGCCAAGATCGCAGAGCAGAAGAACCAGTAGGCTTTTCGCACTCACGCGTGAACGCAGTCGCCCTCGTCAGTTATTGATTGACGAGGGCGACGCTGTTTGTCTGGGGCGCAGGTGGATGGAAGCTAGCCGGCGAGCAGCTCCTGAGCGACCAGTTCGGCCAGTTGCACCGAGTTCAATGCAGCGCCTTTACGCAGGTTGTCACCGGCCACTACCAGCACAAGCCCCTTACCGTCATCAACGGCCTGATCCTGGCGGATCCTGCCGACCAGCACATCATCAATGCCGGCGCAATCAAGCGGTGTGGGCACATCCACCAGGCGTACACCGGGAGCCTCGGCCAACAGTTCGCGCGCACGGTCAGGAGTGATCGCGCGGTCGAACTCGACGTGGATCGTCAGAGTGTGGCCAGTGAACACGGGCACGCGCACACACGTTCCCGACACCTTCAGATCCGGGACGTGCAGGATGCGGCGCGACTCATTGCGCAGCTTCTGCTCCTCATCGGTTTCGTCTGACCCGTCATCGACGAGCGCCCCCGCGAAGGGCACCACGTCAAAGGCGATCGGTGCGACGTATGTGGACGGTTCTGGCAAGGTGACGGCCTGGCCGTCCAGTGTCAGTTTGCTCAGATCCTGGTGCGCGCCGGCACGAATACCTTCTTCCAGTTCACGCACGCCTTTCAGCCCGGATCCGGAGACAGCCTGATAGCTGGAGACGAAGAGGCGGCGCAGGACACCCTCGTCGTGCAGGACTTTCAGTACCGGCATCGCGGCCATCGTGGTGCAGTTCGGGTTCGCAATGATGCCTTTGGGACGCTGCGCGATATCCTCGCCGTTAACTTCGGACACGACCAGCGGCACGTTCGGATCTTTGCGCCAGCCGGAGGAATTGTCCACCACGACTGCGCCTTTTTCAACGAAACGTGGGGCGTAGGTGCGTGAGGCGGTAGCTCCGGCGGAGAAGATCGCGATGTCGATACCGGACAGGTCAGCGGTCGCCACGTCTTCGACGACGATGTCCTGGTCACGCCAGGTCAGTGTCTTGCCTGCTGAACGTGCGGTGGCAAAAAAACGCAGGCTGGTCAATGGGAAGTCGCGCTCATCGAGCAGGGTGCGCATGACAGAGCCCACCTGGCCGGTGGCTCCTACGACGGCGACGCTCAGGTCGCGCTGGGTGTGACTACGGGTTTCAGGCGTGGTCATCGTCCTGTTCCTCCATATACGACGGCTTCAGATTCGGTGGAATCCAGACCGAAAGCAGTGTGCACTGCCTGCACGGCGCGGTCAAGGTCTTCCAGCTTGGTCACCACAGAGATGCGGATCTCTGAGGTGGAAATAAGATCAATGTTGATGCCGGCCTGGGACAGTGCGCCGAACAGTTTGGCCGATACGCCGGGGTTGGTTCGCATGCCAGCTCCAACCAGGGACAGTTTGCCGATATCGGGGTTGTACTTGAGTTCCTTGAAGCCCAGTTCTTCGCGCGCAGCTTCCAGCGCCTGCATGACGTGGTCGGCGTCCTCGGCGGGCAGTGTGAAGGAGATGTTGGCGCGATTTTCCAAGGTGACGGGAATGTTCTGCACGATCATGTCAATGTTCGCACCTTGCTGCGCCACCAGTTCAAACAGGCGTGCGGCCATGCCGGGTGAATTCGCAATGCCGACCACGGTGATCTTGTCCTGTGACCGGTCGTGAGCAATGCCGGAGATAATCGGCTCTTCCATTGGGTCCTCCTGGTTGGCAGCTAACGCAGCTTGAGGGACGAGGCCGGCCAGTGCAGGGTTTGCGGGTCTGTCGGAAATCCATGTCCCATTCTTGTCGGAAAAAGATGAGCGCACATGCAGCGGAACGTGGTATCGACGAGCGAACTCCACTGCCCGAAGGTGCAGAATCTTTGCTCCATGTGCGGCAAGTTCGAGTGTTTCTTCCTGACTGATGGTGCGCACGCGCCGCGCGGTCGGCACGATGCGCGGGTCAGCAGTGAACAGCCCGTCAACGTCGGTGTAGATTTCGCACACGTCGGCGTGCAAAGCGGCAGCCAGGGCGACCGCTGTCGTATCGGAGCCGCCGCGACCCAGCGTCGTCGTTTCGTCATCTTCTGATATTCCCTGGAATCCTGCGACGATGGCGACCTGACCGTCACGGATGGAGCGCGCTACGCGTTCGGGCACCATGCCGACGATTTGCGCTTTACCGAAGTGAGTGTCGGTACGGATGCCGGCTTGTGCACCGGTGTAGGCCTGTGCAGGCACGCCGCATTCATTGACCGCCATCGCCAGCAGTGACATGGAGATTCTTTCCCCGGCTGTGAGCAGGATGTCGAGTTCGCGGTCAGGTGGCGCGCTGGTGATCTGGGCGGCTGTGTCCAGCAGATCATCTGTTGTGTCACCCATCGCTGAGACCACCACGACGACCTGGTGTCCTGCATTTCGAGTGTCCACGACACGCTGGGCGACCCTCTTCATCGCGTCTACGTCCGCGACAGATGAGCCACCGTATTTCTGAACAATCAGTGCCACTTTGTCTCGTTTCCTTGTGATCAACCTGGGATGGGTTTCCCCTTCATCCTATGAGTCTGCGACTCGTGACGGAAAGATGCCCGCTATGCGGTCGCGTGGAGTTATTCGGCGCGACGGCGGCCTTCGAGCGCGCGCCCCAACGTCACGGGATCTGCGTATTCCAGGTCGCCACCCATTGGCAGTCCCATAGCCAGGCGCGAGGTCACCACGCCGATTGTGGACAGGGTGCGCGAGAGGTAGGAGGCGGTTGCTTCGCCTTCAATGGTGGGGTTCGTGGCCACGATAACTTCTTGAACCGTGCCGTCCTGAAGGCGAGTGAGCAGTTGACGCACACGCAGTTGATCAGGCCCCACGCCATGAATCGGGTCGATCGCTCCGCCCAGGACGTGATAGCGCCCTTTGAACACTCTCGCATTCTCAATGGCACGAATATCTTTGGGCTCTTCGACAACGCAGATCACTGATCCGTCGCGCGCGGGGTTACGGCAGATGGTGCACTGGTCGGCTTCGGTGAGATCACCGCAGATTTCGCAGTGGTGTACTTTTTCGCGCACGGCCTGGATGGCGTCCACCAGGTGCGTCACGTCATCGGGTTCAGCGTCGAGCAGATACAGGGCCATGCGTTGAGCTGACTTGGGTCCGACACCGGGCAGCATTCCCAATTCATCGATCAGGGTCTGTAAGGCGCCTTCAAACACGAGTCACACTCATCTTTCTTCGCTCTGGTCTTTTTCTTCGATCACTGTACCGCCGAGTATCTCCAGTATGGCCGGCAACCCGACGCTGGTCGACATCTCCAGATCCACGTCATCCATGCTGGCCGAGTCATCCTCATTGGGCGGCACGATAACTGGGTCAGGTTCACCACCAGGTGCGTCGTGGCCGTACGGGGCAGCGAAATGGTCCTGCTGGCGATGCCGCCGTGTACCGCGCACCTCTGCCTCGTGGGCGTGAGTATCGCCTGTGCCCTGCTCCCCTGCTTCGTCAGCTCGTTCCTGCTGCACTTCACGGATCGCTTCGGCGCGCATCTCCTCCACGCTGCCTGGTGAAAAGGTGTCCTCACCCTGCGGTTCAGGTGGTGTGGATGAGTGAGCTGTCGACGGGGCGGTCGGTTCTGTGTCACCACTGTCTCGCACATCCTCAACAGCGTGTGCCACTCCTTGAGGGCGACCGCCGATCTTCTGCTCCACTAATTGTGCGGCGTGCTCGGCGTTCTGCTCGTCATGGTCGCGGTCGCGCAAGGGTTCGGCGCGACCGGAAGTCGCTCCGTCTCCCTCGCCCTCGTCGTTTTCGTCCTCGTCATCAAAGATCGGGCCATGTGCGGCTCGAGGTGGCTGTTTTGTGCCATTCTCGCGCCCAAATGGACGATGCTGGCGTGCTGCCGGATGAGCGTCACGCTCTGACTGATGATCACGCGCTACCGGGTCAGAGTGGACGGGCTCGGAGGAAGACGCCGATGCGGCCGGTTCAGATGCCTCGGCACGTCCGCCACCGGGTATGGCTACCGGCCCCCAGCCGTCATCATCGTCATCGTCGTCAACTGTCGGAGTCGAGGGTGAGGCCGGCGCTGAAGGCTGGTCAATTTGTGGGCGTGACGGCGCCTGCGCTGCCTGTTCGTCGTGCGTTGCCTGTTCAGAGCGCGTCGACTGTTGGCCGGGCATCGCACCGTGCTGCTGAGTGGACAAGGGCGGCTCGTGACCTGCAGTGCGCTGGGGCGTGCCCTCGTTACTGGGCCCGTGTGCCTGATGATCAGTGCGTTGTGATTGCTGTGGAACCGATGCAGGCGTAGTCAGCGACGCGCCGCCTACTGACTGCGCGATCTGAGCCCTGACCTGCACGTCTGCACCGCACACGTCGTGGACTGCGCGGGCGACGTCCTGGGCTCGGGAACCCGAGTCGAATGCCTTTACCAATCCTGGAGTGGTGAAGCTGAGGATCACGGTAGATTCGTCCACGCCTCCCAGCTGGGCGTGAGAGTCCACGAGCGACCATGTGGCTCGGCTGAGCGAAGCGATACGATCGACAATTTCCTGCCAGCGCATGCGAATCGAATCTGCAACCGCGCCGCTTCGATGAGGTTGTTCGGACGCAGCGTGCTGTTCAGGCGCAGGGTGGTGGCCGGGGCGGTCAGGTTCAGGACGCCTCTGCTCAGTCGGGCGCTGCTCAGCCTGGCGCTGGCCATTTTGGCTGTGTTCTGGCCGACCCCGCTCGGCCCCCGGTGCGGCGTCAGATGCCCGCGTTGCGTGTGTCGGCTTGCCCGGCGTGCCGGCTTCGGGCCTAGGTGCTCCCTGCGTCTCCCCGGTTTGCTGGGAATGCTGAGATTGTTGCTCGCGACGACGACGCAGATCCGCTTTCGCCTGAGCCGCGCCATAAGTTCCGCCGCGCTCGTGGTCATACTGACCATCGCCAGCACCACTCGCACGACCAGACCCGCTGCCACTTCCGGCACTGCCATGTCCAGCATCACCGCCTGGCGACTGGTAATTCGGTGCGCCTCCGCCGACTGTTCCCACTGTTCCGGGGAAGCCCTCCTTGCCCTGCGGCGCTGCCACCTCTGTGCGGGATGCAGGTGAAGTCTGTGACGGCACCAGGATTCGGCCCAACAACAACTCCAGCTGTATGCGCGGAGATGTCGCGCCCACCATCGAACGCAAGGCCATATCAGTCAGATCGGCTGCGCGCGACAGGTGGTACGGCCCCCAATTTCGGGCCTGCACCTGCATGCGTTCAAACTGGTCACTGGGCGTTCCCGCCAGGACATCGACTGCCGCATCTCCCGACACGGCGATAATCAGGAGGTCACGCAAACGCTGCAGGAGGTCCTCAACGAACCGACGAGGATCATGGCCCGACTCCACCATATGCTCCACAACTCGGAAAGCGGCAGCACCATCACCGCCCGCGAGCGCATCAACCGTCTGATCAAGCAGAGCAGTGTCGGTGTACCCCAGCAACGCAACAGCAAGGTCATAGCTCAGCGCCCCCTCCACTGCGCCAGCCATCAGCTGATCGAGGACCGACAACGTGTCGCGCACAGACCCTCCACCCGACCGCATCACGAGGGGGAGCACGCCCGCGTCTAGATGAATCCCTTCTTCTTCACACAGATGCTCCAGATACGGTTGCATCACGTCCGGCGGCACCAGTCGGAACGGGTAGTGATGGGTACGCGAACGAATCGTCCCGATCACTTTTTCGGGCTCAGTCGTGGCGAACACAAACTTCACATGCTCAGGGGGTTCTTCAACCAGCTTCAGCATCGCGTTCGAGCCCTCTTTGGTGACCATGTGGGCTTCGTCGATAATGAACACCTTGTAGCGGTCGCGCACGGGCGCAAAGGTGGCGCGCTCACGCAGATCCCTGGCATCGTCAACGCCGCGGTGTGAGGCTGCGTCAATTTCCACAACGTCCAGTGATCCGGGCCCGCCAGTTGCCAGTTCCCGGCATGATTCACACTGTCCGCACGGGGTGTCCGTCGGCCCCTCCGCACAGTTCAGACAGCGTGCCAGGATACGTGCCGACGTGGTCTTTCCGCATCCGCGTGGACCTGAGAACAAGTACGCATGTGTCACTCGGTCGGCACGAAGAGCTGCACGTAACGGCTGCGTCACGTGGTCCTGGCCGATCATCTCATCAAACGTATCGGGCCGATAGCGGCGGTACAGAGCTGTGGTCACACTCGAACCTTAAAGGTATCCATAGGCATTTGGCGACACCAACCGTCCTGAACAGCAACGACGATGATAAAAAAGATCCTCCGCGCACCCGGCAGAGCGCCCTTATCCTTGCTGCCTTCCAGCCCTGGGGAGGTTCGGACGGTACCGTCACGCGGAGGACCGCCATCTAGTCTACACAATTCCAGCCCGCTCAGCGCGCCGCGTCACCCTCGTCAATTACTTCGACCAATGAGGTCATGAGGTGCCAGCTGATAATTCAGGAATCGTTTCCTCATACCAATTCTCACTCGTATTCACGAGGCGATCACGTGCTGGATAAAATCGCGCATCGTTTCAGCAATATCCAGAGAGGGGTCATTGAGCCACAGCAGCTGCAAACCTTCGACTAACGCCCTAATTTCATGCGCCAACTGCTCAACATCAACGTCGTTTGACAGCCTGCCAACACGCTGTTCCCGAAGCAGTTCGATGCACAATGATTCTTGAAAGTCCTCCTCGCGCTGGCGGACGAAGTCATGGGCGGGATGCTCCGCGTCGATCGCCTCCAGCGTCAAAGTTGTGTCCAACCTGATAATGGCCGGCATGGTCATATTGTGTGCCAAGACTTCAGGTAGAGCAGCCAAGAGCCCCCGCTGTTCAATCAATTCAGATCGCCAGTCTCTCTCACTTTCTTCTCGCTGCTCCAGCACAGCTTGAAGCAAATCGTCTTTTGAGCCGAAATACCTCAAGAGCGTCGTATGCGAGATGCCTATTTCATCGGCAAGTTGACGCATCGAGAGGTGACGAAATCCGTTTTCACCGATGGCCTTAACAGCAGCAGCAATAATCCTTGTTCGTCGACGCTGACTGTTCATATAAGGGAGATAGCGGCCATTTTTGGTGTCTAAACTATTGACTTTTCGTTGGTATACTGCCGAAAATCGCGTTTCTAATGATTGTGAACCTTATGGTGAGGTAAAGCTGAGCAAATCCCACATATCGCGGTTTTGTATGCTAAACGTCTTTCTTGGTCTGCTTCCTGCATGGCACGACCTGCATCAACAAGAAAATACCCAACGTGTGGCGAACCTGGGCTCACATGTAACGGGACTCGGGGCGGCAAAACCCGATGACGGAACGTCAAGTGCGGCTCCAGCACTTTACGGCTCCGCGAACACGCCGGCGAGCTGACAACATTCCAACGCTTCCTAACACGGGTCAAAGACCAACGCCCCCAAAGGGACTGTGACGCCACCACAACAGGACGCACCCTACGCCGCCACAGCGCATGGTGCTGGAATATCCCAATCCCCCCGCCACCTTGCACAGGCCAGGTCCATGATCAGATCTTCATTGACGGGACCTACCTCGCCTACGGCTGATGCGTCCTCATAGCCTGAGCAAGCACAGGACCAGTAGTGGCCTGGCAATGGTGCCACACGGAAAACAGCACAGCCTACGGAAAACTCCTGTCCACCATCCCAGCCCCGCGGGTCATCACAATTGACGGCAACGGCGGTACACTCAAAGCCATCGCACATCACTGTCCAAGAATTGGGGTTCAGCACACACATTCAGGTTTGGTTATCCGAATCGTTTTTGTGCGCCTTGTCGGGTGATGCCGAGCGCGGCTCCGATGATGGTCCACGAGTCGCCTGCCTGGCGTGCGTCGTCGACGGCTTGGCGTAGGCGCCTTTCGGCTTCTTCTACTTGCTTGTTGGCTGCGACTATTTTCCTGAAGTTTTGTGCGTCTCGCGCGTGGTGTGTGGTGACGTCGAGTTCGTCAAGCCCGGTGTCGGTGTCGGTTGCGTATGTCATGTTTTTACCTCAAAAAGTCGTAGAACTTTGCTCTGAGTCTGTCAGCGTGAATGATTCGGTCGGGCGTTGGGGCTGGGACTGCGACGAGTTCGAGCAGTGTGCCGTCGGCGGCGGGCCCGATCAGGAGTATGCGGTCTTGTCCGTGGTATTCGTATTCGATTATCCGTATGGCGTTTTCCCACGCGTGTGTGATGTCAGCATGTGTGATGCCGTGCTTGTGGGCGCTGGGAAGAACTTTCACACTGTCAACTGTAAGTTGACGGCATGGGGGTGTCAATCCTTGCTGGCTTGGTGCGCTGGCGTGGGGAAAACGAAAAACCCCGCCATTTCAACGAAACAGCGGGGCGTTTGCGGAGGATGGGGGATTCGAACCCCCGAGGGCTTGCACCCAACACGCTTTCCAAGCGTGCGCCATAGGCCACTAGGCGAATCCTCCAAGGCGCTGCACCGATTCGACCACACAGCTGATCAATACGTGCAACAACATAGGAGCATATCTGATTGACCGCCCTTTCGGCCACCTCGCAGCGTTCACATCAGGGTGTAATCGCTCACGCAGCGCCAGCCAGGTGCAGCGTGGTCGCCCTCGTCAATGCAATCAATCAACGAGGGCGACCCATGTGCTACTCGTCGTACACGCCCAGGTAGTCTAGCCACCCTTCGTAATGATCCAGAACGTCGTGCGCGATCTGGTCAGAGGACCACCCCACAATGTCGTACCCCTGACCACCGCCCGAGGGACGCACTTCCAGGCGCACCGTCACGTCATTCGCCTCAGCAACCATCGCGGTGCCCACAGACGGAACGGGAGACTCGACCACTCGCACGGTGTAGCGGAACGGATGCTCGGTCAGCAGGCCCGCGATGCTCGGTTCAGCTCCGTCAGCAGAAGTACTCCCGGCCGTTCGAGGCTTCGCATCATCAACCATTTCATTGATCTGCTCGTGCAGCTCAGTGGTGGAATCGGTCTGCGGTTGCTCGCCCGTATCAGTGGTCTGAGCACCTGAATCCCACTCCTGCGCGCCCGATGCCCTGGCCTCCGATTCGCCGCCAACTGTCAGCGTGACGCGGCCCAGGAAGTTACGCTCGTCATCCGGATCCTGTGCTTCGGGACCCTCAACAACCACCCATGCGGGCAGATCTTCCTTGTGGAGTTCATCGGCCACAGCCTGCAATGCGGGAACCACTCGCCTGTCAAGGACACGCTGAGCGCGCACAGGGGTGACAACGTCGAATGTCTTGCTCAGACGGTCACGCCAGGAGCGGCGAGCCATCGTTCCGGCTCCTGATGCGAGCACGCGGTTTTGGACGATGCGGCGACGACGCTGAGCCATCGACGCCTCTTGCGACAGCGAGCGCCACAAGCCGATCATCACCAGCACAAGGACGAAGGAGAATGGCAGCGCCATAACGATCGTGGCCTGCTGCAGAACCGTCAACCCACCGGCAACCAGCATCGCAATGGTTAGCACACCGGTCAGCGTCGCCCAGAAGATACGCAGCCACGGCACAGCGTCCTGGCGAGCGTTCGTGATGCGGCTGGACAGGTTTGACATGACGAGGGAGCCTGAGTCCGCGCTGGTGACATAGAACAGGATTCCGACGAACAGTGCGACGGCGACAACCACTGTTGAGCCAGGTACTCGTTGCAGCAGGGCGTAGAACCCCTGTTCCGGAGCGTTCACAGTGATTTCTGCGAATTCCCTGTCACCGTTCATCACGAGTTCCAGTGCAGCGTTACCGAAAATTGACACCCACATGATGACGTAGTTCAGGGGCAGGATCAGTGAGCCCATGACGAACTCACGGATGGTGCGGCCGCGTGAAATACGTGCCAGGAACATTCCGACGAATGCGGCCCAGGTGATCCACCACGCCCAGAAGAACAAGGTCCAGCTATTGAGCCACGTGTTGATCACATCTGCCGTTGCCGGGTTCACACGCAGGTCAGCGTAGGTTTCCAATGTGAGGGCGGGGAACATGCGCACCAGGTCGCCCACGGAACGAACCAGCGAGTCCAGCAGGTACGCGGTGTTTTGGGTGACCAGAACCCACACGGCCAGACCGATTGCCAACAGTACGTTCACGTTGGACAGAACGCGCACGCCGCGATCGACGCCGGAAACAGCGGAAACTGTCGCCATGATGACACTCAGTGCGATCAATCCGATCTGAGTGGAGGTTGCCTGCGGCAGTCCGAACAGTATCGTCAGACCGACATTCAGCTGAATGATGCCCACGCCCAGGGATGCGGCGATACCGAAAACACCGCCCACAACGACTGCGCCGTCAATGATGTTGCCCAGCGGGCCGTCCACGTGTTTGCCGAAAAGAGGCCGCAAGGCTGACCGCACCGCGAGGTGGTGCTGGTGACGGTAGGCGAAGTATCCCAGGGCAATTCCGACCAGCGCATACATGCCCCACCCTGTGATGCCGTAGTGGAAGAGCGTGTAGACCACGCCGGCGCGGGCAGCTTCCACTGTCTGAGCTTCACCGGTGGGAGGCGCCATGTACTGCGCGATCGGCTCTGCGACAGCGAAGAACATGATGTCGGTACCGATACCTGCGGCAAACAGCATGGCTGCCCATGAGAAAGTCGAGAAGTCAGGTGTCGCGTTATCTGGCCCCAGCCTCACGTTGCCGAACTTGCTCAAAGCGAGCACAACGACGAACACCAGGATGAAGGTTGCGAGAAAAATATAGAAAGATCCGAACCAGTGACTGATCCAATCCACCGCCACGGTAAACCCTGCCTCCACGCTTTGCGGTGATGCGATCGCGATGATGGCAATGACCGCAACGATCAGAGCTGATCCGATGAATACCGGGTAGTTAACTGGTGGTGATTGGGGTGTGGGTCGAGTGGCGCTCTCCCCTTCACGGGGCCGTCCGTCCGGTGAGGATTCTGCCTGCTCATCCATATCGTGACTTGCGCTGTTTGTGTTGATGTGCGCGCTCACACATCGTCCTTTCGCTCGTGTGCGCGACAGCTGGGAGCCGCACACTGCTCTATCACCATAAGGCGTTGATGGTGACAACTGCATATCAACCTTATCGACGAGGGTTCTCATGGCGCCTTCGTCGTGACAGACTCCAAAATGTGAGAAAACCGACCAAAATTCTCGCGCTCCTGAGCACAGTCGCCATCACCATGACCCTGAGTGCATGTGGACCACTCGTCAAAAAGGACCCCACTGCACAGGGCATCCAACCCACACCGCAAAGCACGCAGCCCGTTCCAACTCCAACTCCGACTCCCACCCCGGCGCCGGCTCCCGCCCCGTCCCCCCCAATCCACGGGCCTCACGCCGGGCGGCTCACAGACGACGATCGCACGAAGAAGAACCTACTCTCACTGGCCGACAAGGCTGAGCAGGGCGATGACATGGGTATTGTCAACGTGTCGATGGATCAGGCACAGTTCTGCTATCCAGACACTTTCTCGGGTGACGTCGAAAACCTCACGAGTGACCTTGACGACCAGTTCGCAGAATTGGATGAGCAGCTCGAGAGCTTGACAAGATGCTCGAGGACTTGGACAGCGGCAGCTGAGCTTTCACCGCCCGTGCATGGCGAGGTCACATTCACAGTGTATTTCGGCTAAGTTAGTGACGTGAACCCGCAGCAATCTCGGCGTCGAACAGCACGTCAACGCTTCCTTGATGCCCGACAGAGTAAGCAGAATCTGACATTTTCCGTCGTGGCATCCGTCATGGCAGTACTGGTCATTGCTGCGCTCCTCGTGATCACGAACATCATTTCGATGCCCTCCGAAGAGTTCTCCAAGACGGAAAAGACGGCAGGTCTGGGCGACATTGTGTGCCCGACGGAAGGTACGACACCGCTGCCGGCAGACACGATCCATGTTCAGGTTCTCAACGCCACCTCACAGTCGGGCCTGGCCAGCTCGGTGACGACGATGCTGGCCGAGCAGGGATTTGTCATGCAGGATCCTGCCAACGCGGCAAGTGAGTTGACCGGCACCGTCGAAATTGACGTCTCCCCCAAGAACATTGATGCCGGCTACACGGTTGCGCGCTTCTTCCCTGATGCGCGCGTGGTGCTGAGCGAAGGCACCGACGAGGTTGTCCAGGTCATCCTCGGTACATTCTTCGATTCACTGCTGCCTAAGGAAGATATCAAGAAAATCGCAGAGGCTCAAAGCGCCTTGAAAGGCAGCGACTCGTGCCTGCCTGTCGACCCGGAGCTTCTTGCGCCCGCGACCACCCAAACCGGCGACGATGATCAGTCAGGCGACGGCAGTCAGTCAGAGGGACAATCCGAGTAGCGTCGCCGCGGTGTCACAGCAGTGACGTTGCGTCCGCTTTTAATAGGAACGAGGGCGACTCAAGTGAGCCGCCCTCGTCACATACCTGAAGAATTGGCTTAGCGAGCCTGTTCAGCGCCGCCAGTCTGTTCGGTGCCATCTGCCAGTTCAGCAGCGTCCGCCAGTTCCCCTCGTGAATGATGACGGGTCGAATAGGCCGTCGACTCCAACTCGGTACCTGACGGGGCTGACGCAGGTGAAGCAGCCTCAAGCGTCGTGCCGCGCAGCTTAGAAATCCAGCGCATGACATGGTAGATCAGCAATGCTGCACCTGAACCCAGTGCAATACCTTCGAACTGCATGCCGCCGGCAACCCACGTGAAGTTCGCGATTGCGACGATCAGGGAAACCGCAGCGGTGTTGAGGTTAACCGGGTCAGAGAAGTCCACCTGGTTCTGCACCCAGATACGCACGCCCAGCATGCCGATCATGCCGTACAGAACCGTTCCCGCACCGCCCAGAACGCCAGCCGGAATCGTCGAAATGAGGGCGCCGAACTTGGGCGTGAGAGCCAGAAGGAACGCCATGCCTGAGGCGACCAGGTACGCGGCCGTGGAGTACACGCGGGTCGCTGCCATCACACCGATGTTTTCCGCATACGTCGTGGTACCTGAACCACCGCCGGCACCGGCAAGCATGGTGGAGCAGCCGTCAGCGATCAGTGCGCGCCCGGTGATGCCGTCAAGATCGCGCCCGGTCATCGCTGACACCGACTTCACGTGACCAACGTTTTCAGCAATAAGGACGAAGACAACCGGGACAAACAGGCCCAGCGTCGATGGATCAAAAGCAGGTGTGGAGAACTCAGGCAGACCGATCCAGGAGGCTTCAGCAACGCGTGAGAAGTCAACCTCGTGCTGGAGGATTGCTGCAACGTAGCCGATCAGCACGCCGAATAGGATGGACAGGCGTCCGATAATACCCTTGAAGAGCACGGTGATCAGACAGATTGACACGATGGTGACCACTGCCGTCAGTGGGCCTTCCTTGACCCAGTTCCATGCGGCTGGCGCAAGGTTCAGGCCGATCAGCGCGACGATTGCGCCAGTGACGACTGGGGGCATCACGACGTCGATCCAGTGCGCGCCGGCGAAGTGCACAATGATGCCGACCAGCGTCAGGGTTGCACCGGTGGCGATTACGCCGCCCAGGGCGTAGTTGTGGCCGAGGGTCTGCGTGACAGCGGTGATCGGCGCGATCAGCGCGAAAGATGATCCGAGGTAGGACGGCATGCGCCCGCCGGTGATCAGGAAGAACAGCAGTGTGCCGACTGCGCAGAAGAACAGCGTGGTCGAAGGTGGGAAGCCTGTGATCAGAGGGACGAGGAACGTCGCACCGAACATGGCGACAACGTGCTGCGCACCGATTCCGATGGTGCGCGGCCACGACAGACGCTCTTCGGGGGCGACAACCTCGCCGGGAGCGATTGACGTGCCATCACCGTGCAGTCGCCATGAAAAAAAGCCGCCCCGAGGACGACTTGACGAATGGGAAGACTCGCGCGAGGCGCGAGGGGTAGCTGAACCGCTCATGCGGATGTCTCCGATCAGTTGATAAGGATGCAAAAGTGCAGGCCGTTCACCGGTCGGAACATCACAGTATCGAACTTGCCGACAAAAGGCTAAATTCCACGGCAAATCATGGTTGATTTCACACGGGTGAACTGATGGGCGAGTTGCCTGAGCGTGCAGATAAGCTGTGACCATAGATGAACCCAGTCGTCATGCCGTAGGGTGGGACGTAGCAGGATCGTCACAAGGGGATACCAAAGATGCCCTCGGTCAGCACAGGGCCGCGGGGAGTGAGGGGGGAAATGGTGAGTCAGCCAGCGACAGGTTCGCAGTTGCACGTGCTGGATCCTTCTCTTGATTCCTCACACAGTGCCACAGAAAGTCCGACGCTGGATCCGCCCTTGGATCCATCCCTTGATCCTGCACTGGATCCCTCGTCGCCCCAGTTCGTTTTCCCCGGAACCCAGGACATTGACCCAGCCATGGTTTTCTCGGCCCCCGGATACAACGCCCCTCGCCATAACTCCAACACTGCCGCCACGATTGGCCTGTGGATGGCAGCCCTTTCCCTGCTGGCGTTCCCTCTGACAATCTTCGCCCTGATCTTGAGTATTGCCGGACTCATCACCTCGTTTTCACGCGGTGGTCGAGGAAGGCACGAGGCCGTCGCCGGGCTTGTTGTATCGGGCATCGTGATCATCTCGATCTGTCTCGTTGTCGGCATCTTCGTCATCGGTTTCACGGCCGGTCTGTAGATCCCATGTTTCGACCGTAAGGGTACCGGAAATTCTTTCTTTGCCTACACTTGAAGCATGAAGCCTTTCTTGCTGGTATCAACACGCCCCGAAGAAGAAGCGATCGACGCTGAATACCATTCGTACCTCCTGGTCAGCGGTTTGACGCCGTCCACGCTCGAACAGGTTCGCATGGATATGCTGGGGCTGCCCGAAGTTGACGTCAATGCCTACAGCGGCATCTTCGTGGCTGGATCGCCTTACGGCACCACTACTCCCACTGAGAAGAAGTCATCGTCCCAGCGCAGAACTGAGGAAGATCTGGCTCACTTGTTCCATCAGATCCTCGAGGCGAAAACCCCATGTCTGACCACGGGTTACGGAACGGAGGTTGCCGCGACGGTTCTGGGCGGCACGGTGACGACACGGTGGGCTGAACCGGCTTCGATGGTGACAATCACCCTGACTGAGGAGGCCGAGGATGACCCGCTGCTTGAGGACTTTCCGCGCACATTCACAACCTACGTCGGCCACCACGAAGCAGTAGAAGAAGTGCCGCCGGGCACGACGGTTCTTGCTAAATCAGTCACGTGTCCCACGCAGATGATGCGTTTTGGGCCGGCTTTTTGGGCTACGCAGTTCAACCCTGAACTTGACTCCGACGCGATCAATCAGCGCCTGGCGATCTATGCCGATGCCGGCTACTCAGGCACTGACGATCTGGAGACCCTGGTGCAGATCGGCCACATGGGTGAAGGAACCCACCAGGCGGGACAAATCGTGAAGAAGTTCGTTGAAAGGTTCAGGCAGCAGTAATGCCACGGTCGTCATCCTCGCTGCCTCACCTGGATGAGCTGGTCGAACTGTGTGCGGGTAAGCGTCTGGCTGCTCTGACAGGTGCCGGAATGTCCACTGATTCAGGGCTTCCGGACTATCGCGGAACCGGATCGTCAGGCACGCCGACAGTGGATATCGACCTGTTCCTGTCGGATCCGAAATGGCAACGCTGGGTGTGGGAGCGAAACCAGGTGACATGGCGAGCGTTGCAGGACCTGCCCGCCACACGTGGACATGAGGCGCTCGCACGCATGGAGCGGGCAGGAATCCTTCACGGCGTTGCCACCCAGAATGTCGATGGCCTAGATGAAAAGGCTGGGATCCACCAGCTCGCTCTGCTTCACGGCTCGTTCTTGACGGTTGACTGCATGCAGTGCGCAGCGCGGTATCCTCGAGAATGGCTCGATGGCGAGTTGCGCGCCGCCAATCCGAATCTGGTCGACGACCCTGATCCCACTCACGTTGCGATTCTGGCTCAGGTTGATCCCGAGGGCGCCACGGCTTCCGCGATCACACTGGTTCCCTGTCCGCAGTGTGGTGGAATCCTCAAACCGAATGTCGTCTTTTTTGGCGAGATGCTGCCATCAGACCAGATGGACAAGGGACTGACCTTTGCTGCGCAGTGCGACGTACTCCTGGTTGTGGGCACGTCAGTGAAAGTGTCAACCGCCGTGTGGATTGCTCATCAGGCGATCAGCAGCGGCGCTGACCTGATCGTCATCAATCGTGGGCCGTGCGACCTCGATCATCACCCCGCTGTTCGCCTGCGCATCGACGGTTCTGCCAGTGACTATCTCGAGGCGCTGGCAGACGCCCTCGGTGCGTGACAAAGCGCTCTTTCTGGCAGAACATATCAGTAAAGTTCCAAGTTTCGAGCACTCAGGACTCACGTTTTCGCCAAAACTTGTTTAGAATAAAAACAAAATCAACTGGCAACGACAAAGGAGTATTACTAGTGCCACGCACCATTCATGTCGCCATCACTGGAAACGATGAAGCGACCGGGGAACAGAAAGCACCCCTCCGCACCATCAATGCGGCCGCGAACATCGCCCGGCCCGGAGACACTGTGATTGTTCACGAGGGCGAATACCGCGAATGGGTTCAACCCCGTTTCGGTGGTCTTTCAGATAACCGTCGTATCACCTATTGTGCAGCCCCTGACGAGCACGTCGTCATCAAGGGGTCCGAGGTAGTCAGCGAGTGGGAATCAACTTCTGACAACGTGTGGAAAGCAGTTGTTCCCAACTGCGTGTTCGGAATTTTCAATCCTTTCGCTGAAGAACTCTCCGGCGACTGGGTTGTCCGCCCGAATCCTCGAGTTGAGGGTCCGCGCCGACACTTAGGAGCCGTGTACCTCAACGGAAGGAGTCTGCTTGAGGCAGATTCGCTTGAGGATCTTTCAAACCCTTCTGCGACAGAAACTATGATCGACGACTGGACAGGTCAGGAAGTTACAATCGCCGACCCTGAGTGGACGAAACGGCGTTGGTTTGCTGAAGTCGGGCCTGAAAACACGTGCATCTGGGCTAATTTCGGCAATCAGGACCCACGCGAGGAACTCATCGAAATCAACGTTCGCCCTTCAGTCTTCATGCCGGCTGAACACCACATTGACTACATCACCGTACGCGGCTTCGAACTCGCACAGGCAGCGACCCAATGGGCTCCTCCCACAGCATGTCAAGGCGGCCTCATTGGCCCAAACTGGGCCAAAGGCTGGATCATCGAAAACAACCGCATTCATGATGCCAAATGCTCAGCTGTTTCACTAGGCAAGGAGAAGAGCACTGGCCACAACTACGCCACCGAGCGTCAGGACAAGCCAGGCTACCAATACCAGCTGGAATCCGTATTCCATGCTCGCCAAATTGGCTGGGACAAGGAACACATCGGATCCCATATCGTCAGAGGTAATGAGATCTATTCATGCGGCCAGACTGGAATCGTCGGTCATCTTGGATGCGTATTCTCGACGATCGAAGACAACCACATCCATGACATCGCTACCGACCGCGAGTTCTTCGGACACGAGATTGCAGGTATCAAACTCCACGCTGCTATCGATGTGAAAATTCGACACAACCACATCCATGACTGTTCTTTGGGTATCTGGTTGGATTGGGAAACTCAGGGCACTCGCATTAGCCGTAACGTCATGCACTCAAACTGCCGCGATCTTTTCGTTGAAGTGTCACACGGCCCATACATGGTGGACAATAACGTTCTCGCTTCACCTGTGTCTTTCGAAAGCGTCTCTCAAGGCGGCGCTTTCCTCCACAACCTCATTGGAGGGACAATTCGTGTCAGCCAGGAACTCACGCGGTCGACTCCCTATCACGTAGCCCACTCGACTCAAGTTGCTGGATACGGAACCTTCTGTTGTGGAGATGACCGCTGGATGAACAACGTGTTTGTCGGCGGAGACAGGGACGCTGCTTACTCGGCGCACGGTATCGGTGATTTTCTACCTGATACGACGCTGGGTACGTCCGTGTACGACGGTTGCGATACTTCAATCGGAGAACTTATCAAAGAGCTCGACGAATCCTCTGAAGGCGACCACGAGCGTTACTTCGGCAGGCGTCTTCCCGCTTACATTCATTCGAACACCTATGTGGGCGGCCCAACCCCCTTCAAACGAGAAGAAGATCCCACTGTAATCGATCGAGAGAGCGCCAAGATCTCAGTCGCCCTAGACGAGGATCAACGCGGCGCCATTCTTCACCTCAAGGAAGCAGCCGCGCTGGACATTCCCGAAGTTAATCGAGTTACCGGAGCTGATCTGCCTCCTGCATACTTCCCCGATGCACACTATGAGAACGCTGATGGCACGCCGGCAACCTTTGACACAGATGTCCTTGGCAATATCAATGAGGCTGATAAGCGCCAAGCAGGTCCATTTGCAACTAATCTGTGGAACCAGGAGACGATCAAGATCTGGTAAATAACTTTTGATCGTCCTCAAGAGGGGGCCGGCTGCACAGACAGCTGGCCCCCTCTAGTCTTGCGGAGAAGTTATGGCAGGTTTCCCATCATGAGCTTTTTCACGCCACGCATGATCACCCTTCTGTACAAGCAAACAAGAAGGCGCCCCGAAACCTCGGAACGCCCCTCTAGTCCTGTCTATCGGAATAGCACCTACTTTCCAAAGCCCGCGGTCAGGCCTGCAACCATTTGCCGGCGGCCCACAATGTAAGCGGCGAGTACAGGCAAAGCTGACAGCGTAACAGCGGCCAGAATTGCGGGAATATTACTCGTATATTGGCCCTGATAATTCCACAGGGATAGGGTCAGCACTCGAACTTGCGAACTCTGGGTCAATACAAGAGGGAACAGGAACCCGTTCCAGACCTGTAGCGCCTGGTAGATCCCCGCGGTCATGATCGCCGGAACTGACAAGGGCCACACCAAGGTCCACATCATCTTCCAGTTCGTCGCGCCATCAACTGCCATCGAATCGAATAATTCATTGGGAATATCACGCATAAAATTGACCAGGATCAAACACGTGACCGGAATCCCGAATGCAATTGAAGGCAGAATGATGGCCAGCAACGAATCGTACAGCCCCATTTGAACCACTAGGTAATACACGGGGATAATCACTGCCTGCAATGGAATTCCCAGTCCAAGCAGTATCAGGCTGAAGGTCCTCCGCGACCACTTATTCTTGCGTCTCACGACGTAATACGATGCCATGACGCACACCACCATCAGAATTGCAACGGTAGCTACTGTCACAATCAACGTATTAAAGAAGTACATCCAGAAATCATTTTGGAAAACTGAAATATACGCTGCGATTGTTGGCGACTTCGTTGGAAGCAGAGGATTTTCCGTATAGAACGAAGACTGCGACCGCAAACTCGTGATGACGATGTAATAGATCGGCAGGATCACGATCGCGAGCCAAATCCAACCACCAAGACCGGCAAGAAGACTCGATACTGTCGTTTTGTTTCTGTTCATAGCCCCTGTGCCTGACTTTCCATTCGTGTCGCACCGGAAAGCTTATTCAGCCCCAGTGAGAGCGCCAATCCGACCGCAAGAAGCAAGGTTCCTACCACTGTAGCCTGACCCATGTTGAAACTCTTGAAGCCAAGCAGATACATATGCAGTGGAAGAATCCTTGTTGCTCCTCCAGGTCCGCCTCCTGTCAAGACATAGATGAGATCGAAATAGGTTAGAGCACCGACCAGCTGCAGCGTCGAATCAGTGACGATCGTGTACTTTAGCTGAGGAATCGTCACGTGCCAGAACTGCTGCCACTTTGATGCTCCGTCCAGTTCTGCGGCTTCGTAGAGCATTGCTGGGATTTGCCGCACTCCACCCTGGTAGATCAGAGAGTGGAACGGAATAAAGGCCCACGCGATGATCAAGATCGTCGCAGGTAAAGCGAGCTTTGCATCTCCAATCCAATCCTGTCTCAGCCATGAGATACCAAAGGCATTTGACATTCCAAAATTGGGATCCAATAACGCTTTGAAAGCAATACCCAATGCTGCAGACGAAAACAGCAGCGGGAGGAAATACAGCACGGACAGGAACTCTCTGTACCGCTGCTTCTTGGCCATAAAGATTCCGAGCATTAGTGACATCGGAGTCTGAATAAGCCACGTAACGACCATGACAATTATCGTCAGTTTAATCGCGTTAATAGTCAGCGGGTCAGAGAGTGTCACTGCCCAGTTGTGCATACCTGCCCATGACGGCGTTCCCAGACCATCCCAGCTCATGAAGCTTAGGAAAACTACGCCTATGAGTGGGATGATGGCGAAGAAGATAAAGAATGCCATCGCAGGGAGCGCGAACCACCCGCTTGGGCCGTTAGCCTTGCTGGCTACTCGCGTTTCATTGCGAGGTTTCTTGTTCACCTGACCTCCTACCGAATGGGTTCTAATCTCATTACTTGTCATGGAACGCACAAGTTACTTGATCGTTGCATTCATCGCATCAGCGAATTGCTCAGGTGTAATGCTCAGATCAAACAGAAGCTGGATGTTGTCAAGCAGCGTCTGCGAGGTATCAGACGGAAGCTCCTGATCCCAGGAAAGCTGGAAGTTGCTCGAGTTGAGAACCATGTCGTAGCCGAAAGTCAGGTAATCTTCCTGTTCACTGCCCTTGATGAATTTCTCTGCTCCAACAGTTGGAGGAATATCTCCACCATCTACCATCGCCTTGACGTATTCATCGTCGAAGAGGTTGTTGAGATAGCCTTTCGCAGCAGTTTGCGCCTGTTCGCTTGATGCGGCGCTCACGGACCAGAAATTCGACTGATTTCCTGCAACAGCGCTGGGATCACCCTTACCACCTTCGATGGACGGGAATGCACCAAAGGCCAAGTTGCCATCTTTGACGAAATCAGGCGCGTCCGTCAGGAATGTTCCGTATGCCCATGATCCGTGCAGCATCATGGCGGCCTTACCTGTGTGAACCAGTGCCACATCAGCATTGGCGTCTGCAACTACTGACCCATAGGCATCTCCGAAGGCGCCGGCCTTCACGAGTTCCTGAGCTTTTCCAAGTGCTTCAATCGCGGCTGGGTCTGACCATGCATCCTTTTCGCCGTTCGTGATCCGATCAAATACTTCCGATCCGCCGATCCGGTCGAACAGATATTCCAACCACATCATGGATGTCCACTTGGATGCGCCGGCCAAGGAGATCGGAATAATGCCAGCTTCTTTGAACTTTTCGACACAATTGAGCAGATCATCCCAAGTTTGGGGAATTTCCAAACCCTGCTCTTCAAACAGTTGCTTGTTGTAATACATGTGGACGGGTTGCGTTCCAACATTGGGAAGTGCGTAGTACTTACCGTCAACGATTCCGCCGTCAGCAATGCTGGGAATCAGTTTATCAACCGAATCCTTTACATCGTCAGTAATGTCAACAACCTTGCCGGCCTCGACATAGTCGCGCAAGGTCGCGCCGCCCCAGCCAAAGACCAGCGTAGGGGCATTATCAGAGCCGATCGCGGTGCGGATCTTCTCTTTATAAGCGTCGTTGGCAAACCAATCAACACTAATCGACTGATCGCTGTTTTCGGTATTCCACTTCTCAAACGAGTCACGCCAGATGATTTCATGGGTGCCGCCAGTGAGCGCCCACGCTGACGCCTCTCCGTTACCATTCGAACCTGTTGCCTCACCAGACTGGCCAGGCTGAGCGCCGCCACAGGCACTCAGAACGAGCGAGCCAGCCGCAAGAAGCGCGCCCACAGTGAAGATTCCTCTTTGCCTAATTTTCATCTCAGTTCCATCCCTTTCTCAGACTTGAGCCTCTATCCTCAGCGATAAGACGTTGACGAGAGAACCTGCCTCACGCCACGCTGCTCGTTGGAACAGCACAATGAACGGTCTCCATTGATCACAACCTCAATGTTTCAAAGTGCGGTCTCGTGACTTAGTTTAGTAGTTAATTTTAATACGTCAAGATCAGTTGACATGCCGATACAAAATCTTAACAATGCACGATACTATTGAAACAGTTTCAAAGAGGTGGGACAATCACGAGGGACCGAGGGACACAGTGACAGCACGAAAGCAAAACGGCCGCGTTACCCTGAGCGACGTCGCACAGCAGGCGCAGGTATCAAAGGCAACCGCTTCAAAGGCAATGAATAACCGCGAGGAGGTTGCTGCCCACACGCGGAAGAAGGTTCAAGAAATTGCTCGCACAATGGGGTACAGACACGCGTCTCCTCTCACTCATGTGCTTCCAGACATCGTGGCAGTCTCGGACAGCCTTCAGAGCCCCTATACCATGAGCGTCCTCGATGGAATGGTCCACGAATGCACTACCCATGGTTTGTCGCTATCGATTACTGCGCTCAGCGCACCGTCTTCTCAGCACATGCCGCCGGTGCTGAGCGCTCCCTGGCTCTCACTTATTGCGCAGAAGAAAGTTTTCGGACTAGTCCTCATGACGATGCCTGTCTCAAGAAAACAGGCAAGCATGATTAAAGCTGAAGAAATCCCAACGGTCCTGATCGACCCTCGCAACCACCCACCGCAAGGTCTGACATCGATCGGAGCGACTAATTGGAATGGCGGCCTACAGGCGACCCAACACCTTATATCCTTAGGACACCGCCGAATCGCTTACATTTCAGGCCCACCGCATTCCGTTCCTTCCACTGAGCGCTACCAGGGATTCCTGTCCGCGCATCACATGGCAAATGTGCCTTTTAATCCCGAACTGGTTGACGGAAACGAATTTTCCTACGCCGAGGGAGTACGGGTGACGGAGAAACTCCTGGCCCTACCAGAAGGGAGTCAGCCCACAGCCATATTCGCAGGATCCGATCTGACGGCTCTAGGAAGCCTCGAAACTCTCCGCCGTCACGGTAAGAAAGTGCCGGAGAAAATTTCTATTGTCGGATTTGACGACTCTCTGCTCGCCCTCGCTGCAAATCCACCATTGACAACCGTCAGGCAACCGGTCAGCGACATTGGCAAAACTGCTATTCGCACTTTGATCGATATTCAAGAGGGCAACAGACCCACCGGACCTCTTCGATTCGAAACGACTCTGGTTATCCGCGACTCAACCGCAAAGCGTGCCTGACCCCAGTTATCGCTCCTCCCGCACGCCCCGTGCAACTACCACCTGAACTGGTCTTCACCGATGGGGCCTTGCTCCCCGACCATCCATCCTTGACGGGCAAGGGCAAATGAAGCTCCGGACTTCACGTTCCAGCAGCTCATGCCGTTCTGCGTCGACTGACATGCGACGTCACCACTGGTTGCAAACTTGCCGTATTCAAGGGCCTGCCCACCACCTTGTGCGGACTCCACGCATTCGCGCGAAGCTCCTTCGGCGGTGGCAACCAGATTTGTCAGCCGGTCACCGCAGCTCTCAACTCCGGCAGCTGCGTAATCGTCATCAACAATGACACATGAGACAGTTTCGTCGGACAGGGTGCAGGCAATATTGCCCGAGGGCGCCATGATCTCGCCGGCCTGAACTGCACCCGCCGGTGCCGGGTACACGATCGGTTGTTCATCTGACTGAGCCTGCTCTGGTTCGGCCTCCGACTGCTCTTCAGCCGCCCCGGTGCTTTCAGGCTCGGTCGACTGCGCAGACGACTGCGGAGCCGGCGCGGGGCTGGGATCAACCGGACGGGAGGGGAAAATCCCTTTGAATACCACGATCGAGATCACCACAAGCACAAGAGCGATGGCGATGAGGATTCCGAGCACCAGTCCCACTCTGGACTGCGACGATCCATCAGATTCACCGCTTCGATTCCCCTGCTGGCGACTGGCCTGGTCGAGGGCGGCCGTACCCGACGCCGCCTGAGAAACAGGTGGGAAACGCCCCGCTCCCTGCTGCCCGTATGCACGCCTCTGAGCAAGCGCCTGGTCCACCGCGGGATCTCCCAACGATCCCAACCACTCGAGCAGCCCTGAGTAGGTGTGCGGATTCTGAGCAACGACGGCACGCAGCTCCGGGTGACGGTAGGCGATATCCCTCAGCGTCTCATAATCCGTACCGGGGTCAGCGGCCAGTTGATGTAGGTTGCGAGGATCTGACTGATTATTCATCGCGTTTGCCTCCATCAGCTCCAATGGTGTTACTGACAAGCCTAGCGCACCGCTGCGCGCCTGACGATCGCGCGGGCGAACTCTGCCCTATTGTCCGAGGTCACCGCACTCACCTATTCAGTGCGCGGGCCGATAGGCGAAGGTGTCGAACCCGATCTGTTCGATGTCGCGGGCCAGCGCCTCAACCTGGTCATCCCACCCCACCGCATCGGAGCGGAAACCGTCAGGCGCACCCATCGCCCTGGCCTGCTGCAAGGCAAAACGGCGAACGCCGCGCCGGAACGCCTCTCTCGCCACCGTCAAACCGTCACGCGGCCCATCGGGGTACACCGTCAGGCGCACTTCGTAATCCACCGACCGCGAGCGCGCACCGTCATCACCCTCGTCGCCAGCCGAACCAGCGCTATCCGCGCCTGGGCTGCGTTCGGCATACTCGAGCAGCACGTCCAGCGCCTCCCACGCTTTCGTACCGGCACCTTGGCGTCCCGCCACGACCTGATACGTGTCCGGCATCGCTTTAACATCAATCCCGACCCAGTCAACCAGGCCCTCAGACAGCACATCACGCAGGCGATGCGGATACGGCCCTGCGGTGTGCAAACCAATCAGGAATCCCATCTCGCGCACCCGACGCATCGCCGGTATCAGCGCCTGCTGGCGTGTGGCCTCCCCTCCGGAAAACACCACGCCATCGAGCAGTCCGCGGCGCCGTGACAGCAGATCCTCCACCGATGACCATGCGACCACGCCCGGGATCGTCGGATCGATGATCGCGTGGTTATGGCAATACGGGCACAGCCACGGACATCCCTGGCAGAACACCGATGCGACCAGCTTGCCAGGCCAGTCCACCGTTGACATCGGGGTGAGCCCAGCTATTTGAAGGTCGTCGGCGTTGACAAGGCGCCCGCGGCCTGCCTCGTCCTTCATGAAAGGGAGACGGGAGGAAAGGCGCTGACCAGTTCGCCGTGCTGAGAGGCGGCTGATTCAGTGAACATTGTGCGTTCGGCGTACTCACCCTTCTTGCCGATGTTGAAAGACTGGACGGGGCGGAAGTAGCCCATGACGCGTGTCCACACCTCACACGTCTGCGGAGCACTGTTCGGGTGGGCATCCGCGCAGCGTTCACACGTGAAGTGCTCGCCAGCCAGATACCCGTGGACCGGACAGATCGAGAAGGTCGGCGTGATTGTCACGTACGGAACCTTGAAAGCAGTCAGAGAGCGACGGACCATTTCCATGCAGGCCTTCGCAGATGAGACACGCTCCCCCATGTACAGATGAAGCACAGTGCCGCCCGTGTACTTGCCCTGCAGCACTTCCTGCTCTTCCAGAGCCTGGAATGGGTCGTCGGTGTAGCCGACGGGCAGCTGCGAGGAGTTCGTGTAGTACGGCTGATCGGCGGAGCCGGCCTGCAGGATGTCGGGGTAGCGTTTGCGGTCTTCCTTGGCGAAGCGGTACGTCGTACCTTCGGCAGGGGTGGCCTCCAGGTTGTACATGTGACCGGTGGATTCCTGCAGCTGCACCATGCGGTCGCGCACGCGATCGAGGATCTTTTCGCACATCTCGCGTCCACGCGGATCCGTGATGTCCATCTGGTCGTCGGTGAAGTTGCGGACCATCTCATTCATGCCGTTCACGCCGATGGTGGAGAAGTGGTTATCCAGCGACCCCAGGTAGCGGCGCGTGTAGGGGAACAGGCCGTGTTCCATGTGGTAGGAAATGGTTTCGCGCTTGCGCTCCAGCGTGTCGGAGGCAATGTCGATCAGCTGGTCCATCGCACCGATCAGTCCGTCCAGGTCACCCTTGTACAGGTAGCCCAGACGCGCCATGTTAAGCGTGACCACGCCCACCGATCCGGTCAGCTCGGCCGACCCGAACAGGCCGTTGCCGCGCTTGAGCAGTTCGCGCAGATCCAACTGCAATCGGCAGCACATTGATCGGATCATATGCGGATCCAGATCGGAATTGATGAAGTTCTGGAAGTAGGGCAGGCCGTACTTCGCGGTCATTTCGAACAGGCGCAGCGTGTTGGGCGAATCCCAGTCGAAGTCCTTGGTGATGTTGTACGTCGGGATCGGGAACGTGAAGACGCGTCCGTCAGCGTCTCCCCCGGTCATCACTTCGATAAACGCCTGGTTGATCAGGTCCATTTCATGCTGCAGGTCGCCGTAGGTGAAGTCGCAGATCTCGTCGCCAATCAGCGGAGCTTCATCCATCAGATCGTCGGGGCATGTCCAGTCGAACGTGAGGTTCGTGAACGGGCACTGCGAGCCCCAGCGTGAAGGAACATTCAGGTTGAAGATCAGTTCCTGCATGCACTGGACGATCTCCTCGTACGTCATGTTGTCGAGGCGGACGAATGGCGCCATGTAGGTATCGAAAGATGAAAACGCCTGCGCACCGGCCCACTCGTTTTGCAGCGTGCCCAGAAAGTTGACGATCTGACCGCACGCAGAGGAGAAATGTTTGGGTGGGGCCGAGGCGATCGCACCGGGCACACCGTTGAAGCCTTCCTGGATGAGGCGTTTGAGCGACCAGCCTGCGCAGTACCCGGAGAACATGTCGAGGTCGTGAATGTGCAGGGCGCCCGAGCGGTGCGCTTCACCGGCTTCCGGTGAATAGATCTTTTCCAGCCAGTAGTTTGCGACCATCTTGCCGGAGGCGTTGAGGATCAAACCGCCCAGGGAGTACCCCTGGTTTGCGTTCGCATTGACGCGCCAGTCGGAGCGTTCCAGGTATTCATCAATTGTGCTGATGGCATCTACGTCATAGCGCACGGTTCAGTCTCCTCTGCCTTGATGTGGGGTCGACGCGCGGAAAGCCCGCCACGCGTCGGGGGTTTCGTCACAGGAAAACAGCCCGTACTCGGGCTGCTGCGGCGTCAGGCCGTCGTTCTTGTCAACGTTGCGTGAACACCATATCTAGTTGCCGTTTTAAATTCCACCCACTAGATGTCGTGGTTCGGCGTGTCGCATGCGTCAGCTTTGATTCCCTCGTCGAGCATGGGCCGAAAGTCCCCATCTCGCCCAGTGGGCGTTGCACAGCGTCCCCCTCGTCGGTCACTTTGTGCGTGTTGTCATTGACGAGGGCGACCGCGCCCGCTGTTTCACCGACTGTTGCGAGATTGCGGCTGCGCCCACGACAGGCGGTCCACCTCGCACATCACAGCCCCCGCGATACCACTGAGCATGAACATGACGGCCAGGGCGAGCCACCTGGTGCGCGCCGGGTCACTGGCAACGAACTGTGCGTAACCCAGGTCCCACGCGCCCGGCGCAAAGTGCGAGACGATGTCGACGTTGGGCATGAAATACCATGCGATGAGGAGCGCGAAGATGATCGCGCAGCCACAGAAGAAGGACAACATGCGCCGCGCCATCACGCCGTGCCGCCTGCGGTGTTCAACGGGTGCGAGCAGCTGCGCCCATGTGCCGGCCACCAGCACTGCGACCAGAACATCGGAAGGGCGATGCCAACCATACATGATGACGGTCATGGCCATGAGCGTGGTCCAGATCCACCCGACGTAGGCGGCCGGGGTGCGCACCCATCGAGGCGCCACGATGACCAGGGCGAGCGCGATGGATGCGGCAAACGTTGTGTGGCCGGAGGGCAGTGAGTTTGCGATGTGGATCGACGATCCCAGATCCGGTCGCGCGATCAGGAGTTTGACCAGCTGCGTGGTCAGATTTGCCGCAACGACGACGA
Source organism: Actinomyces sp. HMSC065F12 (assembly GCF_001814535.1). Classification (NCBI taxonomy): domain Bacteria; kingdom Bacillati; phylum Actinomycetota; class Actinomycetes; order Actinomycetales; family Actinomycetaceae; genus Actinomyces; species Actinomyces sp. HMSC065F12. The sequence continues at coordinate 29,689 of NZ_KV816943.1, forward strand.
TGATGGCACGCACGGCCAGGTGCCACCGCCTGCGCGCAATCGCAACGACCGCGACAACGACACACATGACAACGACGGCCTGCCAGGAGGCCAGGTGAACCAGGATGCGGCCCACCGGCGCAACAGTGGGGCGCCACGTGGCCAGCGTTTCCATCAATGCCGTATCCCAGGCCTGCCCAACTGCCGTGAAGACGGCGCCGCGAATCGTCACCACGATCACGACGATATACACCACGGCTGACACAATCCGGCGGAACAGCCGTGCGCTGTATCCATCCGGGCGGGCGGCCCACTGCTGCGCCGGGCGAGATGATGGCCCGATTTGGTAGGACGCGGACGGCGATGTGGATGAGGCCGGTGGTCCGGCTGCGCGCTGACCAGCACCATCTTCGGGCACCTGCCGCACGTCAGGGCGAGGCTCGTCAGGCATGGCCATCTCGCTTACTCCTCGGTTCGTGTTGAGCATTCCCGATAGAAACTGTATTCCATGATGCGCCAACTTCCGAGCACGGTTTCACGGCCGCGCGCCGCCCAAGCGCGCGAGTCACACTCGTCTAGACATGTAGGATCTTGCGGCTCTTCGCAACGAAGTTCTGCCGCCCTCTTTTCCCTCACGTAGGATGAAGAAAATGAGGCCTGGGCACCTCGCTCAGGAAACGGCACGATAAGCGCATATGATGAAAATGCATCGGCAGCTGACAAGGGAGGGATGAGCGTGTCACCATCACAGACGTCGCCCGTCACATCGACCCGACTGGATCGGACTCTGACGGATCTTCATGTCGATTTCCGCCCCTCCTCAACCGATGACGCAGTGTTCACCAGCCTGGAACAAAACGCGTTCTACTTCTGGGATCTGTCCCACCCTGATTTCTTCCGTATCCGCGCTCACTGGCGCGGTGAAGCTCCTGATGAAGACAGCCGCACCGAACTTGAACTGGTAGCCGCCAAGATCAATCCAGTCGAGTTCAGCCCCAAGCTCTTTATCGTGCCACTGGCTGACGATGAGGGATACCAGCTCGTAGCCGAGACGACCCTCATCATTGCGGACGGCGTCAGCGACGAACAGCTGACCGGGTTCATCACGCGCTCGGTGGCATCCATTGCTGAAGTTCTGCACGCCCTCGAACGCCAATTGCCGGACATGGTGACCTGGGATGTGGACGCGCCGCACGAGGAGGATCGCTGACCATGTCTGACGCACCTGCAATTCTTCCTGTCGACCTGGATCGCATTGAGCGCGCACTGCGCGACGTGGGCACACATCCGCGTCCCTCCGCATCCAACCCGACACAGCTTCAGGTCAGACTTGGCAGTGACCTGTTTTTCGTCTCCCTTTCCGAGGGCGACGATCCGTGGCTGACTGTCAGTGCTGCGCGCCTGATCACACGCCTCTTTTCGCGCCAGGCTGGCACGTTAATTGAACGAGCCAACCAGTGGAATGCGCAGCGGGTGACACCCACGGCGTTTGTCCAGACCGATGCTCAGGATCGTTCCTTCGTCTTTACCCGCCTACGCGTCTCAACAGCACACGGCCTGTCAGATGCGCAGCTTCGAACCAATGTCAATGTCGGGCTCAAGGGCGGCAGACAGGCTCTGGACTTCATTGACGGCGTAAGCCAGCCGCCAGCCACTACGGCCCCGACATCTCAGCGCGCTGAAAGCGATGACGTGTCATAGGGTGTTGGCAATGCCAGTGCGCCCACTTTTCCACGTATCCGCCACTCGTCCTGAGCCAGAGGAGGTCGTCATGGTTGCGTTGTCCCGTCCCATTGATGTCCAGCGCATACGCACATTGCTTGCGGGCAATCACGTGCATTTTGATGACTGGGAAAACAACCAACTCGTCGTTCCCACCCCGAACGCGATTTACCTGTGGGATGCGACGTATCCGAATGTGCTGATCATGCGGGGCATCTGGCGAGGCATCGCACGCAACGACGCTCAGTTCTACGCACTCGAATGTGAAATCGAAGCCTGCAATTCGATGCGTACGGCACCCAAGGCTTACCTGGCGCCCCTGGAAGATCAGACGAGTTTCGGCCTCCACACCGAATGCGCCATCCTCACGTCAGCAGGTCTGACCGACCAGCAGCTCTCCACGTTCTACGAAACTTCGATGGCGATGACCATGTCGTTCTTCCACGATCTGGAGGCAACACTGCCCGAATTCATCACATGGGAACGCGAGGAGGAGGCACAATGAACACGTCGCTGCATTCAGTGCCTGATTCAGCGGATTCCGCGCGCCCCACACCGGTCAGCCTGGATCGCGTCATCAGCTGCGCCCACGCGTTGACATACGAGCTGGGTGTCCTCGTCAAAGATCAGGCAGCCGGAGTAGTGATCGAGGAGGTTCCTTTCCTCTTCTCCTTCGATGCGAGCGAGCGCTTCCTGTGTGTTCGCGCAGTGTGGGATACCGATGCGCAGCCTGGTCGGTGCAAGAAGCAGCTCTTTGCCGCATCCGACTGGTGGAATCGTGAGAAGTTCATTCCCACCGTCTACACGATGAACAGCCCCGATCACCACGTCCAGGTGTGCGCTGACTTTACCGTTGACACGCAGTGCGGCCTCACGGACGCTCAATTGTCCGACAACCTCGCAGCAGGGGTGAGCGCCGGCCTCGAAGCCATCGCCTACATGCGTCAAGCGTTCACCCATACGTCGTGTCCCAATGGCTGATGTCGCAGGTGCCGGTTCGACGAGGGCGCCCTCGTCCCTGAGCGCGGGCATTGACGACCTTCTTGCGATGCTGGAGCGCATTGGTGCGCGTGACGATCGGCTGGTCCACGTTCACAGCATTCCTGCACGACCGGCACGCACCGCACCGTGGCCTGGGTGGATCAACCCCTCCGTCACACACGCGGGCGCTGACCTGGGTATCGAGCACGTGTGGGAGCACCAGCGGCGCGCACTGGACGCCGTGCACGCCGGGCAGGACACAGTTGTTGCCACCGGGACTGGCTCCGGGAAGTCTTTGGTCGCATGGGTGCCGATTCTGTCCGATCTGGCCGACCACGCCGCATCCGACAGGCCGGCGCGTATCTCCGAAGTGCACCACCGGCCCACACTGTTGTACCTGTCCCCCACGAAGGCGCTTGCCGCCGACCAGTTGAGCGCACTGCACAAGTGGATCAACACGGCGCAGGGCACGCAGTGGGGAGTGCGCGTGAGTACGGCGGATGGTGATACACCACGCGAGGCGAAGGACTGGGCGCGTGCTCATGCCGACATCGTCTTGACCAATCCTGATTACCTGCATTTTGTCATGCTGCCTGGTCATCAGCGGTGGACACGACTGCTGGCTTCCCTGCGTTACATCGTCATCGATGAGCTGCACTACTGGCGCGGCATGACTGGCTCCCACATTGCCCTGGTCATTCGCCGCCTGCTGCGTATTGCCCGCCACCTGGGTGCGAACCCCACCGTCATCATGTTGTCCGCCACTGTGCGTGACCCTCACGATGTCGCCCGTCAGATGACGGGGCGTGAGGACATCTGCGCCATTACCGAGGACGGCTCACCTGCCGGTGAGCATCAGCTCATACTGTGGCAGCCTGCGTTGCGCCCCGACCCGGACGATATCCCCATTGACGCATTCCTGGACGCGCTGGCTGACAATGAGCCGGTCGTGCTGGAGAAGGCACCGTCCACGTGGCGTATCAGCGCCACGTCCGAGGCTGCCTCGCTCATCGCTGCTTTGGTGGAGCGTGGCGCTCGTCTCCTGGCATTCGTGCGCTCACGCGTGGGAGCTGAAACCCTGGCGGCGCATGTGCGCGACATACTGTCTGCCTCATTGTCTCCGCTGGTTGGGTCCGTTGCCTCCTACCGGGGCGGATATCTGCCTGAAGAGCGCCGAGCATTGGAACGTTCTTTGCGGTCTGGGCAGCTGAGGGCGGTCGCCACGACAAATGCACTGGAACTGGGCATGGACGTGTCCGGACTGGACGCGACCATTACTGTCGGCTGGCCGGGTACGCGCGCATCCTTGTGGCAGCAGGTGGGCCGTGCCGGTCGGGCCGGAGCGCGCGGCCTTTCGATTCTCATCGCCAGCGACAATCCGCTCGACTCCTACATCATCCATCACCCCGACGAACTCACCCGGGAGGTTGAAGCCGCGGTCATTGATCCGCTCAATCCGTGGGTCCTGGCGCCTCACCTGTGTGCCGCCGCTCAGGAGCTGCCGCTGACCGCTGACGATGCCGCTTGCTTCGGTCTGCCTGACGGTGACACCTCTATGTTCGATGACCTGGCTGATCAGGGGCTTTTGGTGCGCCGCCCGGCAGGCTGGTACTGGGATGTCACGCGCGGCGACCGCGCAGCTGATCTGACCGATTTACGAGGGGGCGGCGGCGAAGTCCAGATCATTGATCAGGCCACCGGCACCGTCATCGGCACAGTCGACGAGGGGTCCGCCGACGCTCAGGTTTTTCCAGATGCCATCTACCTGCATCAAGGGCGCACCTATCACGTACTGAGCCTGGCACCGCTGTCACCTGGTGACGGCGGACGGGTCGCCCTCGTCGAACCTGTCTCAACGCAGCTGCGCACCCGCGCGAAACAACACGTTGCTGTCTCCATCGTAAGTACATCCCAGGAGTGGCACAGTGCAGATGGCGCGGTCACATGGCACACCGGCGAGGTTGACGTCACCACTAGAGTCACTGACTACGACCTGCTTCGACTTCCGGGCCTGGAATTCATCCGTAACCGCGAGCTGTCGTTGCCGTCCCACACGCTGGAGACTGTAGGCGTGTGGTTCACTCTGGCTCCCGGTGCACTGCGCAGCATTGGCCTGACGCAAGCTGAACTGCCGGGCGCTTTGCATGGCGCTGAGCACGCGATGATTGCACTGCTACCGCTGCTGGCGACCTGTGACCGCTGGGACTTGGGCGGGCTGTCGACCGCGCTGCACGAGGACACTGACGCGCCTACCGTCTTCGTGTTCGATGCCTATCGCGGCGGCGCTGGTTACGCGATGTACGGGTGTGCGCATGCTGCGCGGTGGGTGCAGGCAACTGTGACGCGCCTGCAGGAGTGTCCGTGTTCGGACGGGTGCCCGTCGTGCGTGCAGTCTCCCAAGTGCGGCAACGGCAACGAGCCGCTGTCGAAGGCTGGCGCGATCGCGGTGCTGGAGTTCCTGGCCAGTCACTGCCCACCGGAGGAGGCGGCGCCCTCGGATTCGCCCACGCCGTCTGCTTCTCCCGAAGCTTTGTCTTCCTGCCCCGCGACCGTCCGATCCTGAGTCGAGGATCTCACCACAGGACCAAAATTCACAGGGATTTTTAAGGTTCGCTCAAAGCTATTCCAAGGTAGGGCCCGTAGTGTTGACACCATCGAGCCAACGAGGTTCTATAGCGACTGTTTCAAGGGAGCTGTTTCTCGATTAGACTCGCACTGTGTTGATGGGATGCCTGAGGGGCCGGTCTGCTGACCGGCCCCTCAGTGCGTCTGCACATCGCGTCTGCTTACCTCCAACACTTCAGCCTCGCAGATACGCCACTACCGACGCACCTTTTACCGCGCGAGAGGTCTCGACATGTACTGTGTGTAGGTGCATCTTCTTCTGGGAATCTCTTTCGCCAGCGACATCAGCCTCGACCCGGTGTCCGTGCGCGGAGCTGCAGGTGTCGAACGCACAGGCGACCTGCGGGATCGCCACGTCCGCGAATTCTCCCACGTCATTGATCCCACTCGCCCTGACAATATCCGCGAACTGCAGGTCACGCTGCGTGACTCGGTACGAAAACGCGAACGGCTCTGGCTTTTGATGATGACGCCCACCGATCGCGCGCACTGGGAACAGTGGCTGGCCCCCGACCTGCTCCACGAGCTCGGACCCGTGCAGACCTACGAGGGGCAGCAATGCCAGCCCATCGGCGTAGCCCCGCGTCTGTTAATCCCATTCCTTCTGGAACGAGGCAGACCTGAGGACCTGGCGTTCCTTCACCATGCCCTCACGGGCCTGGATGCACTTTTGGTTTCAGCTTCCACTTACCGCAGCCTCACGCAGGCAGGTATCCGCCTACAACACCGTTTCATGGTCACGCGAATACTGACGAATCCGAAGTTCCTGGCTTACGCGGTTGTGCTGATCTACTCGGCGCTGCGCGTGTTGCCCGTGTCGTATGTGCGCGAATTCCACGGCTCGCTTCTGTTGTTGTGGCTCATCGACCTGACGACGGCGATTCCCTACACGTGGGGCGTGCTCACGATGGTGACGGCCGCGCATTTCCTCAAACGCATGGCAGGACTGGCCGTCACCGTCATCACCTTCGTCGCGCCCTACGTGTACTTCGGGCTCAACGGAAAAGACTACCCCGGGTACGTCATCGTGATCATCGCACTGCTGATTGCCTCTGCTTTCGTGCTCGAAGGTTTCAAGTACTGGCTGGACCGGCGTGCCAATCGCCAGCTCTCCAGCATCGAGCCTGATTAGGACACGTGGCGCTTGGAGGGGCGCCCTCGTACGGTACGTTCTGCGCTGACGACCATCAGCCACACGCCAGCCACGAGCCACACGATCATGAGCCACAGCGGGCGAGCCGGGTACAACCCCACCATCACCGCAGTTGTCACGACCCACAAGGCGGCGGCAGTGGCATTGAAGATGCGCAGGTGAGTGACTCTGAAGGGATGGATCCACTTGAACGGGATAACGGCCAGCACGGTGAAAATCACGACGATCAGCCAGTTGAACCACCAGGGCGTCGCGAACAACCACATGATAATAGCGACGACGTTCCACGCTGCCGGGAACCCTACAAAATACCAGTCCGAGGACTTCATCTTCGTGTTGGCGTAACAGAACATGGATGAGCCGAGGACCAGTGCTGCAGCAAGGATTGGCCATTTGCCCGGCCCGAGCGGAATGTAAAGGAACATGAACACCGCTGGAATGAATGTCCACGTCAGATAGTCCACGACGTTATCCATCATCACGCCAGAGAACCACGGGACCACTTTCGTCACGTCAGCCGCGCGTGACATTGGCCCGTCAACAGCGTCCACAATCAGCGCAATTCCCAGCCACAGCCACATCATCTTGATGTCGCCAGAGCGCAGTGAGTCGACTGCCAGCAGTGCCCAAAGCAGACCGCTCATGGTGAAAGCATGGATGCACCATACGGTCACTCGTCGTTCAATGGACCACTGTGTCTCGTTCACCGCGTGAGTGTCTGCGCTCATGTTTCCCTCGATTGTTGCCTACAACGATGCTGAACGAGACAATACACGAAAAAACTGCTCATTCCGGCGATCGTTGGGCACATCACCTGCGGTGGAGCCAGATGATCGGCTCCGGTTACCTGCGCCGCGCGTTCAGCTCCACGTCACGGTGTCGAGGGCGGCCACGAGTTCGTGCGGCAGCGCCTCGTTCGGCGCACTTCGAAGGGTCATCACCCACATGCCATCAGGTCGAGCCACGTACACAATCATGGTCTCGACAGCACCCTCATCCTCATCCGCAACGAAAGCCAGTCCCGTGGCTTGACAGCCGTCGATACTCCGATCAGGCAATGCCTCAGTGTTGGACACGCGAGAGTTCTCCTGAGCGAGTTTGATTCTGTCTTCTCGCATGTCAGCAGGGTCCGGGATCAGCTCCATCGGATCAGAGCGAGGTTCTTTTGTGTCGATGTCTCCCCAGTCGAAAATGTGGTAGCGCACGACTTCGGCCGTTGCGTTTGAATCCGGATCAGTGGACGCTTCAATCCGATAATCCACTGTCGGATTATCCGGAGTTTCACGGATGACCCACCCGCCGGGCAAGTCAATATTCATGGTGTTGACCTCCTTGGATTGGTCATCATCGGATGATTGCATGCACTGCGTCGAATCCGACATCGATGATTCCGACTGCCCCAACGTAACGTCGCATCCAGTCAAGTGTCCCATTGAAACAAGTCCAATGGTGACCAGTGCATACCGCCACAGTCTCCTCATCTTTCAACAGCCTTCCATGCGATTCAATGAGTCCTTAGTTCCCGCCTTGCGCGTTCTTTTCATTTTGCTGAGTGTCATTGAACACCGAATTGACTTCGTGCTCAATATTCGCAGTATTCTCATTATTGTTGATGAAATTCTGGAAGGCTGTGCGTTGTTCCGGTGAAAGATCCTCGTAGTCTTTCAATGTCCCATCAGAATTGTAATAGTCGTCCAGACCGGCGCCAGAGCGAGTGCTCAAAAAGCTTCCATCAGGCTGTTTGCCCATAACTGGCGCGCCCATGACTTCCGAATCGGCATAACGTGAGTACAACGACTGAGCCATCAAAGTACGCGCAACTTCCTGATCATTAATGCGTGAAGCCTGCGCCAGTTCAGCGTGATTGGTCGGCAGAAATTGGTCAAGAGCCATGTCAGTTCCGGCACCGAGTGCCTGACCCGCGATAAACTGCGTAACTTTGCCGGCGCCGGGAATTTTGCCCGGCAGTCCTGCTGCACCAAGACCCCCCTCAGCGAGCTCTCGCCAGCGTTTGTTGGTTTCGTCAAGCCATTCGGCATGAGCCCCGTCTGCGGCTCCGTGCGCACCGAACAATTGATTGAAACCGGGCGCCCATTTTTGAGCAATGTTTTGTACGCCTGCTGTTGTCGGCGACGAACCATCGACGTCTTCCTGGAACTTCTCAATTGCCGAAAGTCGCAGATTATCAATTGCGGGTCCGCGTCCACCGATGTACGAACCGTCATCCATTTTTACCGGATGATCAAATGCCAAATCAGTCAGCAGGCTCTTCTCACCTAGAAGCGATTTCCTGAGATCTTTAGAGAACGCAAACGATGCCCGATCATCATTCAGACCCATTTCCGCTACGGTGTTTTCAGCACTCGACCCAGAACCGATTTCGAACAGAAGATTATCAACTCGAGGCGCAAGCGCGACGCCAGCCCAGCTTCTCAGTTGACTGTTCATCATGCCGAAGCGATTTTCGCCTTGTGATTCTCCAAAGTCTTTCAGGCCATCTTGATACCCCTGAACAAAGTCCATGGTGATTTGCGCAGACTTCTTCTCACGATCCGCCCATTCTGCATACGCTGGATCGTCGGGAGAGGCGTCAGGCTTGTCAACAAGCATCGTATTTTGCGCAATGACCTCACCAAATGCATCTCCCTGATCAGTCCATCCGCCGAAGATATCAGTAATAGCGCGGTGCCCTGTCAGGTACTCCGTCATCGACATCGCCCGACCGTCAACAGCAAAATCTGTATTACTGGCAAGCAGGTTACGCACACCATCTGCGCGTTCAGTTTCTGCGGCAGACAAAGAATCCGGTGTCCCATCGGCAAAAGAGTCGGGCATATCCATCAATTTCATCATGGAGGTGACAGGATCAAGTGTCCAGCCGTAGGCACCGTAGCTGCCTCCAGGCATGTGCGAGCCAATCCATGAAGAGTACGGGAAAGCGTTTTGTCGCAACTCAGGATGCTCATTATCCCAGGTGATAATGTCGCGAGCTATCGAGTCTTTCCCGTTGTAATCTTCAACGAATCCTCCACCAAGTGAAATGTTTTCATTTTCTGACGCTACGCCGAGCATGTGCCCAACGTATTCATAGCCATAATGAGTTCCAGCCATCCCCGCGAAATTGGGGTCAACAGGTTCTCCGGAAGAGTCGACAAGCGTGTGGCCATACTTCTTCAAGCCATCCAGATTATGCTCCTGAACAGCGGAATAATACTGTCCATCAGATGCCATCAGGCCGTCTTGCACCACATTGAAACTGTTCTGGGCGCTCTGGTATGCAGGATCACCATTCATTCCCCCAGTTGACAGAACCATGGCTGTTCCCAGCGAACGCGTCACATTTTCGATTGCTTTATCGAAATCGGTGTCAATTTCATGAGTCCCTGGATCAACAATCTGTCCCTTGAAATCCCCCATCCTCGCCACAAACCGGGCCATATCCTCAGGAGGTACCCGTTCGGCCAGCGCATTGGCAAAGAACGGGTTATCCAGATCGTCGGCGTATTTCTTATTGAATTCCTTGATGTTTTCAATGAGATCCGGGGAAGACATATCAAGAAGATCAGCAGCGTCGTCCGCTATGCCCTGACAGTATTCCCATTCGGCCTGGCCATCTACCAGCGGCATGTCGTCGAATAGGCTCTTTCCTATCGAGTCTCGCCCACCCTTGCGATCAGCAGCCGATACGATTGAATTGATTGATCCGGTTAAAGCGGACGCAGTAGCTGACGCCTCACTATCCAGTCTTTCCATCTCATTTTTATATGATTCTCTCAGACGAGTCTGCTGAATATCTTTTGACTCAATGATCTCTCCATGGCTCCGGCTGTACTCAAGACGATCCATCGGATTGTTTGTGTTTTGTCGGGCGTCTCTGTCGGCATTGAGCGCGTTGATTCTCTGCGTAGCTTCTGCTTCAGCGTCATCCCATTCCTGCTGCCACCGCTCAACCTTGCGGATGGCTTCGCCTACAGTGTGAGCCCAGTCCCGTAGTGAATTCACAGGATTTGAAAATGATTTAGCCAATGTGGAGACGTGTGTCGACAGTGATTGAGCTTCCGAACAGTACTTTTGAGCAGCCTGGCCTTCCCAGCCCGGCACCTGATCTGCTCCAGATGCGATTTGGGTGTTCGCGATACGTTTACTCACCATCTCGAAATCGTCGGCATACGCGTTCGCGCCTGCCTGGATATCAGGCGGGGTGGGCAGTTCGTCAGCACCAGCCATAGTCAGCCTCCCAACCTCTCACTCAGCACTGCGATACCTTCGCGGACATCTCGTATGAAGAGATTTCCATTCGCCGCTTCAGTTTTGTCATAGTTGGCAATTGCTTTTTCCTGACCTGATCCCAGAACAGCGCAGGCATCCGAAAATTCAAAGATCACGTCCTTCATGCCATCGCGATAGTTCCTCACTGCATCGCGCAGGGATTGAACACCTTCGTTCGGGCCTTCTGGCAGATTCTTCGCAATTCCCACTATGGAAATCTGTCTGGCAACAGCACCGATTCTCCCGAATTCTTCAGAATCGGTCCAATCTTTCTTCGCGCTCACACCAACGGCAGCGCGGTCGAATTCCAAGTCAGCCATCGAACTGTCAATCTCTCGTCTCGGAGGAACTCAGGCGTTACTACATTAAATGGAGAATTGACTGTCAGTCAATAGTTCTGACTATTTTCTTTTCATGTTCCTCGCCGATCATGAAAAGGAAAGGTTACAAGGCACAGATGAAGGACCGAGACAGCCGCAACGATAGGGAACTACGCCAGTTCCTCGCGGTAGGGGTCCGCCGGGTAGCAGCCCATGACTTTCATGTCCGCGACGTAGAAGTGCAATTCATCGAGGGCACGCTTGACGTTTGGATCCTCCATGTGCCCATCGAGGTCGACATAAAACTGCGTGGCGCAGAAAGAGCCCCCCAGCTGGTAGCTTTCCAGCTTTGTCATGTTCACCGAGTTCGTCGCGAATCCGCCCAGGCATTTGTACAGCGCGGCAGGCACGTTCTTGGTGCGAAACAGAACCGTTGTGATGGCTGGCCGTGTCTGGCTCACCTCTGGCTTGGGCGACAGGACAAGGAATCGCGTCGCATTGTTGTCGTTGTCTTCGACATGGCTTTGCAGCACCGCCAGATCGAATTTGTCTGCAATTCCGGAGGGAGCCAATGCCGCTACGGATCGGTTCCCCATCATCGCAACTTCACGCGCAGCCCCTGCCGTATCGGCACTGATGTGGCGCGTCCACTTCCAGTTGGCAAACAGTTTCGTACACTGGCCGAATGCGTGGACGTGGGAGCGCACGGAGCGGATCGACTCCAGTGTCGCACCCTGGGGTGCCACCAGATCGAAGTGGATCGGCAGAAACAGTTCACGGGTGATGTACAGGCCAGAGTTGGGCAGCAGCTGGTGCGGGTCTGCGACGCGACCGGCCGAGGAGTTTTCCACCGGTATTACTGCTACATCAGCTGCCTGGTCGTGCACTGCATCGAAAGCGGCGGTAAACGTCTCGCAGGGCGCAATCGTTGCGTCCGGAAAGAGTTGGAGAGCACCCACTTCGGAATTCGATCCGGCCTCTCCCTGTATCGCAACTGTCATCCCGCGTGTCATGAAAATTAGGCTATCAGGGCGGCAGCGTTCTTCTCACATCGTGTGAGCAGGATCTACAGAAGCGATTATGGGTCGCCCTCGTCCATCACAATGAACGAGGGCGACCCATGACGCGCGACGATGCTACTCGTCAATCGACGGCGCGTGCTCCAGGAGGTATTCTTCAGCCTGCTTGTTCCACAGACCGTTGTTCGCCTTGCACAGGCGATCCAGCTCCGCATAGAACGGATCCGTCTTGCCGCGCTCAGCGAAATCGTCAATTGCGACCAGATCCAGCCTCTTGTGGGTGTAGATCAGCTTCTTGCCACCGGGAATGTTCGGCAGATTCAGCGTCGTTTCCTCGACCACGTTCAGACCACCGATGTGGGTGACCAGGACGGCCGGGTTCAGCTTGCCTGATTCAAACATATCGATCGCATCAGCGACGTCCTCGTACGTGCCACCGGTTGTGGCCACGTAGTGGTGACCTGAGTAGTGGATATCGTAGAAGTTGATCGTCGCCTCAAAATCGTTACGCGGCGGGCCGGCGAAGAAGTTCATGCAGCCTTCGCGAGCCAGCAGCTTCGAGCCGAGCTCCACGACCGGACGCACCGGAGCGAACACGAAGACGTCATCAAACAGTTCGCCCTCGTTGATCTTTGTCAGCTCCGCGACCGGATCCTCCATGTCGCCGGTGTTGACGTAGTGAAGCTCGATGCCGTTCTTCTTCGCATCTTCAACGGTCAGCAGCGCGGCTGCACGATCGAGGCGATCCTGTGCAATGTCGGTGACGACGATACGGCGCGGCTTGCGCTCCTGATGCAGTGCCACGTCCAGGCCGGCCAGTCCCATCGGGCCGACGGATGCGAGCATGGCCAGTGTGCCGCCCTCGCGAATACCCATGTAGTGCGTGTAGTCGTTCGGCTTCATGTGGTACTGCGCCTTGAATGCGCCGATGACGCACGAGTACGGCTCGGTCAGGGAGCCAGTGAAGAAGCTGTCTTCCTTGTATTCGAACAGGCAGTTGGACTCCATGACCTCGCTGGGGATCACGACGTAGGTCGCGTCGCCGCCGATGTACTGGTAGGAGTATCCCGGTGCCCACAGTGTTCCCTTGTAGTTCAGGGCGGGCTGAATGGCGAACTTCATGCCGGGTGTGAACTGGTCAGCCCACTTGGAGCCGACCTTCTTGATCGTTCCGCAGAATTCGTGCCCGACCATTGTCGGGGTTTCCGCCAGCGATCCGCGCACGCGTTTGTGCGCCTCGCCCTGGTGCGCGAGCTTGTTGGTGGACATGCAGATCGAGTCTGACGTGACTTCAGCGAGGATTTCGTCCTCACCGATTTCAGGCAGGTCGAACGTTTCCAGGCGGAGGTCCTCCACTCCGTGGATACGCACTGCAGTTGTTGTCTGAGTGGACATTGAAATGTGTTCCTTTCGGCCTGTGGCCCTGTTAATTCATCATGACCTGACCGCCGGTGACGGGCACCGCCTGGCCAGTTTCATAGGCTTGCTCAACGATGTAGTAGATGGCGCGCAAAACGTCGATGCCCTGTGCGCCGCGATGCATCGGCACCTTCGCTTCGTAGTATTCCTTCACATCGGCAACGGTCTTTGCGCCTGGTACCTTCCCTGAGTTGAGGTACTGGACGAACAGTCCGCGATCAGGGTCTGACCACAGTGGTCCGTCGAGGAAGTTGCCCGGGCACACAGCGTTGACTTTGATGCCGTGGGCGACCAGTTCGAGGGCGAAGGACTGCACCAGTCCGAGGCCACCGAACTTCGACCCGGCATAGGCGGCGTTCTTGTTGGATCCTTCCAGGCCGGACTTGGAGTTGACCTGGATGATGTCAGTCAGCCACTGGGGTGCAGCCTTGTGCTGGCGGGCCAGAAGATTGCCGCACGCCTGAGTGACCAGGAAGAACGCAATGTAGTTGATGTTCGTGGACAGGCGGAATGCGGACGGGTCCTGCGTCAGGACGCTTCCAGCGCGCACGATTCCGGCGTTGGAGACCACCAGGTCAAGCCCGCCGGCCACGCGCTCAATTTCCTCAGCCATCGCTGCCACTGATTCCTCGTTGGACACGTCTACCGTGATCGGCCATGCGTGTTCGCCGAGTTCTTCGGCCTTGGCGCGGGCGCCTTCTTCGTTGAGGTCAGCAATGAAAACGAAGCAGCCCTGGTCGATCAGACCGCGTGCGATTTCAGCACCGAAGCCCTGCGCGCCGCCCGTTACGACGGCAATCCTGCCGGAGATCTCGCGTTCACCGCGTTTACCTGTTTCGGTGACCTCGAAGATGTCCTCTCCGCATCTGACGGTGACCGGTAGGTTCACGCCGCCCAGAAGCTCGTTCACCTCCGAGTCATTCATCTGGATCAGGCTGTCTTCGTCTGCAGGCAGCGTGATCGTTGCTTCCTTGTCGCTGCGGCTGACCAGAATTGGTCGACCTAGTGCGCGCAGAAACACTCCGCGCACGATAGGTGCAACGCTCATCTTTCATTCCTCCACATCACTTGGGTCTTGGGTAAGCCTGTGATCACGCCGTCAGGCGTGAAGCTATGTCCTCGGCGGGCGTCCCGTCGGCGTATTCGCGGCCAAGCGGCGCGTATTGTTCGATGCGGGCCGCCAGGTCCTGCGGGCTCAGTCGACCTGATCCCAGCAGGTGCAGCTGCGGGTCCACACTGGTGAGTGCTTCGTGCGCCACGAGTGCCCAGGTCGCCTGGTTGAGTCCGGCAAATTCCTCTCTGCGCAGCTCAGGGCAGTTGAAGGATTGGCGCGGCTGGTTGATGTCCACACCGGAGATTTCCAGCATGCCGTGCTGCGTGGCCAGTTCATGAATCCGGGCAAGCTGCTCATCGGTGTTGCGTGGCGGCATGTAGGTCACTGCCCTGAACCCGCGTTCCTCCAAAGCTTCGAACAGCTCATCAAGGAAGGAGTCTTCAAACTTCTCCGCCTTCTTGTCTCCTGTCGGTGAGGCTGACACGTCTCCCAGGTAAGCGTAGGTCGCGATCGCGCCGATCGAATCAGCAAAGGCGACGACCTCGCGGGCGGTCGGGCATTCCTCGTGAGAAGGCTGAATGTAGATCTGCTGCAGGTATTCAGATTTGAGCAGGCCGAGCAGGTCGTACATCAGGTACGGATTGGCCTCGTCTCCCAGTCGATCGACGAGGGGGGCCGGCACCTCCACATTCATGGTCGCCAAGCCGTCAAGCAGAGCCTGTCCCCTGCCGAAACCGTTGATCAGTGCGCGCGCCATCGCTGCAAGCAAGTGGCGTTCCGTGATTCCGCCGCCGTTGGCATATTGGGAGTGATCCACCATGTCGCGCTGTGGATCGAAGGGAGTCAGATTCAGGCCGGCCAAAATCTTGTTGGCACGTTCGGCCATTTCGAGGGTGCGCTGCAGGCGTGCCACTCGCTTGGGTGCAAGCCACTGATCGGCCTTTTCACGGGACGGCGCCGGAACTCCCTGGACGGTCAGGTAGGCCATACCCGCTGAATCGGGGTTGTTGAGTTTGCGCGATGCAAACGGGCCGTCGGGCGTATCGTCGAAGAACGCGCGGATTTCAAAGCCGGTCACCGAACCCATCGACAGGATACGGCAAGCCTCGCTCATTTCCGGGGCGGCAGCGATCGAGTCGTGGTCAACGGACCCAACAACCCGCAGCCCTGCCTGCCTGGCTCGCAGTGCAGCATGGGTCGGTGTGTACGGGCTGAAGGAGTAGCACGTGTGGATGTGGTTGTTGGATTCTGGCGCCCACGCAGGGAACGTGAAGTGTGCGGCGCCCTCACGCAAAGCATCGAGGCGTTCACTCTGAGTGAGGCTGACATCGTTAGTAACTGGAACGCTCATATTTCCTCTGCTGGGTTCGTTGTCGGCCAGGTGCTCACGGCATCGCTCAGTGAGCACCGTGGCCGTTGGATATGTTGTGGCTGCGAGTGGGATACGGCGGTGAGGTGGCAGCAGCCTTTTTGCCGCCTCACCGCATGTCTCAGATTCCGAGGCGGTTACGACGTGCCAGTTCACCCTCAGTCTGGTTGGTGGTGGGGGTGTGTCCCGGCAGTGGAACAATGCGCTCGTGAATGGCATCGATTATCCATTCAGGCTGCGGGAAGAAGGTCTTTTCCAGCTCAGCAGCCGGGATCACGGTGTTGCGCGATCCCACGATGGTCACCGGTGCGTCGAGTGCGTCGAAGGCCAGTGACTGCACGTTCTGTGCGACGTCCTGCAGCACCGAGCCGCGTTCACACGCGTCCGAGCTCAGCAGCAGGCGGCCTGTCTTCTTCACTGATTCGATCAGCTTGTCGTAGTTCAGCGGGCAGACGAAGCGCAGGTCGATGACCTCAGCGGACATGCCGTACTTTTCTTCCAGAATGTCGGCTGCTTCAAGCGCACGGTAGAGCGTTGCGCCCAGGGTTGCAATCGTGATGTCCTTGCCTTCGCGGCGGATGGCGGGCTCACCTTCAGGTGTTTCGTAGTAGCCCTCGGGCACGCCCCCCTCTTCGAAGTCTTCGCCCTTGTCATACAGCTGCTGGGATTCGAAGAAGACCACGGGATCCGTGCCGTGCAACGCCAGATTCAACATGCCCTTTGCGTCGGTTGGCGTGGCCGGGAAGTATACCTTCAGGCCAGGAATGTGAGCGGTCAGAGCTGTCCAGTCCTGTGAGTGCTGCGCACCGTACTTGTTGCCGACAGACACGCGCAGCACCAGTGGCATCTTGATCAGGCCCGCGGCCATTGCCTGCCACTTGGCCATCTGGTTGAACACTTCGTCACCGGAGCGGCCCAGGAAGTCGCAGTACATGAGTTCTGCAACAGCGCGGCCACCACAGATCGCGTACCCAACACCGGCACCGACAATCGCTGCTTCCGAAATCGGCGAGTTGAACAGGCGACGGTACGGCAGTGCTTCGGTCAGGCCACGGTAGACGGCGAATGCGCCACCCCAGTCGCGGTTCTCTTCGCCCCATGCCGCCATCGTCGGATCGACGGAGAAGCGATGAATCATGGCTTCGAACAGGGCGTCACGGAACTGGAACATCTTCATCTTCGAGACGGGCTTGCCGTTCTCGTCGCGCGAAGAGCGGATCTTCTTGGACAAAGCCTTGATACGCGGGTTGTCCTCGAGGGTGATTTCAGATTCGCCCTCCTCCATCGCTTCGGTCGGCGTGTTGGAGAACATGGCGTTTTCGACGTACTCGGGTCCCACACGCGGGCACTTCTCATCGTCGGATGCCAGCACCAGCACCTTGGTGAGCTTCTCGGTGAACTTCGCGGAGAAGTCATCGATGTCGCCCTGGGAGACCAGGTCGTTGGAGATGAGCAGCTCAGAGTATGTCTTGATGCAGTCGACTTCCTCCCACAGATCCACTTCAGCCTTGTCACGATAGCTGGAGGCGTCGGACGGGGAGTGGCCTGAGAAGCGGTAGGTCAGGGTGTCCATGAGGACAGGTCCGCGACCTTCTTCCAGGATCTTCTTCTTGCGCGTGACGGCATCTGCAACGGCCAGCGGGTTAATGCCGTCGACGCGTTCGGCGTGCATGGCTTCGGGGTTGACACCTGCGCCAACGCGAGCCAAAACGTCGTATCCCATTGTTTCGCCGGAGGTCTGGCCGCCCATTCCGTAGAAGTTGTTGAAGAAGTTGTACATGATCGGCGGGTTGCCGCCGTCTTCTTCGCGCCACAGCGTGCGGTACTGATCCATCGATGCCAGCTGGATGGCTTCCCATACCGGGCCACAGCCCAGGGCTGCGTCACCGACGTTGGCCACCACGATGCCGGGCTTACGGTTAATGCGCTTGTAGAGCGCTGCGCCCGTGGCAATGGGTGCCGAGCCGCCAACAATGGCGTTGTTCGGCATGGAACCGAAAGGCTGGAAGAAGGCGTGCATCGAGCCGCCCATGCCGCGGTTGAAGCCTGCCTTACGGGCGAAGATCTCCGCCAGCGTGCCGAACAGGATGAAGTTTTCGGACAGCTCACGCAGGTTCTCGTACCCGATTTCTTCGGCCAGTCCCAGCGTTTCACCGTCGAGGAAGCCCTTCATAACTGCTTCCAGATCAGCGTCCTCGTACTGGCGTGCAGCTGAGAAGGACTTGGACAGGATCTCACCGTGTGAGCGGTGAGAGCCGAAGATGAAATCGTCGGGGGTCAGCACAAAGGACTGGCCGACGTATGCGGCTTCCTGACCGATTCCCAGGTGGGCGGGGCCACGGTGGTTGTATTCCACGCCCTGCCATCCGCCGGTCTTCTTGATGGAATCAAGCATGGATTCAAATGTGCGCACCGCGATCATGTCGTGGAGCATCTGCACCATGCCATCTTTGCCGTATCGGCCGACCTCGGTGTCAAGGTCGAACGTGTATTGGTTGATCGGAATATCTGGAATGGTGATCTTTCCGGACGCGCGGACCTTCGCCGGGTCAACTGTCAGTGACTTCGTCATGTTCTTTCTTTCGCCTACTTCTAATCAGTTATGTCGGTGCGCTCAGGCTTTGACAGCCCAGGCAGCTTCGCGGATGAGTTCAGATACTGTCGGGTGCGGGACGACAAGCTGACGCAGATCGTCCAGTGTCAGTTCGGTTTCGAGGACGGCGCATGCGCCCCAGATCATCTCGGATGCGTATGTGCCCAACACGTGAATGCCGAGGACGTGGTTCGTCTCAGCATCCACAATCACTTTGGCGCTGCCGGGTGCTTTGAAGCCGTTCTCAGCGATGAACCGGCCGGACATCTGGCCAGGCACGGACCCGACCTTAATGGCGCGTCCCTCAGCCTTGGCCTTCGATTCGGTCAGTCCCACACCGGCTGCTTCCGGCAGGCAATACACAGCCCATGGGATCGTGTTCCAGCGCATCACCTGTCCACGCTTGTAGGCCTGGTCATCCAGGATGTTCGCCGCCACGACCTCGCCCATGCGGTATGCAGCGTGTGCCAGCAGGGAACGACCCGTCACATCACCGATGGCCCACACGTTGGGAAGGTTCGTGCGCAGGCGGTCATCAACCGTTATGCCGCGGCGCTCGATGTCAAGTCCGGATTCTTCAGCTCCCCAGCCGCGCGTGGCTGGGCGACGACCCACCGCCATGAGAACCAGGTCGGCCTCCACCGTGTGCTTCTGGCCTTCCTTGGAGAAGACGACGTTCGACCCTTCGACCGCCTCCACTTTGCAGCCGAGGTTGAAGGTGATGGCGGGCATCGCCTTGCGCAGCTGAGCTGCCATGTCGTCATCCATGAAGGGCAGGATCTCGTCCATCATTTCGACGACGGTCACTTCACTGCCCAGGCTGGAGAACAACGAGGCGAACTCCACGCCGATGACACCGCCACCGATGACGGCCAGTCGTTTCGGCACGTCGGAGATAGATAACAGTCCGGTGGAATCCACGACCTTTTCGTTGTCGGCGCTGCCCGGGATGGGCGGCATCGCAGGAACTGAACCGGTCGCGATGATGACGTGTTCAGCGGTGTAGTGCGTGTCATCCACGCGTACCTTGCCGGGGCCTTCGAAGTAGCCACGCCCGTACACGACGGTGCAGCCGGCTTTCTTGACGCTGGCTCCCACGCCTCCGACCAGACCTTTGACGACCTGGCCCTTCCACTTTTGCATCGCTTCCCAGTCATAGGAGGCACCCTCGATCCCCACGCCGTAGGCGCCGGCCTCACTCGCGTGCACGTAGTGCTTCGCGGAGTTCAGCAGGGTCTTGGTGGGGATACATCCCACCGTCAGGCATGTGCCGCCGAGATCTTTCTCCTCGATCAGCAGGACTTTCTTGCCGCCGTTGCCGAGGCGTTCGGCTGCAAGATATCCGCCCGGGCCTCCGCCCAGTACGATGACGTCGAATTTTGTCTCTGTCATGGCGCTCATCCCAATACTGTCAGGTCGATGTTTTCGATGGCGTTGACCAGGTCGCGCAGGAATCGCGCTGCGTCAGCACCATCAATCACCTGGTGGTCAGCGGTCAGCGAGAAGCCGATCCTCTTTTCCACCACAACATTTCCGTCATTGTCGAGGGCGGCCCGCGGCGTCACAGCTGCCACGCCCAGGATCGCGACCTGCGGACGGTTGATGATCGGTGTGAAGGTCTCCACGCCGAACGATCCCAGATTCGTCACGGTGAAGGTGCCGCCGTTGAGCAGGTCGGGGCTGATAGTGCCGTCAATCGAATCACCAGCCACCTGCTTGGAGGCAGCGGAGAATTCCTTCAGGTTCATGGCGTTGGCTCCGCGGATCACCGGGACCAGCAGGCCACGCGGAGTATCGACGGCCACCCCGAGGTGAATGTTCTGGAACTTCGTGTAGGTGCCGTCAGCCAGATGCGCGTTGAATGTCGGGTACTTCGCGATCGTCTTGACGACTGCGTATCCGACCAGGTCACCGATCGTAATGGCATTGACGCCCAGTGATTCGTCGGCCTGCTTGAAACGCTTGCGCATGGCCATGAGCTTGTCGGCCTTCGCGCTGACCGTGTAGGACAGCTGAGCGGTTTCGGCCAGGGACTCCATCATGCGCGTGGCGACAACCTTGCGGATGCCCTTCAACGGTGCCGCTTCGGAGGGGCCAGGGAAGTCGGCGTCGGCACTGATCAGCGGCGCTGCGGCTGCCTCGTCGGCTGCCGGGGAAGCCAGGTCGGCGGTCGTGACGCGTCCACCCAGTCCGGTTCCAGTTCCGGTTGCGCCCTGGGCACGAGCTGCGTTGGTGGCAGGGTTCTCGGCAAGATAGGCCTTTACATCGCGTTCGAGCACGCGTCCGTGGGGGCCGGATCCTTCGGACACTGCCGACGGGTCCAGTCCTTCACTGTCGGCCAGTGCGCGGGCGCGAGGCGAAATCGCTCCGCCGGATGCTGCCGTCTGGAACGAGGGCGCCTCAGGCTTTTCTTCTTCAGCGGGTGCTTCCTGTTCGGGAGCACTGGCGGCTTCGTTGGAGTCACCGGAGACACCGGCCTGCGCGAGAACTTCCTCGCTGATCTCTTCGCCAGGCTCGCCCAGAATCAGCAAGGGATCCTTGACGGGGACTTCATCACCGACTTCCCACAGAAGTTTGAGGACTGTGCCGGCATCGGTACTGGGCACGTCCATTGTTGCTTTGTCCGTCTCAATTGAGCACAGCACCTGGTCAACGGCGACCGCGTCGCCAACGGAGACCTCCCACTCGTTGATCAAGCAGGACTCCACTGAGTTACCCAGTTGGGGCATCACCACGATGGTGGCCATGTGTTCCTCCCTTACACCGCGCGAACGCGGGTGTGTTCTTCCAATTCCTTCATCGAGTCCGCCGTGAGGTCATCATCGGTAATGATCCCCGTGACGTCATCAAGTCCCATGAAACTGACAAATCCGCTCTTTCCGTATTTCGACGAATCTGCCAGCAGCCACGTCTCTTCTGCACGCGCCCTCATCAAGGTGGCGACTTCTCCGCCTTCAACCAGCTGAGTTGTCAGACCACGCTCGACTGTGAATCCGTCCGTCCCCAGGAACGCGATGCGTGCATTGAACGAGTTAATTGAGCGTTCCGCCAGCGGTCCGGTCAGCGATTCTGATTCAGCGCGGAACTGGCCACCCGTCAGCGTGATGTTGAGCTGTGGATTCGAGCGAGCGTTGGCGAAAACAAGCACCGAGTTGGTGACAATCTGCACGCCGCGTTTTCCGGCCAGGTGCCGAACGATCATCGCACAGGTCGTGCCCGCTTCAATCATGATGCGGTCATTGTCCCTGACCATCGCTGCCGCTGCACGCACGATGCGCTCTTTTGCGTCGACGCGATCCATCTGGCGCAGTCGAATATTGCGGAACGCGGTCGGACGCGCACCGCCGTGCGTCCTGACCAGGTAGCCGTCTTCTTCGAGCTGTTTGAGGGTGGATCGGACGGTAACTGGAGAGACATCGAGCTCAACGGCAAGAGTGCTCACAGAGACTTCACCCTCAGCCGCCAGCTGGTCGAGAATGAAGCTGTTACGCTCGTGTTGCGCTCTCGTCATCTCATCGCATCCTTACGTTTCGATTTGCCTATGATGAATTTTAGTAAATCAATCGAAAGTATGCAACACTCGATATGTGAACTTTTCTCCGCCATTTTTCCGCTGAATCACGCCCTTCCAGCCGTCAGATAACAACTGGAAATCAACGGAAGGCAGAAAACTAAGTCGCCCTCGTTGAAGAAAAATCTTCACGAGGGCGACGAAAGTCCCAGATACTCACCTCAGATCAATCGTCACTCAAACGAAAATCCGGTGAACGGAGGGTAACGGAGCGGCTACTCACCAGGCTGGCGCACGCCGATTGTCAGCAGCAAGTTCGCGTACAGGCGCTGATCGCCCGTCGCCACAATAATGCCGACATCCTCACTTCGAGCCGCGTCGTAGAACTTGAAGCGCGGAATCTCACCGAATTCCACATCCGGCAAAGCTGCCTTGTAGTCGGCGTGAGCCGGAATGTCAATCGTGTCCTGATCATCCTCAGGCACCATGATCTCCGCTTTTTCAATCGGGATCGTGCGCTTGAGAACTTCGAGGATCTCGTTGACGCCCAGCAAGCCGGGCGCAAGGTTGAGGGAGATCAGTTCGCAGCGCTCGTTCACGCCGGTGGTGTGCGGGTAGTTACCATCGGCCAGCAAGATCTTCGAGCCGTGTCCGGCTGCGGCAAGTGCGCGTAGGAACGCGGGGTGAGTCATAGGTCCGTACAGCATCAGTGGTGTCCTTTCATTCGTAGTGAGTGACAATTTGGGAGCTGGTCCGAATGACCAGTTCGGGGGGAATGATGAAGTCCTGCGGTGGGCGTCCGGCAATGAGGTCGACGATCTGACGAATCGCCGTGCGGCCCACCCGGTCAAAGGGCTGTCGAATAGTTGTGAGCGGCGGCGAGAAGCACTGCGCGCCCGCCTCATCGTCAAAACCGACCACGCGGGTGTCGTGGGGGAGCTCTCCGCCGAGCTCGCGAACGGCGCGCATGGCCCCCAGCGCAATCTGGTCGTTGGATGCGACGATTCCCTGAGGGATGCGCCCCATGCTGTAGGTGGCATCGAATCCGTCCACAGCATTCCACGAGCCACATTCGATGATCTCGACATTTAAAGAGGCGTCGGACTGCGCACACGCTTCTTCGAATCCCTTGCGCCGCTGATGTGCGTCGTTCCAGCTTGCCGGCCCCATCAGGTGAACGATGTCAGTGACTCCTCCACGCAACAAGTGGTCGGTGGCGACTCGTGAGCCCAGCACGTTATCGACAGAGACGGTCGATACGCCATCGATATTCGTTTCCGATGACAGCAGCAGCGTCGTCGGCGTTGTGCGAGCCAGCTTCATCGCCATTTCGATGACGGGGTCCTGACCGCCCAGAATGACGATTCCGTCGACTCGAAATGGGATCGCGTTACTGGTGACGTGCCCGTCAGACATGTAGACATTCGAAATCGACACGCTCAGACCGGCATCGCTGGCAGCGTTGAGCACATGCAGCAACGTCTGGCCGTGCCCGTGGAACATCGGCGCCGCCATCAGCACATGGATGACCCCTGTACGCTTGCCGGCAAGAGCCCTGGCCGCATAGTTCGGCCGGTACCCCATCTCGTGGAGCAGCGCGGTGATATTCGCTCGTGTGGAATCTGCGACTTCAGGGTCGCCTCGTACCACGCGCGAGACCGTGTTGGCTGACACGCCGGCATGGCGCGCCACGTCTGCGAGCGAGACTCGCTTGTTCTTCGCGGGTGGTCCGTTCTTAACGCGCAGAGGGTTCGTGGACACGGGTCTTCGCTGTCGTTGCAATGATGTGGGGCCTGTCGCCTGAAGCGATGTTCCCCATTATTTCCAGTTGCGCGATGAGGGAGCCCAGGATCGACGCTTCGATCGGGCCGGCCACGACACGCAGCTGAGCGGCCTGCGCGGTCAGATCACACAGAAGGTGGTTGCGCGCGCCACCTCCTACCAGGTTGAGTTGGTCGGGCCTGCTTCCAGCGATCTGCGCCAGCTCGTCAATGCCGCGCGCATAACGCTGGGCAAAGGATTCAATGACCAGTCGTACGTACTCGGGCTTCGTCGAGGGAGGCTCACCGCCGGCTTCCCGAATCACGGTGTCGATCTTTTCAACCATTTCACCGGGTTCGGCAAAACGGGAGTCATCCGGGTCAAACAGATGTGCGGACGGGGCGCATGTGCGCGCAGCGGCCACCAATTCGTCGGTGTCGGTCGGCATCCCTTCGCGCTCCCACTGACGCTGGAGTTCCTGCAGGATCCACATGCCGGTGATGTTGAACAGCGGACGAACTCCTCCGTCACTGCGTGATTCATTGGTCAGGCCCAGTTTGAATGCTGCGTCAGTGAGCAGCGGGCGGTCCAGCATGCCGCCGAGCACGGACCATGATCCGCAGGACAGGAAGTACGCTTTGACGCCTTCTTCGACAGGCAGGCCGTGGACTGCACATGCCGTATCGTGTGCGCCGCCGCGCACCACCGTGAGCGATTCAAGCCCTTCGACCGTGCACGGGCCGACTGTGGTGAGGTCATCGTTGAGATCACCAACCCATGAACGGGGAAGACCAAGGCGTGAAAAGACCGTGTCTGACCAGCGTGGCGAACCAGGTTCGCACAGTCCTGAGCTGGAGCAGATAGAACGAGACCAGCCTTTGACGCCGGACAGTTTCCACGCGAAGTAATCAGGCAGAAGCAGAACCGTGTCGATGTGCTCAGCCAGTTCCGGTTCTTCGCGGGTCAGTGCAACGAGCTGGTTTGCGGTGTTGATGGTGGCTGGAGCGATTCCCGTCAGATGAAAGAATTCTTCATCATCAATGCGTTGACGGAATTGTTCCAATGTGCGTGCCGTGCGCTCATCGCGGTAGGCGCGTGGTGGGCCAACAGGATGATCGTCGCTGTCCAGCGCGACGAAGTCGACGCCCCAGGTATCCACAGATACGGATTGTGCGTCGGGATATTCCTGGACGGCTTTCTGCAGACCTTCAACGGTTTGATCCCACAAACGCTCCAGGTTCCACACCAGTGAGCCGTCACGTCGGATCGCTTCATGTGAGAACCGATGCACCTCGTGGATCTCAATATGGTCGCCTTCCAAGCGTCCTGCAACAACGCGGCCTGACGACGACCCTAAATCGACAGCAAGCGCAGTGGTCATGAAACGTCCTTCTTTTCTCAGTATTTTCAGTGTGATGTCAGTGGTAATTGTCCGAGGGTGACAGTGCATTCGCCCAGTGGGTGCAGTGATGGGTGGGGCGCCTTGACGCCCCACCCATCGGGCATCCTGATGTCAGCGGCGAGAGCCGGATGACTCAGCGGTACAGCGGTCCGAAGTTCTTGCAGGCACGGTAGTCCGCGCCTTCAACGTCGGCTGTTCCGAACAGTGTCCATGCGCGCGGACGGAAGATATCATCTTCCGGCACGTTATGCATGTTAACCGGGATACGGAGCATGGAGGCCAGCGTGATGAGCTGAGCGCCAATGTGTCCGTATGAGATTGCACCGTGGTTGGCGCCCCAGTTATTCATCACGTCGTAGACGGAGGCAAAGGCCCCCTCGCCGGTCAGACGCGGTGCGAACCAGGTGGTCGGCCATGCCGGGTCGGTGCGCTGCTCAATGGTTGTGGCGACTTCGTCGGGCAGATCAATGGTCCAGCCTTCAGCGATCTGCAGAACCGGGCCCTGTCCGTAGACAAGGTTGATACGGCACATCGTCACGGGCATTTCGCCGCTGGTGCGGAAGTGGGTTGACCACCCACCACCGGGGAAGTATTCGTACCCTGAGGGGTGGAAGGTTGTTGCCTCAAGGGCTGCCTTCTGGTCCTCTTCGGTTACTTCCCACCACGGCTTGATGACAGGCTTGCCGTCACGGGTGGCCTTGCCGGCACCATCCAGTGTGGTCGAGCCGGAGTTGCGCAGATCCAGGAAGCCGTCCTTTGCGTGTCCTTCCAGCTCATAGCCGGTGACTCGCTTGACCGATTCCGGGCTCCAGTAGGTGCGCACGTCGGAGAAGATCTGCGGGGTGTTGGTCAGCAGATATCCGAACAGCATGGATGCACCGTTCAGGGAGTCATTTTCGGTTGCGACAACTCCGACTGGCTGACGTGCGCCGTTCCAGTCAAAGTTGGTGTTGAGGACAGTTTCCATGACGTCGCCGTTGGGCATGCCGTCTGTCCACTGACGCTGTCCCTGGAATCCGGCTGCGATTGCACCATGGCCGCCGGCTTCTTCGGCCCATCCCTTTTCTGCCAGCTTGGGGTTGCCTTTCATCAGGTCGTGGCCGATCAGCACCATCTTGGCACAGGTTTCCCACCAATCTTCATGGCGCTCGGGATGCTGGTTCTTTTCCGGGTTGTAGTCCTTTCCGATGGTGAAGTTTTCCTTCATCCACTTCAGGGCCTTTTCGTACTCTTCTTCGTCGTAGATCTTCTCGTTGATACGGCGGTAGAACTCGGACATATCGATGTACTCATTGCGCATGCCAAGGTAGGGGCCGAAGAATTCGTCCTTGACCGTTGATCCGGCAATGCCCATGGCAACCGAGCCCATCGACAGGTATGCTTCACCGCGCATCTGTGCCACAGCCAGACCTGCCTTCGCAAAGTCGAGCAGACGGCCACGCACGTCATCGGGGATGGTCTCGTCGTCAGCATCCTGGACCTGCTTACCGTAGATGCCGAATGCCGGGAAGCCGAGTTGTGCGTGTCCTGCCAGTGCAGCGGCAAGGTAGACGGCGCCTGGACGCTCTGTGCCGTTGAAGCCCCAGATTGCGTGCGGGGTACGGGTGTCCATCTGCAGGGTTTCTGTGCCGTAGCACCAGCACGGGGTCACCGAGACAGTCAGACCAACGTTTTCAGTGTCGAATTTCTTCTGGCATGCGATGGCTTCGGAAACGCCACCAATGGTGGTGTCAGCGATGATGCATTCCACAGGTTCACCATCGATGTAGTGTAGTTCGTCCGTGTACAGCTTCGCCAGACGCTGAGCCATGCCCATTGTCTGATCTTCGAGGCTTTCACGCACTCCCCTGCGACGTCCATCGATAATTGGTCGGATGCCGATCTTGGGGTGTTCAGCCATGTTTCCTCATTCCTTCATTGGTTTCGTTTGTCTTAGTTGGTCCCCTGCGTGGCAGTAAGGACGGTGACGTTCGGCCGAAGCGTCACGTCACTATTATGTCCCGTTGGTCAGGAGGTGGTGGAGGGGGATCAACGGGTTCTCCCCCTCCACCTGGGCTATTATCCGGTGGGATGTGAAATCACTCGTAGAGGTTGGCCTTAATGTCAGGATCGTCCATATTGGTCTTGTCATACCAGGCGAAACCGGAGTCAATGATCTTGGGCAGTTCTTCACCCTTGATGGCTGCAATTGCAGCCTTGACAGTTTCGTATCCCATCTTGACTGGAGCCTGAGTCACAGCGCCGGCCTGCACGCCGCTGCGAACGGATTCGAGCTGTGCCTTACCGGAGTCGATACCAACCATCTGAACCTTGCCGGCGTTGCCGGATTCGGTCACACCCTGCATCGTGCCGATGGCTGATGCTTCGTTCGTTGCGCCAATACCTACAACATCCGGGTTGGCAGTCAGAATGCTCTTGGCAACGTCAGCTGCCACACCGACCTCGCCGCCGATCTGGGGATCGAGCAGTTCGATGTCAGGTTCATTCTCAGCCATGTATTCCTGGTATCCGGCGCAGCGGTCCTTACCGGTCTGGGAGGTGTCATCGTGGCAGACCAGAGCAACCTTGCCCTTGTGGCCCACGAGTTCCGCCAGGTGCTTGGCGGCTTCAGCGGCAGCGGCCTTGTTGTCCGTCTGAACGGTTGTCACCGGAATGTCGGACTCAACGCCGGAGTCGAATGCGACCACCGGAATGTTGGCGGCCTTGATCTGCTCGAGGATCGGGGCGGCAGCTTCTGAATCCAGTGCTGCAAATCCGATTGCAGCAGGCTTGGTGTCCAGTGCGGTCTGGAGCTGCTGGAGCTGCTCAGTGATGGCTTGCTCGTTGGCGGGTCCGATGAATTCAACCTTGTAGCCGAATTCTTCACCTGCCTGCATTGCGCCTTCCTTCACTGCCTGCCAGAAGCGGTGCTGGAAGCCTTTCGAGACGAGGTAGATGGTTTCACCGCTGGCAGCACCGCCGGCGCTTTCACCGCTCTGTGTTGCACCGGCGTCGCCGGAAGCGGCGTTTGTGTCGCCGCCGCCTGATGAGCAAGCGGTCATTCCCAATGCCATTGCCCCAGCGGCAATGAGGCTCACGATACGTCCAATTGGGCGCATTGCTGTTCCTTTCTTTCGGGCGAAGGTCTTTCTTCGCCGTTGTGGTGGTTGGACGGTTGTCCGATTCAAGTAATGCTTACACTGCCTGAGCACGGGCTCGGCGGACGTTATCGATAAAGACTGCCAGCAGGATGACCAGGCCGGTCACCACGAGCTGCCATTCCTTTGCAACACCCATCATCTGCAGACCTGTCGTCAGAGTGTTCATCAGCAGCGCACCAATGAACGTACCGATGATTGTGGCGCGACCACCGGCAAGTGAGGTACCGCCGATGACGACCGCTGCGATTGCCTGCAACTCGAGTCCGAGACCTTCAGCTGGTTGTGCGAATCCGAATCGTGCTGAGTACAGGATGCCGCCGATGGCCGTGAAGATACCGGCTGCGATGTACACCATCAAGGTCCAGAAGCGCACGTTCACGCCTGACAGGCGTGTGGCTTCGATGTTCGATCCCATCGACAGCGCGTAGCGGCCCAGGACCGTGCGCGTCAGCAGGATCGATGCGATGATAGTCAAGATAATGAAGATCAACGCTGCGTTGGGCAGGGAGCCGATCAGTTTGCCGTTCGACAGGTTGTAGTAGAACGGCGAGGGGATCTTGATCGAGCTCTTACCCGACAGAATCAGTGACAGACCGTTGGCTGCCATCATCATGGCCAGTGTGGCGATGAAGGGAGGAATACCCAGGAACGCCACGTTAAACCCGTTGACCAGTCCGATCACTGCGCCGACCACCAGGACGAGCAGCAAGCCGATACCGACGGGCAGCCCGAGGTATCCGGATTCGGGTGAGCCCATCAGCAGACCTGCCGACACTGCTGTCAGCGTCATGCCGGTGCCCACTGACAGGTCGATGCCGCCGGTGGCGATGATGAACGTTGCACCCAGCGCCATGACGCCGATTGCAGAAGCTGCCATCAGGACGTTCATGAACACGCCAATGGATGCGAAGTTCGGGGCTGCGAACAGGAAGTAAATGTAAATCAGGATCAGTGCAGCGAATGCGAAAAGCTGCTGAATTGATGACTTCAGGAAAGTCACGACTTTGCTGTTGGACTTTTCTGACGCTTGGTCTTTCGTTTCAACCTCGGTGCTCACGCGTCCACTCCCATTGCTTGCTCTTGGCCAACGGTGGCCAGTTCCATGATCTTTTCTTGGGTGGCTTCCTCGTTATCGAGGATGCCGATAATGCGGCCCTGTGCCATCACTGCGATGCGGTTCGACAGGCGCAGTACTTCGGGCAGTTCCGATGAAATCACAACGATTGCCTTGCCTTGCGCCGCGAGGTTTTCCAGCAGTTGATAGATCTCTTCTTTTGCGCCCACGTCGATACCGCGTGTTGGCTCATCGAAGATCAAGACATCACTGTCTCGAACCAACCACTTGGCAATAACAACTTTCTGCTGGTTACCACCAGACAGGTTCAACAGGGTCTGATTGATTGAAGGGGTGCGAATCCGCAATTTGTCCACATAGTCGAGTGCGGTCCTGCGGATCTTGCGATCGTCGACAAAGCCCGCTTTCGCATAGTCCTTCATGTCGGCCAGCGTGACGTTGGCTTTCACGTCAGCATCCAGCAGGATTCCGAAGCGTTTACGGTCTTCGGACAGGTAGCCGATACCGTTCGTCACCCCGTCTTTGGCGTTCGTAATCCTGACCTTCTTGCCGTGCACGTAAATGTCACCTTCGGTGCGCGGATCAGCACCGAAGACGCATCGCGCCACTTCGGTGCGACCTGCACCCATCAGACCGGCGAATCCGAAAATCTCACCCTTCTTCACGTCGAAGCTCACGTTCTTGATGAGATTCTTCGTGGACAGGTTCTTGACTTCCAGAACAGTTTCGTCTGTCTGCGGCTTCGTGGCGGGACGGACGTCAGACTTCAGTTTGCGTCCCACCATCATGGAGATGATTTCCTGCATCTCCACTTCAGCCGTGTTCACCGTGCCGACGTATTCACCGTCGCGCAGAACGACCACGCGGTCCGTAATCTGCTTGATTTCAGGCATACGGTGCGAGATGTATATCAGACCGGTTGACGGCGTGACGAAGTCGTGGATCAGGTCAAACAGTGCGTCCGTTTCTTCGATCGTCAACGCCGCAGTCGGCTCATCCATAATGAGAATGTCTGCGTTATACGACAGCGCTCGGGCGATTTCCACCATCTGGAGGCGCGCCACTGACAGGTCGCGACAGTAAGCCTTGGGGTTGATATCCATCTTCAGATGATCGAAAAGCTCCTGAGCATCCTTGTTCAGTTTCTTGTCATTGACGATCCCGGCTCTAGTGGAGCCTGGGCGCCCCAGGTACAGATTCTGGGCAACCGTCAGGTCGGGAACGATGTTGAGTTCCTGGTGAATGATGGCCAGGCCAAGGTCACGTGCGTGGTTGATGCCCGTCACGTGGACCTTTTCGCCCTTGATCCAAATCTCGCCGCCTGGATCAGGCTGATAAATACCGGTCAGGACCTTCATCAGCGTCGACTTTCCGGCACCGTTTTCACCGCAAAGCCCCAGCACTTCTCCTGCTCGAAGATCCAAATTGACATTCGATAGTGCTTTGACGCCCGGAAAGGTCTTCGACATACCTTTCAAGTCGAGCAAATGTGTCACGTCTCACCCCTTCGTGCGTGGTACATAACGCCTGCGACAAATAAGACCTAGACCGTTAGCGCTAACGACTCCAGTGTCACATTTGTACGACAACGTGCTTGACAGTGTAGCTTGGTTCGTGCAAAACGACAAATAAAGTGTTAAATCTGCCAAAAACGATATAAAAACGTAATTTTTCGTCCTCGTATCAGCACGACCGCTGCGCAACGCCGACCGTTTACGTGATCGTTAACGATTGAAGGGTCACAGCGTGCCTTTGCCGTGATTCATCAGGCAAAACCAGGATTGAGCGACGCTCTGCCGCCTCGGGTTAAGCGTTTTTCACCGTGAATCTTCCCGGATTAGGGGACTTCCTCGTGTTAGTCGTCTCGCTCACTGCTTCAGCGTGTCACGCCTGACCGGCCCTGCGCGTGCCCTCGCGCGAATATCCACACTGATCCCCGCAACAAGCACTCTCTGGCTCACCGTCACATAGGTGTCATCTCCGCGCACCTCGCAGCCGGCGTGAGCCCCATTGCGCTCGACGACCTCACTGGCCACCGTGCAGGCATTCATCCCACCTCCGGTCCACTGTGCAACCGCCGACCGATGCCCACCGGCCAGGGCTGCAACGTCAGCCACTGCCTGAAGACGGGTCTGATGCCCGTGCACACTCCCTGCACCAGCAATCACCACACACATCATCACGGTGCATGCGATGACCGCCAGCGCGGAGATGGTGCCTGATCCTTCCTCGTTCCCCCTGTCGCCGTATACCATCAGGGCACCAGCTCGGAAATGGTGGTGATCGTGCACGATGCTGTAGCACCGACCCATCCAGCCGGCGCAGCCACACTGGCGTGCCCGGTGACCGTCATCCATCGCCCTGATTTGTTCGTTGTGACAGTAACGGGCCTGCCGTACGCCTGGGAAACACTGAGAGCTGGATCCTGGCCACCTATGGCTGCTTCATGTGCACCTTGACGAACCGCCGAACACAGTTCAATGCGCGTGTGAGCAATGCTGACGACGCCAAGAACGAACGCCACCACGATCATCACGGCGAAAAGTGAGAGCGCATGTTCGACTGTCACCATGCCGTCCTCGCTATGCCCGCCCGTTTCGCTGCCACCAGCGGGGTGGTCCCGTAAGCACTCCCTGGCACTTACGGGACCACGTGTCGCATGCCTGTTCACAGTGAAAGCGCCTGCTGGATAATGCCCTGAAGCAGGGATTTCACTGCGCCTGACTTGAGAACGACGAGCAGAAGTCCGGCGAAGCCGGCTGCTGCGACCGCCCCGATCGCGTATTCCACGGTTGTGGATCCTTCTTCCGGATCGGCATCATGATCCTCGACATGGTGAGCACGTTGGATCATTGCGTCGTATTGACACCACGTGTCACACGCTGCCTTCGTCGCTGCATCTTCGATGCGTTGGGTGATTGCCATGTTTGTCCTTTCGATCAATAGTGACTGTCCGCCGTTTGACGGTGTGACCACCTTCCGTGACACGCACTGCGATCTCCATCGACTGTGCGCAAATTGTGGAGCAAGAAGCGCCTAGAAGGGCAGCTGTGGATTCAACGCATCTGTAGATGCGCGGTGTGGATAACCAGGGGCTGTCAGGTGCCGACCCGTCAGCTACCACAACCCGCCAAAAGTGTTCGTGCCAATATGCAGCAGGATTGGCACGACGCCCAGGGCGATGAAGGACGGCAGCAGTAACGCCCCCAGCGGGATGACAAGGCGCACCGCCAGGCGTTCAGCCTCACTTTTTGCATGTGCGATGCGCCGTGCCCTGACCTGGCGCGCAGCACGCGTGAGCAACGGCACCGGCGACGTGCCATCGCTCCATGCCGGCTCGAGGACATCAGCCAGCAGCGCGGCGTTGGCTGGATGGGGATTCCACGCATCACCCCACCGTGCCCCCAGGACCAGTTCGCTACCGATCCGTTCCAGTTCCGCGTCATTACCGACGCGGCCCAGCGTGCGCACAATGGAGGGCACTGAGGCACCCGCATTCATTCCCGCGATCGTCAGATCGCACATAGTGGCCGGATCGACGCCCTCGCTTATGTCAATGGTTCGGGTGATCATGCGAGTGGAGACGAGCCGACCAACGATCAGGCACACCGTTCCGATGATGGCGCTGATGGTGCCGATCCCACCGTCACAGAAGCGCTCAAGAGGGTTCGCCCCAATCAGCTGACCCAGCGCAATACCCGCCACAGGCAATGCGGTGAGAATACGTGCCGAGGTCAAGGGGCCAGATCGTGCGATGGCGCGCGCATCTTCGGCGGCTGCAGCTTCATCGATACTGTCAGCCACAATATCCAGTACCTCAGCAAGCGGCGTTCCCAGTTCCTGCGTCAGGCGGCATGCGACACTCAAGGTATGAGCTGAGCGCCGACTGACCCGTTCGCTCACTGTGCTGCGTCGCCGCAGCCGCCCACACGAGGACACTAGGTGGCGCCACGACAACGCGTCTCGCTGCCGCACCAAACCCAGCACATCACGCCGCACATCGCGCCACGAGGGAGCGCGCGCCAGCCTCGCCACGGATCGGGGAACACCGTCCTCGGCAATCCCCTCCCATGAACCCAGGTGCGCAGAGCCAACTCTGTCCCACGCACGCATCCACGCCTCGGCAGTCGGCATACCGGCACGCAGCCGGGCTGCCACCTCGGCCACCAACATCGACAACTGGGAGCTGCTGTCCTGCCCGGCCGGCACGACATTTGACGAGGGAGGCACTGGCTTCTGTGCGCGAACTGCCTTCAATGATTCGTCGAATCTCCAGGCCACGATCACAGCCTGAGCGCGCCAATGTTTGGCGGCCGATATGCCAATCGCCGCGACCAAACAGGCACTCATCAAGCACAGTAGCGCCATCATGGAGCAGCACTTTTCGCGTCCAGATCGATGTGCAGCCGTTCAGCCAGCAGTGGCCAGGCGCGATCAGGGTAGAGCCGGCCATCACGCTCTCTCAGCGCGCATTCACATTCACAGGCAACGCCACCTGCTGTCCGGGTCAGAACACCAATCTGGCTGACCCGCCTTCCATGCGCATCGCGCCTCATCTGAATCACCGCGTCAAATGCGGCCACCGCTTGCGCTGACAGCGCGGCATCCGACAGGCCGGCCAGCGATCCGAGGGCAGCCAGACGTGCCGGAACATCTTCCACCGCGTTGGCGTGGATGGTAGCCATTCCCCCGTCGTGTCCGGTGTTGAGCGCCGTCAACACGTCACGCACTTCGGCGCCTCGACACTCACCGAGAATCAGTCGGTCGGGCCGCATTCGCATCGCAGCGCGCACCAGATCCGACAGGCTCACCGCTCCCGCGCCCTGAACATTGGCCTGCCTTTCCTGCAAGTGGATAACATGCGGGTGACAGGGACGCAATTCCCGTACCTCCTCGATACACACGATCCGTTCGTCATGCGGCACGCTGGACAGCATGGTCGACAGCAATGTGGTCTTACCCGACCCGGTCGCCCCGGATATCAAAATGTTGGCCCGCAGTGCCACCAACTGGGCCATCACGCTCGCGATGGAACCGTCCATCAAAGACTTGCGCACCATCTGCTCCAGCGTCATGGAGTGAGCGCGCGAGGTCCGCAGGGAAATCACCGTTCCTTCATCAGAAACTGGTGAGAGCACCGCGTGCAGGCGCACGCCGCCGGGCAGCGTTCCATCCACAATCGGACTGGCCTCATCCAGTCGTCGTCCGCACGCAGCTGCCATGTGGACCGCGAGCGCCCGAACCTGACTTTCCGACCCCAGCTGCACGTCAACGCGCTCCACCCCCTGCCCGCGATCGATCCAGACACTGGTGGAGTTGACGAGCACATCTGTCACATCGGGGTCCGCCACAAGAGGAGCAAGGTCCGGTCCGAGTCCGCCGGCGCGCGCCACCAGATCGTCAAAATCGGTGGCCAGTTCTCTCACTCCTGCACCCTCGCGAGCATTGTCACGCACCGCCCGGACAGCTGAGTGCCCCTGAGCGAGCGCGCGCCTCATGGTGTGACGGCTCATCGCGCACGCTCCATGCCCGACCTGAGCGCGGCATACATTCGCTTGACGGCAAAACCCCTGGGCATCCCACCTCGAAAAGGACACTGCATGGCCTGAATCGACTGGAAGCCGCACTCGCGGATACTGCCCAACAGTTGCGTCGTCGTCCCGTGCGTCGTGGCAATCACGACGGGCACAGCAGGTGGCGCATAGCGGGATATGCCGGCCATCAGCGTACACACCCCGTCCAGGTCGGCGCGTCCGACCAGGCACAGCGCATCGATTCCACATTGGGAGGCGGTGCGCATTGCGTATTCATCCCACCGTCCCAGATCGACCACAACATGCGCGCGGGAGCTCACGCTGGTGAGCACCCGCACCAGCCTCGTATCTGAACGTGCCGGCCCACCACGGCAGTCAGCCGCGAGGATTTTCACGCCGTCACGCACGGGCAGAGCGTCAATGAGCGTGCCAGTCCATCCGGTCTCGTCTGCGCGCAGGTCACCCCAGTGGATACCGTCAGCGGCCACGTCCTGCGCCGCGCCCACGCCTGGCCCATACTCGGCGGTGTCCACGACGATCACGGGCGGAGGGGGAGCCTGAGGCAGAACCGGCAGCGGGTGCGACCGGATCTGCTGAGCCAGCGCCCGCGCGATTGCCGTCACCCCCACCCCACCTTGCCATCCGGCGCAACCGATGCGTATCAGGTCAGGGGAAAATACCGGTGACGGTTCACATGAGGCGACAATGTCGGCCAGCATCATCTCATCGCCGGGCAGGCGCAGCGATCCGGCAGGGCCGACAACAATGACCGGCACCTGTGCAGACGCACGGACTGACGAGGGTGGCCCATCCGGATCCGAGGTCAGCCACATGTCGCAGGGCAGTCCGTCGCTGGCAACCGTTCCGCCTGCAAGCTCGATGATTTCACATGCGCTGCGCCTGGCACCCTCGTCCAGTCGATCCAGTCCGACGCGCACGTTCCACTGTGTACTCATGCCGTCACTTCATCTCACGTGGCTTCCCTCGTCCACCTCGCTCAGTCAACCTGTGGAAGACTGGAGAGAGACACCACCCTGTGGATAACGCGCGCAGTTTTTCGACTCGACGATCAGGAGACCCGCATGAAGCGATCACAGCCACGCTCAAGGTCCGCTGCCTTTTTCGACCTCGACAAGACAATCCTGGCCACGTCAACCTCCGTGGCGCTGCGCGCTCCCCTGCGTGAGGCCGGCCTTCTGACCCGGCGCGGCGCACTGCTGGGTCTGCTCATCCAACTGCCCTACCTGATCAAGGGCGCTGACGAGCAGGCGACAGAGAAAATGCGCGAATCACTGGGTGAAATCGCTGCCGGATGGGACGGAGTCTACCTGGAGTCCACCGTGAAGGATGCGTTGAGCAGGTCAATTGACCCGGTGTGCTTCGTGGAGGCGCTGGAAGAAATCGCCATTCACCGCGCGGCTGGTCGGCGCATTGTCATCGCCTCAGCCTCGATTGAAGAAATGGTGCGCCCGGTTGCTCACATGCTGGGTGCTGACGCGTCGATCGGTTCCTACGCGCAGCGCAATGAGGACGGGA
Organism: Actinomyces sp. HMSC065F12; assembly: GCF_001814535.1. Classification (NCBI taxonomy): domain Bacteria; kingdom Bacillati; phylum Actinomycetota; class Actinomycetes; order Actinomycetales; family Actinomycetaceae; genus Actinomyces; species Actinomyces sp. HMSC065F12. The sequence continues at coordinate 66,151 of NZ_KV816943.1, forward strand.
CGTTCACCGGCGTGATTTCGCGTTTCAACTACGCCGATGAGAAGGCGCGCGCCTGCATCGACATGGCACAGCGCAACGGGTGGGATCTGGGGGAGTGCTTCGCGTATTCAGATTCCATCACTGATGTGCCGTTACTGGAGGCAGTGGGGCACCCCGTCGTCATCAACCCTGACCGTCAGCTGCGTGAAATCGCTCAGGAACGCGACTGGCCGATTCGCAGTTTCACGCACACGGTTCAGGTCCGCACCTCGCCGGCTCGACTCATTGTGCCGGGCATGATTGCCGCTTGCTCTGCTGCAGGCGCGGCGTGGTCGTTTTACCGCGCGTATACCAGTTTGCGCGGCAAGTAGCCCGCCCTCGTTTCCTATTGCCGAGGGTGGCCTGCCTGGACACTGAGCGCAATATCCAGGGCATCGTCGACACCGGCGATCAGTGATGACAGGAAGAATGCGAGCACGTCGTGCGCGTAGGAGTGATCGGGCGCTGCCCAGCCGGACACAATGCGCGCAACGCGCTGAGGGTCTGTGGCGCTCAGCTCGCTCACAGTCACGACCCCTGTCGGGTCCGTTCCGCGCACGGTCAGAATCCATCGCGCCACAGCCGCCCCCACGGAGCGTGAACCTGGTTCGAACAGTGGATGAGCTGCACAGTCGGCCCATACTGCGGCTGCACTCACCACAGCAGGCACATCACAGGTGACATGCGACAAAACGTGAGCGAGACGCCGAGGCGAGGCAGGAACGGCAATTCGGGAACGTTCAACGTAGCCTGAGGTAGCAAGAAGTGACGTGATGTCGCGGTGCAGTCCGGCGACCAGGTTCGGCAAAGCGGGCTGCGATGCAGGCCTGGTGGTGGGCGTGCGGTTCAGGGGCGGCATGAGCGTCATGACGTGCCATTGGCTGCGCCAGATCCCCAGCGCGAACTGTTCACCTGTGGTCAGGGTGCCGGCTTCGTGTGGCCCCTCGCGCATCGTGAGGTCACGCAGATCGCTGGTGCTGATCGGTGAGCCTTCCCAGCGAGAAAGATAGGCAGCTTCATAGATGTTGGTCAGGGCGCGTACTTCCTGCCACCGGCGGCGCAAACTATGATGGAAACGGACGCGCGTCAATGCGCTGTCACATTGTTCGCGCAGCGCGCAGATATCTGGGGTCTGCCACGCTTGAAGCAGGAGGCGCATGCGCACAATGTGATCGGATTCTTCCACGTGGTGAGTTTATCGGGTGAGGTGAACGTGAGCGAGACGAAAGTGGCACAGACTGGGGTCAGGTCGATCCCTCGGGCCACGCTGTCACAGCACCTGCGTTCAGCGGTTTTCTCAGCGGTTTTTTCACCTGTCGCGCTGATCATCATGGGATTTGCGGTCGCTGACACTCAGGCCGCCACCGCGCAGGGACAGCCATTGTCATCGTCCGAGGGCACCGTCGGTATCGTCATTACGACCCTGTTGCTGGCACTCGTGGCTGCCAACTCTGATGAGTCCTCAGCCGGCCTTGCCGTCACCACTGTCAGTGCGGTAATTGTCGGAGTGGGCCAGCTGACCGGCGCGTTGCGCGCTCCCCTGTGGATGGGAATCGCTATGAGCGAGGCGGACTCACTGACATCGATGCGGTGGAGTCTGTATCCAATATGCGTGGTCTTCATCTGCCTGGGGGCGACGGTGGCAACCATTGCCACGCGGCGGTGGACGGTTCACGCCACGCTGAGGGAACTGGAGCAGGCCAGTGCCGAGAGTTCTCAGGGAGGGTCCTCCCGCGTGCGTCCCTTCAACGGGCAATTCCACAATGCGCGCAACCGGACGTGGGTCGCGGTCTTTTCCTGTGTTGCCCTGATTCTCGGGTGCATCATGATGATGGTTGCCGCGCCCGAGGAATCACTGCGCGTAGCGTCACAGGGGTTGGAGGGGCTGATGGCAGAAAACACGTTCCGACCAGTTCCGGCGCTGATCTGCGCCTTGTGTTTCGGCCTGGTGGCGTGGATTTCGCAGTGGTCAACGTCCGGACCCATTGTGGCGTCCTCAGTTCTGGTGGTCATACCGTTTTCGTTCCTCATCCCATTGTGGTCAAGCCTTACCGGCGCGGTGGTCACACCGCATTCCCTCGCCACGACGCAGATTTCTCTGGCTGCGCCGGTGCTGTCCGCGCTGGGGTTACTGCTTCCCGCACTGGTCATGGGTCCGCTGCTGACGCGCCGCCATGTTCGCGCACAGGTGTTGCGGGCAACTGGGCACCGCCACGGTTTTGTGGATGAGATGTAACACGATCAGAATCGGCCGTTTCGGCACGCCCATCGCAAGATCGGGCAGTTCTCACGCTACATTAAAGGTCTAAGGAGGTAGCACCATGTCTGATCAGGAACTCCACGACCGCCGCCCGGAAGGTGAAGTGGGAGACGATGAACTCATCGTCGATGAGAGCCCGACTTTCGAGGGCGCAAGCGGATCAACGGCTGCGCCGATGGCACCGCGCCCCGAAGAAACTGACGAAATCGCTGAATCAGCTGCCAGCGATGAGATTCTCACGGGCGAAGAAGTGACCTTGAGCAGGCATGAGGGCGACACGGAAAACATCATTGGAGCGCCTGGCAGTGCTGCCGATGACACCTCGGCCGTCGATCCTGTGCCCTCCACTTCCGAACCACGCATCCCCTCCCCCGTCGATCCTGTTGATGACGAGGGCGACGCACCTGACCTGGATGAGGATGAACCTCGCGACCGCATCTCCCCGCCTGAGCGTGATGATTTGCCGGCACCAGCTCCGCGCGACGTCCTCGAGAATCGCCATGACCGCGATGAGGACGAAACAGCCACAGATGAAGATGAGCTGGAGCGCACCGCAGTGCACCGCCGTTCCCTCGTCTCTCCGCCGGAGGAAGCAGATCCGGCAGATGAGAACGAGGCAAACTGGCATCCTCGCGCTGAACCGGTTCCGGTGCACGTGGAAGGCACCCCGAGTTCCCTCGATGACGCCATCTTTGAAGGCACGACACTGTCGCCCGAGATTCCGTCTCGCGCTGGATCGCACTGGTGGAGCTTCTTCGCATTCTTGATCTTCCTGCCCATCGCATGGTTCCTCGCAGCTGATGCCGGGGCGCGCATGACACTTGCTGACGGGTCTGCGTTCTCGACGGGGGCAGTGAACCTGGCAGCTATTGCCGAACTGGTGGGCGCTCTGGTGATTGTTGTCCTGCTGGGGGTGACGGTTGCGCGCTCCTCGCTGGGTGGCTTCGTCATGGGTATCCTCACCTTCCTGTCCGGACTTGTTCCGATCGTCATTCCGGGGATTTTCTCGCAGCTCATTCAGCCTGCTGTTCAGTGGCTGAACTCGTGGAACGCATTCGGCATGAATCTTGCTCACCACTTCCAGGCCTCCGCATTTTCCGGACGCTTCGCACTCCTGGGCCTGATCGTGCTGGTAGGCGCGTGGGTCTCTCACTGGGTACGTCGCCGTGGCCGCTCGGAGGAAGCTCTGCGCGCTGAGGTGGAAAAGATCAATCCTGAAGGTGCCTTCTTCTCATGGCGAGCCCGCCGCCGCGCGGCCAAGGCTCGCGATGAGGGCCGCTGAATCACATGGATGCAGATCTTTCTCTTCGGGAGGTTCTGGAAGAGCCCGGTCCGTGGCAGCATCGTCACGTCAACGCTGGCGGCGCGACCTTCCATGTTGTCGATGCCGGCCCGTTGGAATGTGACCACGCCGTTGTTCTGCTGCACGAATTCCCTTTGTTCTGGCGTTCCTGGCGGCATGTTATTCCCTCCCTGGCTGATCAGGGGCATCGTGTGATCGCAGTTGATCAGCGCGGTTTCGGCGCCTCCGACCTGCAGGCCGACAAGGTGGATCTGCTGCAACTGTCCCATGACGTCACCGCCATCATGTCAGCAATGGGTATTTCCCACTTCACAGTGGTCGGCGCAGGCATGGGCGGTGCTGTTGCATGGATGCTGGGAGCTACCAATCCGGTTGCGTTGCGCGCGGTGATGACGCTGGCGGCGCCGCACCCACTGGAACGTCCCCTGTGGCCCACACTGCTTCCTCTGTGGCGCGGGCGTCTGCTCGCCCTGCGCATGGATATTCCCTGGCGGCGCGTCACCTTGCTCAAATCCGGCAAACTCATCGATTCAATGATCCGTTCGTGGGCGGCGCCCTCACATCGCGAACAGATGCTGGCCGACGCACAACCCTATCGACGCGCAATGGCTCGCGCGTTCGCCGCCTCCGCGACCACTGACTCATTTTCCAGCACGCGATTCCTGTCCATCGCCTCGCGCAAGGCGCTGGCCGACCCCGTGCAGGTTCCGACTCTGAGCGTGCACTGCGCAGAAGATTCATCACTGTCGGCTACAGATTTTGCGCGCGATTCACACCATGTGACCTATCCGCTGCACACCACAATGCTGCCCGCAGTAGGGCACTTCGCCCCCGAAGAAGCACCCGAGCGTGTCACGACCCTGATCAGCGATTTCCTGGCTTCACTGCCCACCACCTGACCAGGGCACTACACCGACTTTCGGGCAGCGATCCACCACCGGACACTCATCGCATCGAGGCCCCTGGGCAGTGCACACTGAGCGACCATGTGCGATCAGAACATGTGACAGTTTCGTCCAGTTCACGCCTGCCAGCAGTGTTGTCACGTCCTTTTCGACGCGCGTCACGCTGGTCGCCCTCGTCCATCCCAAACGGCGAGACAGGCGGCCGACATGTGTATCAACTGTCAGTGCGCGCGCTCCGAAACACACTCCCATCACGACGTTGGCCGTCTTATGCCCGACCCCGGGGAGTTTTTCCAACTCCTTGTTGGACTGCGGAACCTCACCACCGAATTCAGTGCACAGCGCCTGAGCGGTCGCAATGATCTGCCCGGATCGTCGGTGCTGGAAACCCAACGGCCGCACGATCTGCTCGACCGTATCGCGCCGCGCCTGAGCAAGGTCCAGAGCTGTTGGAAATTCCCCGAAGAGCGCCGGCGTGATGCGGTTGACCCGCTCATCGGTTGTCTGCGCCGACAGCATTGTCGCAATGAGCAGCTGGAACGGCGTCGAACAATCTAATGTGCATGTGGCGTCCGGATAGGCGTTCATCAGCTGACGCGCAAGTGCCTCGGCAGCTTCAGAACCCGCATTGACAAGCCCAGATGTGTCGTGTTCTGTTGGAATCGTCACGTATGAATAATAATATTGACTGTTGTTGCCATACACTCCGGCCAAAACGCCGTGGTGATTGTCACGATTACGACACAATGGAAGATGAAACGCTGCGAGCAGCCTCGCGCGATTCGACATAGACGACAGGAACGGAGTTTGGTCTCACATGTTTGTTGATGACATTATCAATCAGGTTCCCCTCTTCGACGGGCTCGACGAGGCGCAGAAGAACTTCTTGCAGTCCAAGATGGGACGCACCGCATTGCGTCGCGGCGAAACTCTCTTTGACGAGGGCGACCTTGGCGATCGCCTCTACATCATCACCGAAGGCAAGATCAAGCTGGGTCACACCAGCAACGACGGGCGCGAATCACTGCTCGCCGTGCTCGGACCGGGCGAAATTATCGGTGAACTGACGCTCTTCGATCCAGGCCCGCGCTCCACGGACGCTACCGCAGTGTCCCCGGCGACCCTGCTCTACCTTGAGCACGAAGACCTCATGGAAATCCTTGACACGAACCCGACGCTGGCCAAGCACATGCTCAAGGCACTTGCCCAGCGTCTGCGCCGCACGAACGAGTCCATGTCTGACCTGGTCTTCTCAGATGTTCCAGGCCGTGTCGCCAAGGCGCTGCTTGACCTGGCCGACCGTTTCGGCGCGCCCACCGACGAAGGCGTTCACGTGCCTCATGACCTGACTCAGGAAGAGCTTGCTCAGCTGGTTGGCGCGTCGCGCGAAACCGTCAACAAGTCACTGGCTGACTTCGTCTCCCGCGGCTGGATCCGCCTTGAGGGTCGCGCAGTGACGCTGCTGGATGTTGACCGTCTGGCTCGTCGCGCACGCTGAAGACGTCAAAAAAGTGGGGCGGTCGCTGACCGCCCCACTTTTTTATGCCTGTTTTTCTATCGGCCGCTTCAGGTAGGCGACCAGATTATCGGAACCCGTCGGCCCGGGGATGACGGTGACAAGTTCCCACCCGTCAGCACCCCATTGATCCAGGATTGCTTTTGTGGCATGTGTAAGCAACGGAATCGTTGCGTATTCCCATGTGGTCATGTCACTAGCCTAACTGTTTGATACCGATGCTTCCTAGCGGCGCACGTGGGCCAGAACTTTCGGGATCCGCGGTGTACGTAGTTCACACGCCAAAGCGTCCTGAGATTCGTTGAGCCACTGCCACCAATCCTCCACGTCGTCGTAGTGACGCAGCATAGCTCGCCGTTCACGTTCAGTCAGTCCACCCCACACGCCGAAGTTAGCTTCTGACTGCAACGCATCTGCCAGACATTCCAGGCGCACTTCGCATGCCATGCATTTGACTCGTACCTGGCGTTGGGAAGCTCCCTGCACAAACAGTGCGTCCGGTTCTTCCGTCGCACACAGCGCGCGGGCGGCCCATGTCTGATCCTGATCGATACTGCTCATTCCTTGTTCTCCAGTCCATGATCATCCTTGACCATCACTACTGTGACCATACACACATCTGACTCATTCAAGCAACACGAGATCATCAATAGTGTGAAATATCCTCCTCACAGGATGCATAACAGGCGCCCGCGGCCTCCCTCGTCAATCATCGACGAGGGTGACGCCAGCAGCCTCAATTTGACGAATTCCTCATACCTCAGGCACTTCCCCTCCCCTAATACACGTGGACACACGTATCCTTAACCTATGTCGAAGCCACAGACTCGAACTCGTTCAGTCACGCCAGTCCAGCTGGTGGCGCTCCTGCTCGCCTTCATCTGCATCTCTGCACTGCTGGGCGTCCTGGGTGCCGGTATCGCGGTGCCTGCCGTGGGATCACTGGGGGTGGCCGCCAAAGCCTCACCATCGATTCTCGAGGGGCTGCCCGAAGATATCGAGATCGTTGCACCGGCTGAAGAGTCGACGATGCTCGACGCCAACAATCAGACGATCGCCAAGTTCTACGACAAGCGCCGTATCGTCGTGCCGTCCGACAAGATTTCCGAAGAGATGAAGCAGGCGATTGTCGCTATTGAGGACAAGCGATTCTTCACCCATCACGGCGTGGACCCGGACGGCATTATGCGCGCCGTTGTGCGTAACTTCTCCGACGATGACGGCATGCAGGGTGCATCGACCATCACGCAGCAGTACGTGCGTAACTCGCTGGTGGAGAAAGGCCTTCTGGAAGGCGACCCTGAACAGATTCACGATGCGACGGTGAGTACACCTGAGCGCAAGCTGCGTGAAATGAAGTACGCGATGAGTCTGGAGCGCCAGATGTCCAAGGATGACATCCTGACCGGCTACCTGAATATCGCACCATTCGGCCCCACCACCTATGGCGTTGAAGCCGCTGCTGACCTGTACTTTTCCTCCCACGCATCCGAGTTGACCATGCCGCAGTCGGCGTTGCTGGCGGGCCTGGTGCAGTCCCCGGTCTCCTACAATCCGCTGGTTCACCCCGATGCCGCTCAGGAACGACGTGACATCGTCCTTTCCGTCATGCTCGATCAGGGCATCATTACTCAGCAGGAACACGACGAGGCGGTGGCCACACCTGTTCCCGACATGCTCAACCCGAACGAGCGCCCCCAGGGCTGTGCCGGCGCGGCGACGGGTATGGAGTACTTCTGCGAGTTCGCCAAGCAGCAGTTCCTCGACGATGCAATATTCGGTGAGACCCGCATCGAACGTGAACGCCTGCTGAAGACCGGCGGTATCACGATTCGCACCACGATTGACGCGAATAAGCAGAAAGCTGCGCTGGACGTTGTCAACGGAGCATTGCCACCGGGTAACGGAGTCGACGCCGCGATCGCGTCGGTGGAGCCGTCCAACGGCCACATCGTCGCGATGGCTCAAAATACGCACTTCGGCGCACCCAACGAATCTGATCCAGCAATGACGCAGGTGAACTATTCGGCGGACTCAAACTTTGACGTCGGATCAACCTTCAAGGTATTCACTCTGATTCAGTGGTTCAAGGAAGGTCACGGCGCTTATGAAAGTGTTGGCCGGGGTAACCGCACTTACACGCCGGGTGATTTCCATTGCAACGGCGCCGCGATCGGTGGCTTCGAGCCGTGGACGGTGGGCGACCTGCCCGGCAAGGACGGCTCCCACACGGTCTTGCGCGCCACAGAGATGTCTGTCAACCAGGCATTTGTTAACATGGCGAGCCGCCTCGATTTGTGTGAGATTTTCCAGCGCGCAGCTGACCTGGGCATTAAGGACCCCAATACGGGTGAAGCGCCGGCCGCCCTCCCGTCCAACATCATTGGTTCGACCGGCGCATCGCCACTCGCGATGGCTTCGGCGTACGGCACGCTGGCCAACGGTGGCTCGCAGTGCCCACCGACGGCGCTCCTGTCCGTTTCTGACCGCTCAGAGAATGTCCTGAAGGAATTCAAGCCGTCGTGTCATCAGGTCTTGGATCAGGAAGTGGCTGATAAGGTTGCGACGCTTCTGGGCAAGTCAGCTGCTGAATGGTACGGCCCGCAGGAAGGTATTTACCTGGAGGGTGGCCGCCCGTTTGCCGCAAAGACCGGTACGACTGACTCGAACTCGAACACATGGACCGTTGGCTTCACACCGCAGCTCGCCACCGCCGCGTGGATGGGTCATGCGAACGCATCATCCCAGCAGGTCTCCGATGTGACGGTGGCCGGACGCTACTACTCGGTTCCTTATGGTTCCACGGTTGGCCTGCACCTGTGGATGCCGTACATGAACCTTGCTCTTCAGGGTGCGGAAGTCCAGCCCCTGCCGAACGCCAACCTGAATGGCACACGTCAGGTTCAGAACAACGCCAACTCGAACAACCAGAACCAGAATCGCGACAGGAACGCAGGTAACAACGCGAACTCCTCGTCCACTAGTTTGTCCACCGACGGCCAGGTTGACCTCAGTAATATTGATCTTGACAGTTTGAATCTGAAGCCCGGCGAAAGCATCGAGCTTCCTGACGGCACGATTATTGAGCGAGAGAGATAACGATGAGTGAGTTCAACGCGCGCCAGTCGTTGGCTGCGACGGATCCTCGCATCTTGCTCAATGCGTCCCGTCAGCCATCAGTTCTGCCACCCCGCCTGATCGCAGCGGGCCGCGCGTTGGGCCTGGCCACTGCGACGGTGGCGGGTCTGGGGGTCGCTTCGCTTGCCTGGGGTCAGTGCGAGCGACGATGCCCGACGGTACGGCACTTCTCGATTCCAGTGCCTGCACTGCGCCAGGGCGAAGAGCTGCGCATCCTGCACATCTCCGACCTCCACCTGTATTCCGGTCAGGACTTCCTCGTCGATTTTCTTGACCACGTGGCCCGAACCGAGGATTTCGACATGGTGATGTCGACGGGCGACAACTTCGGCAATGCGACGGGAGCTTCGCTTCTGCGTGAGGCCTACCGGCCGCTGTTGGCTTACCCCGGAGTGTTCGTGCTGGGTTCCAATGACTATTACACGTCGTCGACGTTCCGCCCCTGGACGCACTATCTGCGCCGCGATGCGCACGCCACTCACGACACGTCCCGCCTGGCGCGTCTGCCGTGGCGCAATTTCGTTCAGGAATTGACGAGGGCGTCCTGGGTTGACCTGTCGAATCGGTACGATCAGCTGACGGTGCGCATGGCGCACGGCGACCGGTCGGTGGCGGTCAATCTGGCAGGTGTTGACGATCCTCACCTTGAACGCGACCGCATGCCGAAGCTGCCGGAAAGATGGGATGATTCGGACACCATCCGCATCGGTGTCACTCACGCACCGTATCGCAGGGTCCTCGATGCGTTCGTTGATCGAGGTGTGGATCTGATCTGCGCGGGACATACTCACGGCGGACAGATCGGGCTGCCCGTGTGGGGGGCGTTGGTGACGAACTGCGACCTGCCGCCGCGCTACGCCAAGGGTGTGCACAGGTGGACCCATACAAGCGGCTCGGCTCCGCTGCATGTCAGTGCCGGTCTGGGAACCTCCCCGATGGCGCCGGTTCGTATCGCCACGCGCCCCGAGGTGTCGATTCTGCGTCTGGTTGGCGCGAACTGAAATCGGTTGACATCACCTTGAGCCGCATTATGTGTGGGGGGGACTTAGATCCTTATTCCTTTTGTTTTAATTTTGTTTCTTGCAATAAATTAACTCTTTATTTTGGTTAATACCGAAACAGTAGAAGAAAAGTAATTCTTTCGAGTAGCGTAGTCGGCGACAATGTTGTCACACTATTAGGAGATCACGTGAGAAAGCTACATTTTCTTGCATCTTCAGCGTTAACTCTGGGCCTCATAACTTCTATGACAGGTCTAGCCTTCGCTGAACCGTCTGCCGATCTGGCACCCGCGAACCCATCTCCCGTGGTAGGCGTGGATGCAGCAATTCCCTACACTGAATCGGAGCGCGCCCAAAACTGGGAAAAGCTGAAGTTCGGAATGTTTATCCACTGGGGCGTTTATTCGAACTTCGGTGGATATTACAAAGGTCAACGCCAGCCCCTAGGGTATCCGGAACAGATTAAAGCCTGGTCGAAAATCAGCGACGAAGATTATCTTGCTGAAGCAGCACAAATGAATGCGCCTGAATTTGATGCCCATGAATGGTGTCAAAATGCTAAAGACGCTGGAATGAAATATCTGGTTATCACATCAAAGCACCATGATGGTTTTGCAATGTGGGATACCGCAACAACTGACTATAACGTCATTGATAAGACCGATATGGGTCTCGACCCTCTGGAAGAACTGTCGACTGCTTGCGCCGATGTCGGTTTGAAGTTCGGCGTGTATTTCTCGATTATCGACTGGACTAAGCACGAAGCTGAGCCCTACTCGAACATGAACAAGATCCCCGAAAGCATGATGCCCTACATCAAGTCTCAGCTCACTGAGCTGATGACGAAGTACGGCGAAATCGCTGAGGTCTGGTTCGATATGGGCGCCCCCACTGCCGACCAGTCAGAGCGAATGGCCAACTGGGTGCATGAACTGCAGCCTAACGCCATGGTCAGCTCACGCGTGTGGAACAACAAGGGTGACTTCGAAGTCGGTGGCGATAACGCGGTCTTCAGCCAGAAACGCCAGGCACCGTGGGAAGCTGCCCGTTCAACGTTCCCCACGTGCTGGGGATACTGCAAGTGGCCTGAAATAGAAAACAAGCGGCAGAATCCCGCTCAGCTGACCTACCAGATTCAGCACGAAGTCAACAACCTGTTCACAACAGTCGCCAACGGTGGCCAGTACCTTCTGAATATTGGCCCCAAGGGCACCGGCGAAATGGATCCATTCGAGGTCAACATCCTCAAGGGTGTGGGGGAATGGAACAAGGCTCACCCCGCCATTCTCAACGGCTCACGCTACGCCCGTTTCCCACAGGAAAACTGGGGATATGCGGTCGTCAACGACAATGCGGTGTACCTGGGTGTCACCGACGGCTGGGCTCCTGACAAGACCATCCAGTTGCGCGGCCTTTCCTCCACGGTCAAGTCTGTGACAATTGACGGAACGGATACGGAACTTCCGTTCACGCATGAGGGAACCACACTGACAGTCACACTCAAGGGCAATTCCCCTGACGCGAACCTGCCGGTGATCAAGGTTGAAACAGAAGGCAAGCCACTGTACCTGTCGGAGAAGACTGTCACGTCAGATAACGGCACCTTCACCGCAACTGAAGAGAACGCAGAAAGCATGCCGAGCACCCTTGGATACTCAGGGGACGTGTCCCACACCGTGTACCTGACTGCCAAGGACAATGCGGTGATGGATGCCACGGCAACTGTCACGTCCAATGCCCTGAAAGACCAGACGATGTACGCCCTCACTGTCGGGGACACGCGGATGGAAGTGACAGGCGCGCAGCTCAAAGCTGGCGTGGAGATTGGAGCTCTGGCGGCCAATACCGCAACGCCGGTCATGCTGTCACTTGCCAATCCTCCTTACTACGCCACACCGCTGGGAATCGACACATTCCAGATGGACGTGAAAGGCACTGTCACCAAAGTCGTGACCCCCGAGGCGCCAACAGTGGTTCCCGCCGACAAGTGCGGCGTTGAGCAAACGGTGAAGCTTCCAACCCAGGAAGGCGTCACCTACACCACGGAAAAGACCAACTCAACGGTTCACGTCACAGCTTCAGTGGCCAAGGACTACATGGTTAAAGACGGCGCAACCGTGGAATGGGACCTGTCGGTGGCTGCGCAGCCATGCCCTGTCACCCCAGCCAAGCCGGTCACTCCAGGCAAAGTCGAACAGTCCAAGAAGAGCGCGGACGGTAAGTACATCGTCGCCAAGGGAATTGCTCGCACCGGTGCGAACAACCTGACTGGCCTCATTGCGCTCAGCTTCATCGTCGGCGCAACCGCACTCACGGTTGTGTCCCGGAAACGGAGGTGACCTGAACTAACTGCCATCCCTCGCGGGTGAGGTTTCCAGCCGTGTCAACAGCCAGAAGCCTCACCCGCTTCTCCCTTTCATCAGCGCCACGCAAAGGGTGTGACCGAAACTGCAGCGTATTTGCTCTCTTATTTTTGTGTACTCAGCATCGGCATCGCTATACTTGAACGGTCGCACGGGGTGTGGCGCAGCTTGGTAGCGCGCTTCGTTCGGGACGAAGAGGTCGTGGGTTCAAATCCCGCCACCCCGACCATTGTGATGTGTCGGGACATCGTTGACAGTTTGTTGCGGTGTCCCGATCTTTCTGTATACGGCCGCCTTTCAGTACACTGCCGGCGTTTCCACATCTTGCTGGCCTTTCTGCATCTCACCGCCTTTTTGGGGTTAATGCCCGAAATGTGTGTATGGGGTGGGCGTGTCGCGGGGTGTTTAGTGTCCGGCCCAGCCTTTTTGGGTGTGTCCTGACCGCAAATCCTTCGGGCGGGGATGCCACTGCTGTCCTGCC